>JAGQQW010000044.1 GCA_020426005.1 Planctomycetota bacterium | reverse complement strand
CCGTAGCCGACCGAGCCGTAGTCGCGGTCGCTCGGCATGTAGCCGTTGCGCTCGATGTTCTGGATCATCAGCAAGTACTTCTGTGCCTTCGCCAGCGACTGCGCGATCTCCTTTGCATCGATGTCGATGCCGCGCGCACGGCTGATCGCGAGGACCGCCGCGCTCGTCACGTAGTTCGGTACCTGGTCGGAGAACGCGCCGTCGTCGTGCTCCTTCTGTCGCGCGAGCAACCACTCGATTCCTTTCGTGAGCGACTTGGTTTCGTTCTCGCTGCGCGTCGCTGCGGGCTTTCCTGCCAGTGCCGCGAGTGCGAGGGCCGTCACGCCAGGCTCGGGCTGGACCTTGCCGTCACGTCCCGGCATCGACCACACACCCGGTTCGGATTGCTGCGCGAGCAGCCAATCGAGTCCCTTTTGCATGAAGGGCTTCCAAGCTTTCGCCGGCTTCGCGGGTGCGGACTTGCGGGCCTTCTCGGCCTGTTGTGTCGCGACGGCTTCGATGAGGTTCTTGAACACGTCTCGGATGCCGCTCGGTGCTTGCAGCGTGCCGTCGGTCCCGAACGGGTGGAGGGCTGCATCGAGTTTTGCCCCCGCGAGTTTGAAGTGACGACCGAACGCCGTCTTGATGGCCTCGAGGTCCGCAGCATGTCCGCGCGCATCGAGCGACTCGAGCGCCTGCCACGCCCAAGCCGTCGTTTCACGGAGATCCGCATCCGCTTCGGCGGCACCGCCGATGAGCCCGTCAGGTCGACGGTTCGCGAAGAGCACCTTGAGTGGTTCGCGAATGACGGGTCCATCGTTCTTGTCGTAGGCGCGATGGCAGTGAACGAGGGCCACGAGGTAGACCGCGGCTTCCTTCGCGGTCTTGCCTTCGATGCCTCTCCCCGCGCGCACGAGGCCGTCGACTTGGCCTTTCAGAGAGCCCTGCCGTGGTGTGGGGGCGGTCGAAGGCACGGCACACACGCCAGGAGCGGCGATGCCGGCAGGAGCCGCGAAGAGGAGGGAGAGTGCGCTGAAGCGCACGACACGAGAAACCATCGAACACATGTCGGAATCGGACGTCCTTACGGCGATTGTTGTGAGCCCACTCTTACGCCGGACTGTAGGCCGGACTGGCGCCGGGATGCAAACGTTGGCATCGTTCTACAGTTCATGGGGTCTGCTACCTGCCGCAAGCGGCTGTTGCTGTTCGGCAAAGTTCCCGAGACAGGACGTGTCAAGACGCGTCTCGTGCCGCCGTTGTCAGCGGACTCCGCGGCGCGTCTCTATGCGGCGTTCTTGTCCGATGTCGTCGGGGCATCGCAATTCGAGGGCGAGGGAGTCGAGACGACGCTGTACCTTTGGCCGGACCCCGGAGCTGCCGGGACCGAACTGACGGGCTCGCACGCCACTCTCGCGATCCAGGACGGAACGGATCTCACCGAGCGTATGCAGAATGCGTTCACTGCGTGCTTCGATGATGGGTGCCGGCACGTCGTGCTTCGGAACACCGATTCACCGCTGCTACCGCGCGCACGCATTCTCGGGGCCTTCGAAGCGTTGGAGGACGGTGCCGAACTCGTCATCGGGCCCGATCATGGCGGTGGGTACTACCTCGTCGGAGCTGCGGCAGCGGCTCGCGAGTCGTTGGCTCCGGTTCTCGCCGAGATCGGCTCCGGCCCTGCGGAACGTGTCTTTGCTCGAACCGTCGCTCGCGCGCGCATCGAACGGCTCGCGACCTTCGTACTGAGAACCGAAGACGACGTGGACGACGCCGAGGATCTCGCTCGACTTCGCGCCCAGCTCGCTGAAGATCACGACCGAGCGCCGGCGACCCGGCGCGTTCTGCTCCACTTGTTCGGTGCGACACAACCATGAACGAACGCATCCGTCGTCTCGCTCCTTACCCGATGGTCGAGCTCGCTCGGCGCAAGCGCGCCGTCGCGGCACGCGGCATCACGGTGTTCGATTTCGGCACCGGCGATCCCAGAGAGCCGACCGACGCGCGGATTCGCGAAGCGCTCGTCGCATCTGTGCCAGAGGTTTCGCAGTATCCGTCGGTCCAAGGAGAGGCCGAACTCCGCGAAGCCTTCGCAGCCTGGTATTCGCGGCGATTCGGAGTCGCGCTGTCTCCGGAGACCGAAGTGCTTCCCGCACGCGGCAGCAAGGAAGCGATGTTCCACTTGCCGCTGGCACTCGTCGATCCATCGGAGTCGCGTTCGATCGTCGTGCATCCCGAACCCGGATATCCGGTGATGGAGATCGGTGCGTTCTACAGCGGTGCGGAGACGTGGAGGTATCCGCTCACTGCGGACAATCGCTACGTCATGGATCCTGCGCATGTCCCGGCGGAGGTCCTCGATCGTGCGCGGATCGTGTGGATCAACTATCCCCACAATCCGACCGGGCAGGACCTGCCGGAAGAACTCTGGCACGCGTGGGTCGAAGCGCGTACGCGGCACGGTTTCGTCCTGTGTTCCGACGAGTGCTACACGGAGCTCTGGTTCGGAGACAAACCACGCAGCCTGCTCGAGTTCGGACGCGAGGGTTGTCTCGTCTTCCACTCTCTGAGCAAGCGCTCCGGCATGACGGGCTATCGATCCGCCATCGTGGCCGGCGACGCGGAACTGATCACGCACTACAAGGCGTGTCGAGCCGCGTTCGGGCAAGCGATGCCGATCTGGGAGCAGCGAGCGAGTGCGGTCGCTTGGTCGGACGAGTCGCACGTCGAGGCTCGTCGCGAGGTGTTCCGCGAAAAGCGCGCGGTCATGAAAGCGGGGCTCGCACGGCTCGGCATCGAACTCTTCGAGTCGTCCTCGACGTTCTACTTGTGGTGCCGAGTCCCCGGCGACTCGGATGCCATGGTGTATTGTGAGCGACTCCTCGATCACGGCATCGTCGCCTCCCCCGGAGGCTTCTTCGGCGCCGGCAATGACGCGTGGTTCCGCCTCGCTCTCGTACCGACCGTCGACGAGTGTCGCGCGGCACTCGATCGATGGCCCGCGAGCGTGTGAGCACCATCGCAGCCGACGGCACGAAGATCTGTGGCCCTCGTGCGCGGAATCGTGGACGATGCGCCATTCACCGACTCCGCGCGTTCGCGCCACCTCGACGAGACCTCTCATGAAATCACTCGGTACGCTCCTCCTGCTCTTCGGCATCGCGTCGATCGCGTTCTCCCTGCTGGGCCGCGAAGTGCGGCTGCTCACGTGGATCAACAACTGGGGTGAGAACGTCGCGTGGGGGATTCGAGGCGGCTTCGTCGTCGTCGGTCTGTTGCTCATGGTTCTCGGTGGGCGCGGTTCGCAGGACCGATGAGCGAACCACGGCGCGAGTTGATCGATCGTGCGTTCGAAGACCGCGCGTTGCTCCGTGACGATGCGTGTCGTGAAGCAGTGCTCTCGATCGTGGAGGATCTCGATCAAGGTCGCTTGCGCGTCGCCACGCGTGATGCGTCCGAAGACGGTGACGATGCGTGGAGGGTCCATGCGTGGGTTCAGCGCGCGGTCGTCCTCTACTTCTCCGTCGCGCCGATGGTCGAGGGTGACGGATTCGACGGCCCACACGGGTCGCTGCCGTTCCACGACAAAGTGCCGCTCAAGCGCGGACTCGCCGCCGCCGGTGTTCGCGTCGTGCCGGGTGCAGTCGTGCGCTACGGGAGCTTCTGCGAGCGCGGTGTCGTCGTCATGCCTGGCTTCGTCAACATCGGTGCGTTCGTCGGTGCCGGCACGATGGTCGACACGTGGGCGACGGTCGGATCGTGTGCACAAATCGGGCGTGGCGTGCACCTGTCCGGTGGTGTCGGGGTCGGTGGCGTCCTCGAACCACCCGGCGCGCGCCCGGTCATCATCGAGGATCATGCCTTCATCGGTTCTCGTTGCATCGTCGTCGAAGGCGTCACCGTCGGAGAAGGCGCGGTGCTCGGCGCAGGCGTCGTGCTGACGAAGTCGACTCCCGTGATCGACGTGCGGCAGCCCGAAGCCGTGATCACCAAGGGGCGAATTCCACCGCGCGCCGTCGTGATTCCCGGTACGCGCAAGAAGCAATTCCCCGCGGGCGAGTTCGAGCTTCCCGCAGCGCTGATCATCGGCGAACGCAGCTCTTCGACGGACGAGAAGACTTCGCTCAACGACACGCTGAGGGAGTTCGCGTTGTGACGGGTACGCCGACGGAGCTCGAAAGGCTCTCGCTCGAGTTGCTCGGAATCGAGAGCGTGATCGGCGAGGAACGCACGATTGCGGACCATTGCGAGGCATGGGCTCGTGAGCGTGGCGTCTACGGCATCGTGCGTGCCGGGGACAACCTCGCAATCCAGCCGTGCGCGTTCGAGAACGATCGACGACGCGTGCTGCTCCTCGGCCATCTCGATACCGTGCCGCGCTCCCGAGGCGACGCCAACGAACCGCGACTCGAGGGAGACCGGATTCACGGGCTCGGTGCGTCGGACATGAAGTGTGCCGATGCGATCCTGCTGCGACTGTGCGAGCGAGCGGTCCGACAGCGACCGCGTCACGATCTCGCGATCGTGCTCTACGCTCGCGAAGAGGGACCTTTCTCCGAGTCCGGCATGCCGGAGATCCTCTCGGCGGCTCCGGGTTGTTTCTCGCAGATCGACTTGGCGATCGCGATGGAGCCGACGGACAATCGTTTCGAACTCGGCTGTCTCGGCACGATGCATGCGCGCGTTCGATTCGCGGGCAAACGCGCACACAGCGCACGGCCATGGCAGGGCCACAATGCGATTCACCGAGCGGCGCCGCTGCTCAGCGCGCTCGCGGCACTCGAGCCACGTGATTGCGAGTACCATGGGCTCGTGTTCCGCGAAGTCTGTTCGGCGACGATGATCGAGTACGAGGGCGCACGCAACGTCGTTCCGGGTGCGTGCACGGTCAACCTCAACTTCCGCTTCGCGCCCGATCGCTCGATCGACGAAGCGTCCCAGTGGGTTCACGATTTCGTCCACGACGCGGTCGGCCCGGACGTGTTCGCCGAACATGTCGAGATTGAAATCGTCGATGCATGTCCCGCGGGTCGGGTGTGTGGCGACAACGAGCTGTATCTCGAACTCCGTGGACTCATGTCGGACGCCGAAGTCGTCGCGAAGCAGGCTTGGACCGACGTGGGGAGATTGAGTCAGTACGGTCTCGACGCGATCAATTTCGGCCCCGGGCACACGGCGCAGGCGCATCAGATCGGTGAGTTCGCCAGTCGTCGCTTGCTCGAGGAGAGTGAGCGAGTCCTCGTACGGTGGTTGTGGGGCGAGGACGATGAGCGGTAGCGGGCGAATGCGGTATTCGGCGAGTGTCGTGCTGACGAGGCTCGGACCGGCGGGTATCGAGGTGTTCTTGGTCGAGCGGTCGCCCAAGTTGCGCTTTCTCGGCGGCTACTGGTCGCTGCCCGGCGGGGTCATCGACGAAGTCGATGGAGGCTTTGCCGAGCCTGCTCGGGCTTGCGCACTGCGCGAACTGTTCGAAGAGACCGGCGTGACGACACCCGAACTCGCGTCGCGGCTCGGCGAGGAGGGACGCGATCTCGCGCGCGATCAAGCGCTCGTGCGAGACGGTGTCGCGAGCCGTTTCGTCGATGCGTTGCGACAAGCGCCGACCGCGCTCGATCGCCTCGAGGAACTCGGCTCGATCACGACTCCGCCGTTCGGACCGCGTCGCTATGCGAACCGGTTCTACCACCTCGAGTGTCCGCCGGCCGAATGGCCGACCGTGCGTGAGGGTGAACTCGTCGATGGGCGGTTCTTGTCGCCGGGAAATGCGCTTCGGCTCTGGATGGAGGACGAGCTTCGCATCGCGCCGCCCGTGCTCCTCGTCCTCGAGCTACTCGATCGCCACGGGCCTCGCGGCTTCTACGCCGCCATGCGCAACGAGACGGCAGAGCTCGAAGCGGGCAAGCTGCACCCAGCGAGCTTCTCACCGGGGATCCTCGTCTTTCCGCTCCGCACGGAGACGATCCCGCCCGCGACCACGACCAACTGCTATGTCGTCGGTCACCGCAATCTCTATGTGATCGATCCTGCAAGTCCCTACGAGGACGAGCAGGTGCGACTGTTCGCCAAGCTCGACGAATTGCTCGCGGAAGGGCGCCAGCTCGACGGAATCATCGCGACCCACCATCACCCGGACCACGTCGGCGCGATCGTGCCGGCTGCGCAGCGCTACGGAGTGCCGGTGTTCGCGCACGAGATCACGTTGTCCCGATTGCCGGGCGGGGACTACGAGAAGCGAGCTCTCGTCGATTCACAGAGGCTCGCGCTCGGCCACGCTCCGGACGGCGCCGAAAACTGGGAACTGGTCGCGCATCACACTCCAGGACATGATCGCGGGCACTTGGCGTTCGTCGAGACGCGCTACCGCGCTGCAATCGTCGGGGACCTCGCGTCCACAGTGTCGACGATCGTGATCGACCCGCCGGAAGGGCACTTGCGCACCTATCTCGACAGTCTGCGTCGCATGCTCGGGCTCGACTTCGACTTGCTGTATCCAGCTCACGGCCCGGCGACCCGCGATGGCCGAGAACTCCTGCGCGATTACCTGAACCACCGCGTCGCCCGCGAGGCGCAACTCCTCGAGGGCTTGAAGCAGGCCTCGAAGCTCGAAGATCTCGTGCCGCTCGTCTACCACGACGTGGATCCTGCGATGCACGCGTTCGCGGCCAGGTCGCTGCTCGCGGGGTTGGAAAAACTCGCCGAGGATGGCCGGGCCCTCCGGCACGGCGAGGATTGGAGGCTGGCGGTATCCTGATCGCTTTGCGCCGGATGCGTGGGGATTCCCAGTTGTAGGAAGCGCCACGGGCGCAGGAATCTTTCGTGCGGGGCACGTAGTAGCGCCCTTCACCTCAACTTCCGACCGAGAGGCATGGAACCGTGACGATGCAACCGTCCAGACGCCGCCGCGCCATGGCCGGGCTCCTGACCCTCGCGTTGACGACAGGATCGATGGTCGCCGTGTCGCGGCTGCTCGACCGGCCCGTGGGCCGCATTTCGCGAAGCACGAGGGCTGCCGCCGTCGTCGTGCGGGACGTGACGCAGGAGATCGTCGCGTATTCGACCTGGGTGGCACTCCGAGCTCGCTTCGAGCGCGCCTACCGGCGCGTCCATGTGGTCGAGTTGCCCTATCGTCCGCCGCGGCGAGGCAAGCGCCTGATCCGCGACGAGGAGGATCTGATCCGCGACCAGATCGCCGCTGCGTGCAAATACGCCTCCGAAGTCGATCTCTTCGTGCTCTCGTCCAAATACGAGAACACACCCTGCGCGGTCCACGGCCTCGCGAAGGAACACAAGGATCGCATTCGCCTCGTCTACACCGCACAGCACGGCTGCGATGACGACGCCTGTGAGTGGAATTGCATCGGGGCGACGACTTTCGTCGCGCACCCGTACGACGAGAAGATCGGTGCGCGCGACCATGCGTTGTTCTACACCGTGTTCTTGCGACGCCTTCTCGGCGGCATGGCGCTCGACGCGGCACTCGAAGCGGGCAACGCGTACGCCGAGCGACGCTACGAGTGGGGGGATGGGATCGCGAGTCCGGCGGTCGTGTTGCACGGGCCGGCTCATTGGTCGCTCGCGAAGTGGAGGCAGTCGTGAGTCGGTTCGAGCGGATTCGAGCGACTTCGCGTGAGCTCGTGGTCCACACCTCGCTGATCTTGAGTGCCATCGTGCTCGTCGGTGTCGCGTGCGCGATCCTCGATTCGACCCTTCGGGATGCCTACGCGATCCGCTCGTATCGGCGGATCTCGGCCCAGGGTGAAGTGGTGGCGACCTACGTCGCTCTGTCCCTCGGCGGCCTCCTCGCCGGTGGCCTCGCAGTGATCGGTCTGTACCGGCTGTGGTCACGCGGGCGCGTGCGATGGGCCATTCCGACGACGTTGCTCCTCTACGGGCCGTTGCTGCTCGTGGCGACGGCCGGCACCTACGTGCTCGGGATGGCCATCGGCTGGGTCTGAGTTTCCGCTGCGAAGGCGTCGAGCCCATCGTCGGCCGCCCTTGTAGAAACTGCGTGCGACGACGCGCCCGACGGCGGATCGGCGCGGCACGTTCGCTGCTGCGGATATCGAGATAGGATTCGGAACACTGTTTCGAATTGCTCGTCCGCCATGCGTCTCCTCGCGCCTGCCACTGTCGATCCCTCCCTGAGCTTCACCCCGCACTGCCTGACGACGTTTCAGCATCACTTGCACGAAGGGGAGAGGTTCGCGGATGCGAATCTGATCGACCTCTTCGATTCGTACCCGCGCGATTCGATCGAAGTGATGACGATGGGAGCGAAGCTCTCCGATGGCGAATGGCGTCGTGGAGCCCTCGGTAGGCTTCGCGGGCGAGATGTCCTCGAAGCCATCACGCGTGGTCACCTCTGGGTCAACATCAAGCATGTCCACGAGAACGATGCGCGGCTCGGTGAGCTCGTCGACGAGTCGTACTCGGAGATCGCCGAAGCGATCGGCGAGCCCGTGCCGCGTTGGAAGGCCGCGACGCTTCTCGTCTCGTCACCGAGCGCGTTCGTCTACTACCACGCGGATGCGGTGCCCAACTTCTTGTGGCACATCCGCGGCCTCAAGCGCGTCTGGGTCTACCCGGCGCACGACGAGCGGTATTGTCCAGCGCCTCTCGTCGAAGACATCTGCACGGGACACGCGCCAGAAGGACTGCCCTACGAGCCGGTGTTCGACGATGGCGCGAGTCGCCTTGATCTCGAACCCGGCATGGCGGCATCTTGGCCCCTCCATGCGCCTCATCGCGTCGACAATCTCGAGGGGCTCAACGTGTCCTTGTCGACGGAGCACGTGACGCCTGGTAGTCGTCGAAGTCTTCACGTCATGCGTGGCAATCGCGTGTTGCGCCGCAAGCTCGGTGTCGTGCCCAAGTCGATGCGCCCAGATGGCGTCCGTGCATCGTTCAAAGCCGGACTCGGGACGTTCGAGCACGCGATGACCAAGCTGTTCCGAAAGCGTGCGACGGCATTCGAATGGCCGATGACCTTCCGTGTCGATCCGAACGAGCCTCGCGGGTTCTCGGACTCGATGCCCGGATCCGGCGACGACGAGAAGGCTCGCGAATAGCCCGTGGGGCGGGTGACGTGATGGATTGGTCGATCGTGATGGATGGCGAAGGCCTCGATCGCGTGTGCGACGAGTGGAAGACGCTGGCGAGTCTGCACGCGACGGACTTGCAGCTGTTCCAGACTCACTCGTGGGTCGCGCAGTGGTGGACGTGCTTCGAGTCCGATCGCCATCTCGACTTGAGAGTCGTCGTCGGGAGGTCCGGAGGCGAACTCGTCGTCGTGTGGCCACTCGTTCGCCGAAAGGCCGGGCCGGTTCGATTGCTCGAGGCAGCTGGGGGATTGCTCTCACCGTTCGACGACGTTCTCGCGCATGCGGACGTGAGCGCGGATGCGTTCACGTCGATCTGGCCGTTTCTCGAGCGCACGCGCGGGATCGATGCGCTTCGGCTGCGTGGTGTCCACGAACGATCGCGATTGTTCTCACTGCTCGGACCTTCGGGCCTCGAAAGCTCGCGCTTCAGGCCCGTTGCCGAGACGACTTCGCCGTACGTCGACTGTGAGGCGAGCGGATCGTTCGATGCGCACTGGGCGAAGCGGAGCAAGCGCTTTCGGAGCGAGCAACGTCGATCGTGGCGCCTGCTCCAAGCCGAAGGGGCCGTTGCTGTCACGAACCACGACACGCGATTGTCGCTCGATGCCGCGGCCGAACTGGCTCTGCAGTTCAAGCGGCGATGGCTTGCCGAGAACGGCTTGTCCGGGAAGACGATTGCGAGCGTGCGAGGAGAGAGCTTCATGCGCACGATCGGTGACGCACTTCTCGAGTCGGGCGAGGCGGAACCCGCGGTGTCGACGGTTCGCATCGACGATCGCGTCGTTGCCGTCGGTCTTTCGTATCGCTTCCAAAGGCGCCGTTACGAGTACCTCGGTGGCTTCGACTACTCTCTCGAACGATGCGGTCCGGGGCGAGTGCAACTCGAGACGAGTCTTCGATCGAGCTTCGAAAGCGGACTCGCTGCCCACGACTTCATGACGCCGTCGACTCCGTTCAAGTCGCGAATCGCCGACGAAGACCCCGTCGTGTCCCAGTACGTGATTCCCGTCTCGATGCGCGGAGCGCTATACCGCGATGTCTACATCAAGCGCGCGCGACCGGTACTCAAGCGCATGTACAACCGCGTGATGCCTGCCCTGAGGCGACGCCACGGCTGAGGATTTGCCCGCAGCTCGTGCGGCGTTGGTACGGCACTTGTGGCGTTTCGGTCATGCGTTCCTTCACCAAGAACCTGCTGATCCTCTCGACGATCTCGCTTCTTCTCTCGTCGCGAAGCGGCGTGACGCAAACCACGACCATCATCGGGCTTGCCGACGACGCGACGGCGACGACCACACAGATCCATTCGCAAGCCGTGGATCCGTCGTCTTGCATTCCTGCGACCGGCGTTTGCAAGACTGCGCTCGGCGCTCCGCCGTCGTACTCGGGCGGAAGTGCCTACGACGCTCGGAATGATGCGATGTGGATCTCCGATGGGAAGACGATCCAGCTCGTCGATCTCGCGTCCTGCAAGGTCCTGTGCTCGTTCGCGGCACAGATGATGAATCCGCAGGCGACGGTTTCTGGCCTCGCGTGTTCCGACGGCGGCAGGCGTCTGTTGCAGCTCGAGACGATGCCGGGCTACGCAGGACTGCGGAGCTACGATGCAACGCAGTGCCCACCGGTGCCGCTTCGTGACGGCTGCACGCTATCGATATCGAACTATGCGTGGTGCGCCGGTCTCGCGATCGACGAGCCCCGGGGCATCGTGTGGGTCAGTGTCACGCTTCCCGGCGTCGTGACTTCTCGGAACTTCATGCGTGCTCACGCCCTCGCGTCGAAGTGCACGCAGATCTGTGAATTCGAGATTCCGATCTGTGGTCCTCCCTTGATCTCGAGCGACGTGCTCGGGCTCGCGTACGACCCGTGTTCGTCTCGCTTGTTCGCGACGTTCGGCTTGCACACGCTGCCGATCAAGATCGTGGATCCGCTCACGTGCAAGTATCAGCTCGAGTCGTGTTGTGAAAAACGTCTCGCCGGAAAGTGGCGTGGACTCGCCGTTCGCTCCACCGGAACCATCAAGCCATACGCCACCGGCTGCATCGGCAAGGGGTGTCCGTTCTGTTCGTCGATGACGAGTGGTTCGTTCGGCGGATATCCATCGCTCGGCAATCGAGACTTCGGCTACGCGATCCAAGGTGCTCCGACGAACTCGCTCGGCCTCCTGATCGTCGGTGCGGGACGATGCACGAAAGGGATCGGTCTACCCTTCCTCTGCGGCGCGATCTACCCATCCCTATCCAGCCCGACGTTCTTCCTCGGCCCGGTTCCGTTGACCGGAGTCGCTGCCTGCGACGGCTCGGCTCGGGTGCCGTTGCCGATCCCGAGCGACGCAGGGCTCTGTGACGCAACGATCTGCCTCGAGTGGGTCGTCGTCTGCGGCGCGATCTCCGGCTTCGGTCTGAGTCCGACGCACGAACTCGTCATTCGCTAGTGGAAGGTGTGACGATGCGCGTGGTGAGCGTATCGTCCGCGATGTCGATCACTCGGAGTGCCGTGTCGCGGACGGCGACGGCGCCGGGGCGCATGGAGCCTGGCCGGAACTGATAGGCGGTCGATGGCGAGCCGTAGGCGCATGCTTCGGCGAACGTGCCGCTCCAGACTTGGTGCACGTGACCGAAGAAGACTCCGCGCACGGGATGGGATCGCAGGAGCGCTTCGAGTTCGTGCGCGTCACGAAGGACGTCGCGGTCGAGCCACCACGTGCCGACCGGTCGTGGTGGATGATGCCAGAAAAGCAACGCCGGCAGAGCCGACGACTCGAGGGTCCGGCGCAACCATGCGAGCTGTCGCTTCCCGACCATGCCGTGGACACGGAACCACCGCTTGGAATCGAGCCCGATGAGTCGATGGCCCGCGACGTTGGCAACGAAGTTGACGGTGCCCGCACCGTCGACACAAAGATCGCGGAACACGCGTCGCAGTTTGCGCCGATTGTCGTGATTGCCAGGAACTACGTGTACACGATCGATCCATGGCTCGAGTGCCTCGCGCAAGAACTCGTAGGCACGAAGTCGTCCCGTGTTGGCGAGGTCACCCGACAGGACGAGCGCGTCGAATGGCTCGAGTTGTCGCACGAGTTCGAGCGCGCGTTCGAAGTTGGGCCACACGTCGGTTCCCCACGCTCGCCTCGTCTTCGTGCCGGTCAGGTGGAGGTCGGTGAGTTGGATGATGCGACCGGAATCCGCGAGCCCGGAAGAATCTGTCGGGCAGGTTTGCTCCGCCGTCTGAGAGACGCGAGACGTCACGCTCCCCAGGCCCAACGAGCGAGCTTCCGGACGTCTTCGAGAACGACGTAAGCCGCTGGGATGAAGACGAGCGTGATCAGCGTCGCGAACATCACACCGAACGCGAGACTCACCGCCATCGGGATCAAGAACTTCGCCTGGATGCTCTGCTCTAGGAGCAGCGGAGTGACGCCTGCAGCCGTCGTCAAGCTCGTGAGACAGATCGGGCGGAAACGTCGTGCTCCTGCATCACGCACGGCTTGGATCAAGGGGATGCCGGTCGCGCGTTCTCGGTTGACGAAGTCGACGAGCACGAGGCTGTCGTTCACGACGATTCCGCTCAACGCGACGATGCCGAGCATCGACATGATGCTGAGGTCCATTCCGAGCAAGTAGTGCCCGCCGACCGCGCCGATGATGCCGAACGGAATCGCGGTCATGACGATCACGGGCTGCACGTAGCTCTTGAACGGGATGGCCATGAGCGCGTAGATCACGAAGAGCGCGATCATGAAACCGCGAGCAAGACTGCCGAGCGTCTCCTTCTGCTCGCGTTTGTCGCCTTCTTCTCGGATCACGAGGCCGGGAAAGTCCGCGCGTAGCTGCGGCAAGAACTCCGCCCCGAGATCCGTAAGCACCTCGTTGGCGTTACCGACGGCTTCGTCGACCTGCGCCGTCACGTGCATCGTGCGCTGCAGATCGCTGCGTTCGATGGAGGCGAACCCACGTCCGTAGTCCGCATCGGCCACGACCGAGAACGGGACGCCGTCCCCGGTCGGCGTTCGAATCCGCATCGTCTCGAGTGATTCGAGCGTACGCCGTTCGTCCTCGGAGAAGCGCACCATCACTTTCACTTCATGACGTCCGCGCTGGATGCGCTGAGCCTCTTCGCCATAAAAAGCCTGGCGCACTTGACGCCCGAGGTCGGCAGCACCGAGGCCGAGTTGTTCGGCGGTTGCGTCGATGCGCAGTTTCACTTCGCGCTTTCCCGAGCGGAAGCTGTTGGCGACATCCTCGACGCCTGCATAGGTCTCGAGCTTCTGTTGCAGGCGCGTCGCTGCGGTGAGCAGCGTGTCGATTCGCGGGTGACTGAGCTCGAGATCGATGTCCTTTGCTGCCTGGATCAAGGCGGTGGAGAACTCGAGTTCGACGGCGTCGGGAATCACGCCGACTTTGGCTCGCAGACGATTCGCGATCTCGTCGGCGCCGATCGATCGCTCTTCGGATGGCACGAGTTGGATGTTGACCTCGCCGCGGTGGGCAGCGAGGAAGCTCGACCCGATCTGCCCCATGTTTTGGCTCTGCTCGAGCTTGTAGGGCTGGTCGCCGATCGAAGTCAGCAGGTGCACGAACAGGCTCGACGAGTTTTCGTCGCGGTCGCTACGACCTCGTTCTCCGTCGAGCTCGTCACGAAGGTCGAGAGCCGCCATTTCGATCTTGCGCACGACCTCCGCGGTGCGTTCCGCCGGCGTTCCAAGCGGCATCGTGAGGGAAGCGACGACGTTGTCGCCCTCGACCGACGGGAAGAACGTGAAGCGTACGAACCCATGCTGCACCGCGACGATCGTCAACGCGAAGAGCACGAGGCAGCACGTGATCGTGACGTAGCGTGCACGCAAACAAATCTCGAGAGTCGGGCGATACGTCTTGTCGGCGAACCACTCGAGTCCGCGGTTGAACGGCCGCTGGATCTTGTACCAAGTCGTTTCGACCGGGGCGAACAGGCCGCGCCAGAATCCCCGCTCTCGTTCGGTGCCGACGGCACGCTCGTGCGAAAGGTGTGCGGGCAGCACGAACTTGGACTCGATCAGGGAGAACAGCAGGCACGGGATGACGATCAACGGAATCTGGCGCCAGATCGGAGCCGCGTTGCCCGCGACGTCGAGCATCGGGGCGAATGCCGCGATCGTCGTGAGGACGCCGAACGTGACCGGAAGCGCCACGCGCTTGGTCCCGCGAATCGACGCCTCGACACCGCTGCGTCCCGCAGAGAGTTCGTTGTAGACGCTCTCACCCGTGACGATCGCGTCGTCGACGACGATGCCGAGCACGACGATGAACGCGAAGAGCGAGATCATGTTGATCGAAACGCCGAAGATCGGCATCAAGCTCATCGCGCCGGCGAACGAGATGGGGATCCCGAGGCTCACCCAGAACGCGAGCTTGAACCGCAAGAACAGCGCGAGCACGAGGAACACGAGCGTGAGACCCGCGACCGCGTTGCGCACGAGCAGGTCGATACGACTCTGCAAGATTTCGGTGTCGTCACGCCACGTCGCCAGGGAGATGCCGCTCGGCATGCGTTTCTGCGCATCATCGACGTACTCGTTGACTGCGCGCGAGATATCGAGTGCGCTCTGATCGCCAACGCGAAAGACCTTCACGATGACCGCACGCTTGCCGTCGAAGCGAGACGACTGATCCGTATCGGCAAACGTGTCGCGAACGTCCGCGACGTCACTCAAGTGGATCCGCCGGCCATCGAAGTCGGTGCGGACGACGATCGAACCGAACTCGTCACCCACATAGGCTTGCCCCTCGGTCCGGAGCAGGATCTCTCCTGCCTCGGTCTTGACCGATCCACCCGGAAGATCGAGTGACGAACGACGGATCGCGTCGGCGACCTCGCCGAGGGTCATGCGGAAGCGCTCGAGATCGGCTTCGCGCACTTCGATCGAGATCTCGTAGGGGCGCGTGCCCACGAGTTCGACCTGACTGATGACGGGCAGGCTCGCGAGTTCGTCCCGAACGCGCTGGCCGAGTTCTTTCAGGCTGCGCTCGGTGACACTTCGTTCGTCCCCGACGACCGCGACGTTGACGACTTGGCGACGCAGCGTGACCTTGGCGATCGTGGGTTCCTCGGCGTCGATCGGGAAGTTCTGGATCGAGTCGACGCGGTTCTTCACGTCGGACACGAGTGCATCGAGATTCGTTCCTTCGAGCGCTTCGATCGAAACGTTGCCGGCACCTTCGTTGGCGGAAGAGCGGATCTTCTTGATGCCGGTCAGCCCCTGCACTTCTTCTTCGATGCGGCGACAGATCGATTCTTCGACCTCTTCCGGCGTCGAGCCCGGGTAGACGACCGTCACGTTGATGATCGCAGGGTCGACCGGAGGGAAGACCTCTTTCTTGACCGTTCCGAGCGAGATCATCCCGCCGACGAGGATCAGGATCATCAAGAGGTTTGCCGCGACGCTGTTGCGTGCGAACCACGCGATCGCACCACGCTCTGTCCACGATGGATCATTCTCTTCGGGAAGCGATGCGTTTTCGGCATCGACGCGACGTCCGTCCTCCGTCATCGGGTCTTCTCCCGATCGGCATCCGTGGCCGAACCTTCATCATCAGCCAGACGCACGCGCATGCCCTCGGACCAGACTTCGAGTGGAGAGACGACGAGGCGTTCGCCGTCAACGAAGCCGTCGTTCGTGACGAGCGCCTCGTCCCGCTCTCGACGCACGATGTTCACATCGCGAGAACGCAGCGTGCCGTCCTCGTAGAGCAGCACGCGAAAGCCGTCCACCGTGTCGCGCAGAGCCGCGCGGGGGATACGTACGATTCCAGGCATCGTCTTGCCGACGATCTCGGCCTCGACGAACTGCCCGATCGCGAGCACCTGTCCCTGACCGTGCGCATGCCCGTTGTCTGGCCCGACCCCGTACGGATCTTCGACGCGAGCGATTGCGTGGATCATCCGCGTGCGCAAGTCGATCTCGCCCTCGGTACGGACGATGGCACCATCCCAGGTGTGGCGCGTGCCGCCGATCACCGCCGACAGCGTGACCGTCGGTGTCGGGAGCGATGCCGTTGCACCGCGGTTCAGCCCCGATGGCAGATCGACGAATGCGACATCATCCGGCGCGATCGGCAGTCGCACCTCGACGAAGTCGATCGCATAGAGAGATCCGAGAGGAGTGCCGCGTGTCGCAAAGCCGCCACGGTCGACGTTGCGCGCACGCACGCGACCTCGGTAGGGCGCTCGTATCTCGCAGCGTTCGAGGTCGCGCTCGGCGCGTGCGACGACACCGCGAGCCGCTGCAACGGCTGCTCGCGCTTCTTCGAGCTGTGGCTTGCGTGCCACGAGTGGTGGCGCAGGGTCCTCGCCGTGTTCTCGCTTCCAGTCCGCGAGCGCCGTCTCGGCCTCGGCGACCCGCTGTGCGAGAGCCGTCTCGGCAGAAGCGAGCGCCGCGCGCCCCCGAACGACTTCGAGTTCGTAGTCGACGGCCTCGATGCGTGCGAGCAGGTCGCCCTGCTCGAAGAACGCACCGACCTCGAATGCCGGCGTGCACTCGAGCACGCGACCGGTGACTTCGCTCACGATCTGACTCTCGGTGCGGGCGCGGACCGTGCCGCGAGAGCGCACGGCGAAGCGATGCGTGTGCGATTCGACGCGTACGGCCCTGACGAGTGGCTCGTGCGCGACCACTGGCTTGCTCTGAGGGACCGGCCTGTTGGCGTAGATCAGATACCCGAGAGCACCGCCGATCGCGATGACGATCGAAGACGCGGTGACTTGCCTGAGGACGCTCATCGTTTCGGCGACTCCACGCTGTTGCGTTCGCGCTCACTGCGCGCAACGCCTGGTAAGAACGGGCTGGTCGCGGAGAAGCCGCCACCGAGTGCGAGATGGAGATCGATGCGTTCGTCGATCCGGGTTCGTTTCGCGGCGAGCATGCGACTCGACGTGTCGAACGCTGCGCGCTGTGCTTCGAGCACGACGATGAAGTCCTCGAGTCCACTTCGATAGCGATCGCGCGCGAGCAGGGCTGCCTTCTCTGCTCGATCGGCGGCGCGGGTCCATGCCGCGAGGTTGCGATCCTGCGCGGCTTCGCTCGCGAGACCTGCTTCGACTTCGTTGAATCCGCGAAGCGTCGCTTGCCAGAACGATGCGAGTGCCTCGCGCAGTCGCGCCTCGGCGAGTTCGACTCGTCCTTGGAGTTCTCCACCTCGATAGAGAGGCGCGAGCAGATTCGACGCGAGATTCCACACGAAGAAGTCCTTGTCGACGAGATCGGAGAACGACGTCGTGCGCGTCCCGGCCGAGCCCGAGATGCTGATCCGCGGATACAGAGCGGCTCGCGCTTCGTCACCGCGTTCGAGGAGCGACGTGACTCGGCGCTCGGCCGCCCGTAGGTCGGGTCGGCGCGACAGAAGCGTCAGTGGGAGGCCGGCAGGTACGCGACCCGTCACCATCGGGAGCGTGGCATCGGTGCGAATCGTGCCTCGTGGGTAACGTCCCGCGAGGATCTCGAGACCACGTCGCGCTCGAGCGAGTGCGGCGAGTCGTGCTTCGAGACCCGCCTTGGCGCTTTCGAGTTGACTCTCGGCGAGGCGAAGGTCGATCGCCGAACGTTGCCCCGATTCGAAGCGTCCGCGTACGACCTCCAGTGTGTTTTCGAAACTCGCGACGGTCCGACGAGCGAGGTCGAGTTGGAGTTCGCCTTCGACGACCGCGAACCACGCCTTGCAGACCTGTCCGACGAGCGAGAGGCGCGAGCCGAGTGCTTCGTCGCGCGTGGCTTCGAACTCGGCGAGTGCAGCCCTCTGTCCCGAGCGGACCCTACCCCAGAGGTCCACTTCCCAGGTCGTCGACAGCGCGGCGCCGTACACCGTCGTCGTCGTGCTGAGGACGCCACCACCCGGGAGCGGCAAACCGATGAAGTTCTGACGTTGCCGCGTCGCATCGAGACGGGCGTCGAGCGTCGGATGGAGCGCCGCGCCTGCCAGTCGCGCTTCGATGGCAGCGGCGTCGATGCGCGCGGCTGCGGCGAACAGGTCGTGGTTCTCGCGAATCGACTCGTCGACGAGATCATTGAGCTCGGTGCTGCCGAACTCTTGCCACCAAGCCATGCCCGGTTCGCTCGAATCGACCTCGAGCGTCGTATCGCTCTGCGGCGCTTGCCATCGACTCGGAGTGATCGCATCGACGACACGCTCCGGTGCACGTGGCGGTGCATCGACCGTGCACGACGTCGAAGCGAGCAGCGTCGTCAACAAGGTCGCCGTCAGTGCGAGGGGGGCGCGAAGCCCTCCGGCCAAGAACGCGATCAACCGCCGAATCATGGTTTCGTCGTCCGTGGTCTCCCGTGGTTCGTCTTCACAATCGAAACACTGCATACGATCGAGGTTGAGCATCGTGTGACAGAGGACGCCGATGCCGAAGTGCATCCGAGTCGCCAGGGTGTCGGCGTCGAGGTGCGGCAACGCGCGTGCGAAGGCATCTTGGAACCGCGCTCGCACCTCGGAGAACTGCGGAAGCACGTTGCGGATCAAGTCGCCGGGTTCGTTCAGCAAGCGACCCGCGAGCCGCCGGAAGTGCACCGCGTGCTCGTCCCGACCGACTTCGATGAGCGGTCGCACGAACGCGTCGAGAATCGCGTCCATCGAGGGTTGTGCGCCGCCCTGTTCGATCGCATCCAAGGCCTGGAGGCGAGCCGCGTTGACCGGCGTCGTGCGCCGTGCGAACACGGCCTCGAGCAGCTTCTGCTTCGACCCGAAGTGATAGTTGGCGGCCGCGAGATTGACGCCGGCCTCGGTCGTGATCGCACGCATCGACGCCGCCTCGAAGCCGACTTCGGCGAAGAGCCGCTCGGCAGCGTCGAGCAGGCGTTGCTTCGCGGACGCCTTGACCGCCTCCGGCTCCGCTGATTCGAACGTTCGTTTCATTCGAACGTTTTCATAGCCGCGATCCGGCGCGACGGCAAGTCGGGCATCGGTCGGGGGTGCGGGCGATTCGTCGCTTGTGCGACCGGGGGGGTGCAGGTCTGATCGCAGCATGTTCCACTCGCGTGCGCGCACTTCGTCGCCCTCACGGGCCCTGGCAGGCATCCTCCGGATCGTCTGCGTCGCCGTATTGCCTGGGGCTGGGGCCCTGATCGCCCAAGACCGCGCACCGAACGATGGCCCAGCCGTCACCGACGCGTCGAAGGACCCGTTCGCCAAGGAACGTCTCGAGGCCACGGTTCGCCACCTCGCGGGCGAGAGCTTCGAGGGCCGCGGCTTCGGAACCGAAGGCAACGCGCGCGCGGCGCAGTGGATCGCGGAACGCTTCGAGGCCATTGGATTGCGTCCGCTGGGGGACGGGTGGTTTCACGAGTTCAAGGTCGGCGGCAAGGTCGGCCGCAACGTGATCGGCGTCCTCGAGCCGACAGCGAGCGCGAGCGAGGGAGCGTGGCCGCACGTCCTCGTCGCGGCCCATCACGATCATCTGGGGCGTCGCGGCAAGGCCGTCTACCCGGGCGCCGACGACAACGGATCCGGTGTCGCGTCGGTGCTCGCCCTCGCCGAGTGGTTCGCGCGTCATCCGGACGGCCTGAGGGCGCGTCTCGTGTTCGTCTCGTTCGATGCGGAGGAGAAGGGGCTGATCGGTTCGCGTCGCTTCGTGCAACAGGCGACGATCGATCCGGCGACGATCCGGTTCTTCCTCGTCTTCGATTTGATCGGCGGCACGTTCGTGCAAGGCGAGGAGAAGAACTTCTATGCCTTTGGCAGCGAGCACAGTCCGCCGCTCGCGGACATCGTCGGTCGTGCGGCGAAGGGTTCGGCGATCACGCCGCGATTGCTAGGGACGTATCTGATCGAGCCGGCGGGACCACTCTTCTCGCGCAGCGATTACCAAGCTTTCCGATCGAAGAAGGTGCCCTATCTCTTCTTCACGACGGCGACACCTTGGTACTACCACACGCCGTTCGATCGTCCCGAACGGCTCGACTTCGACAAGCAGAGTCGCATCCTGCACGTGGCACGCGATGTCGTGCACGAGATCGCCAAGCGCGAAGAACCGCTCGGTTTCGAGTTCGAGGGGGGCGCGTCTGCGAGCGATGCACGCCAGGTCGTACAAATGCTGCAACGTCTCGTCGAACGCCGCGAGGCGCTCGCGTTGCCCGAACGGCTTGCCTCGACGATCGCGGATCAGCTCGCGGAAGCCGAGCGTATCGTCGCGGCTGCCGAGCCTCCGGGCACGACCGCGCTCGATGAGCGCGCGAAGCGCCACCTCCAACAGTGTGTCATCTCGGTACTGAACGCGGCTCGGCGACGTCCGCGTTGAGGACGGTGCGCACGAGTGCGGTCGCCACCTGTCGACAGCCCTTCGGTGTCAGGTGCAATCGGTCGTAGAACGACTCGAACGTACGATCGACAGTATCGCGAAGCGCGCAGGTCTCGAGTCCCTTCGCCCTGGCGACGCGCATGGTCGTGTCCGCCACGCGTTGCATGAGTGCGTCGACGCACGCCGAAGACAGGTACTCGTGCACGCTCTCTCGGTACGGGTCCCCGAATCCGTAGTTCCAGAAGTGAGCCTCGTCCTTCGGCTTGTCGGGTACGCCGACCCATGGCGGCGTCGCCACGAGCACGCGACGTGCCATCGAACGTGCACGATCGCAAACGTGCGCGAGATCGCGTTCGTAGGCTGCGAGAAACCCACGATCATCGGGCAACGTGTCGATTCTCGTGCCGCGCTGCCGCATCTCGCGAACGCGCTGTAGGGACTTCCCACATTGCGTGCGCACCGTGCTCGTGGCGACGAGGCGGTTTCTCGTCCCCGCGAGCCACTGGTAGATCGCACTCTTCTTCAACGACCATGCGAACGGCCCGTGACCATGCTGCGCGAAGGGCAGTGGAACGACATCGGGCTCTGGCGGCCACTTTGGTGGTGCGCGATGCTGCGACCACAGGATCGCGTCGCTTGCGCCTGGCACGACGATGAGCAGGTCGAGGTCGCGGTAGCGATCACGGATCGCGTCGAGCATCGTGACCATCTGGCGGCACGTCGTATGGGATCGAGCGACGTTCCCGACGTGGACGCGCGTGGCTCCGAGCGCACGCTTCGCGTCGGGGCGGGACAGTTCGCTCTGGAGCAGTGCTCCCCAGTTGGTCCCTTGGTCGACGAACCACGCCTCGGCGATGCTGTCGCCGACGATGAGGACACGGTAGCAATCCTCCCCCGTGTTCGGTGGCTCATCACCGCGTTCGCCGTCACTGTTGATGCAGAAGCGCGTCCTTGCCTCCAGCTGTGGCAGTACCTCCTGCAAGATCTCCATTTCGACGGTGAGGTTCGGCGTCCATGGGTAGGCGCGCCAATAGCGAGGCAATGCGAAGCGCAACGAATACTCGATCACGAGGATCGCGAAGACGATGGCGCCGATCGCGTATCCGAGGCGATGCAACCAGGCGAACAGTATGGGCAGGCTGTGGATGGTGTCCTGCACGGGCTCAGCACTTCTTGGGGATCGCTCGCTGCACGAGGGCCATGAGGTTCATGTGCGCATCGTTCTTGTAGACATAGGCGAGCTGCATCACGCCGAAGATCGCGGTGTAACAGATGCCTGCGCCGAACACGACCGCGAAGAGGTTGAGCGACTCTTCCCAACGGGCGAGCACGATCCACCGCACGCATGCGAGGAAGAGAACACCCGGCATCAATCCGATCACCGATCGCGGAACGACGTACGACACGTAGTCGCCGAAACGAATCCCGAGCGTTCTGCACGTCAGTAACGTCAGCGCGATCGCGAACGCGATGTTGGGCACGGCGGTGCCGATCGCGACTCCGTGAATGCCGAGCGGGCGTGCGAGCGCGAGGCTGATCCCGACGTTGCACAGTCCCATGGCGAGCAGGCCGAGCCCTGGTGCCTTGGGGCGATCGAGTCCGGTCAAGATCGGCATCGCAACCCCGTGGACCGGCAAGAAGAACAAGAACGAGAACGTCAGGATCTCGAGGACATCACCTTGCCGAGGTGCGTACTGGGATCCGAACCACACGTGCAAGAACTGTGGGCCGAGGACCAGTAGGAAACCCCCGATCAAGAACACGACCGTCGTCGCGATCTTCGACCACTTGAGGAACAAGTTGCGCACGCCCTCGCGATTGCCCTGCGCGTCCAGCTGCGTCGCCATCGGCATCGCGACCGCACCGATCGTGATGATGAGTTGGATGAACTGCTCGAAGACCTTGTTGCCGAGGCCGTAGTCGGCGACGTCGACGTTGTCGAGTTTTGCACCGATGACGAGTGCATCGAGCCGGAACGCGAGCAAGCTCCCCATGTTGATCAAGAATGCGAACAGCCCGAACGTCAGGAGCTTCCGCGCGAGCGGCCAGTGCAAGGAGCCGGTCTTGAAGCGCAGTGGCTTGTGCCGAATGCGGGAGACCGTGGTCGCGACCAAGAATTCGATCACGGGAACGAGAAGCGTCGCGAGCGCGATCATCGTCAGCGATGCCTGGTACTCCAGAAGCGCGATCGTCAGCACGACTCGCGCCGTGAGACCGATGGCTTGGATTCCGTTTCGCACGACGAAGTCGTGGTGGGCATCGAACAGCGCATACGGGAGCTTGAGCGTGAAGTTGCTCGCGACATAGGCGAGCATCACGATCAGCGAGCGTGTCGCGTCTTCGACCTCGGCTTCGCTGAGCGTCCATTCGGTCGAGGTGAGCAGCTGGGATTTGGTCGCGAAGTAGACCACGATCCCGAGCCCGAGGGACACGGCACCGAGCACGGTCGACAGAGTCGCAGCGGTGCGGACGACGCGTTCTGCTTCGTCGTCGTCGCCGCGTGCTCGTGCGGCGGTCACGTGTCGCACGGTCGCCATCGGGATGCCGAGCGCGAGGAGCTGAAGGACGCCGGTGCTCGCGACGATGACCTCGAAGACTCCGTACATCGGCTTGCCGAGCGTGTGGACCACGTACGGAAGCAACGCGAGGAACACGAGAATCTGAACCAGATTCAAGATCCACGTGGAGCCGATGTTCTTGAGCATGACGATCAGCCGAGGCCGGCGAGGGAGCGACGAGCGCTGGTCGGTCCAGGATCGCCTTCAGGCAGGCGGCCCTCGGGGCAGCCATCGAACGATACCCGATCCTCGGACGAGAACCCGCGCGGCCTTCAGCGGAAGTTCCCGGGTCCCTGGCCCCGGTGGCGAAGTGTGCAGTTCTTCGACATGGACCTGGCGTCGTTCCTTTCGTAGCGTCCGAGCCGATGCCCTCACGCACCGTGATCGTCGTCTACGTCGTCCTCCTCCATGTGGCCCTCGTGGCAGCCCTCGTGCTGCTGATCGTCCGTCCCGGGATCGTCGACCGGCTGCTCGGCGGCGGTCGTATCGACATGTCCGCATTCCGGCGAGAGACTGCGGCCTACCTCGAACGCGTCGACCAGTCGGCGCCGGATGGTGCCGTGCTGTTCGTCGGCGATAGCCAGGTCCAGAGCCTGGCTGTCGCGCGGGTTGCTCCGAATGCGATCAACCTGGGGATCGGAAGCGACACCGCCGCCGGAGTGCGTGCGCGCCTCGAGACGATGCAGAGTCTCACGCGTGCATCCGCGCTCGTTCTCGTCGTCGGTCACAACGATGCGCGAACACGCAGCCCCGAGGATTTCCTCGCTGACGTCAGTGCGATCCTCGATGGTCTTCCGGCGACGTTGCCCGTCGTCGTCTGTGCGATCCTTCCCATCGATCCTTCGCTCGTACGAGGCCTCGGCACAAAGGACATCAAGAGTCTCAACACCGCCATCGAAGCACTGACTGCACTGCGTCCGACGACCGTGTTCGTCGATCCGGGCCCAGCGCTCAGTGGGGTGGACGGTGTCCTTCGTGCCGAGTGCCACGTCGGCGATGGTGTCCATCTGAGCAAGGTCGGCAACGTTCTCTTCGCGGACCGGCTGCGCGCTGCGCTCGCGAAGCTCGTCAAGTGAGAGCGCGGTGCGCGCAGTCGTCGTCGACGAGCCAACGTGCGACTTCGCGGCCTGCACCGTCGCCTCGCACGCGCTCGCGGACTTCATCGCACGCCGATAGTTGCGATTCCCGCGAAGGTCCTTCGCGCCAAATCGCTTCGAGATCGGCTTCGATCGCCGACCACGCGTTCGCGCTCGCGAAGTATCGCTCGGGAATCGCGTCGCGACCGAGTACGAGGTTGGGCGCTGCAATCCATGCGGTCGAGAGGAAGCCTTTGGCGAACAGCATCTCACTGCGGCCGGACGTCTTGTAGAAGACCACTTGCGGTGTGCGACAGAGTGCGGTCTGGAGCGTGCTCGTCCCGGATTTCACGAGTGCGGCGCGCGCGCGCGCGAGTACTTCGAAGGCGCCTCTGTCGGCGATTTCGAGAGCCGGGATCGTGCCGGTGGTCGCTGCGATCGCAGTGAGCGCTTCGCGAACCCGCGCGGCACGCCGTTCTCCTTGCTGCGGCAAGATCGCTCGCGCCGAAGGGTGTCTCGCATGGAAGCGTCGCCAGATGTCGATCACCGGGCCGAGGTGACGGGCTAGTTCGGAGCGGCGTGAGCCCGGCAGGATCGCGAGCAGTTCTTCTCGTGGTTCGGGAGCGAGCTCAGGGAGATGAGTGAGGAGTGGATTGCCCGCGAACGCCGTTGGGATGCCATGTCGCTCGAAGAGCGGTGGCTCGAACGGAAGGATCGCGATCGCGCCGTCGACCGCGCGTCGAAAGCGCCGCATGCGCCACGGCGCCCACGCCCAATACTGGGGGCACACGTAGTAAAGGACGGGAATGCCGAGCCTGCGCGCTTCTTCGGCGAGGATCAGATGCAGGCCCGGATAGTCGACGAGCACGACCACGTCCGGGCGTTCCTCGTTCAAGATCTGCACGAAGTGAGCGACGACCCGTGCGAAGAACGGCACTTGGCCGAGCACGGCGCGAAACCCCATGACGGCATGGTCGACGAGGTTTTGACGTACGCTCACCCCGGCTTGTTCGAGTGCGTGCCCACCGAATCCGAGGAAGGTCGTTTCGGGCGACAGGCGCCGCATGCAGCGCACGAAGTCGACGGCATGCGTTTCCCCGGACGGTTCGCCGCATGACACGAAGATACTTCGCGCCGAGAACGCCGACGCCGTGACGTGTCGACCCATGCGTTCGCTCGTGCGTGCGACGCGCTCACGGAATCGCCGCCGGGCGTCGTCGTTCTTGCGCCGCTGGTCTTCGGGGTCCGTGCTCGTTCCTTGCCCCAAGAGCGACCTCGTGCGCGCACGCTCGCGCCCCTGGAACGGCATCGCGATCACCATTCGCGGTACGAAACCCGATGCTCGCGTGAGTTCGCGAACGAACCGCCAGCGTGCGCGTGAGACGCCGACACGCCTTCCCTCGGGGCCGGGACCCGGGCTTCTCTCCTCGTCGTGTGGTGGCGTTCCACTCACCATGACCCGAGTCTGGCGGGAGCTCTGAAGAATCGCACTGCAAAATGCTGGCACCGTGTCGGCGACTCGCTCAGCTCTGGCGCGTGAGCTCCAGCAGCGGATCGAGCCAACGACGTCTCCTCTTCGCCGCGCTCGCGATGGACACGTCGTTCTTCGCCGCGCTCGCGACGCTTCCCTTCTTCGTCAAGCGTGCTGGAGTTCTCTGGTTCGGCGATGCGATGCTCGGAGTGCTGCTCGCTTCGCTCGGTCTGTCGTACGTCGTCGGCGCACTCTTCCTGCCGAGGTTTCAGGCGCGTTTCGATCCCGTTCGCAGCACGCGGTTCTTCGGCGCACTCTCCGGCGCGTTGTTCGTCGTCGGCTCGTGGATGACCGATCCCGTGCTCGTGTTCGTGACCCTCGCACTCGGACGAGCTGCGCTCGGAGGTTTCTGGCCGACATTGATGGCCATGGTCGGCAGCGGCGATCGCGACGCGCTCGGGGCGCGGATCGCGCGGTTCAATACTTGGTGGGGAACCGGCAAGGCGATCGCGTTCCTCGTCTGTGGATCGCTCCTCACCGCGACCGGAGATCCCGCACTGGCGTTGCGCGTCGCCGGCGCCCTGATGGCGTTGTGTGTCGTGCTCGTCGTCGATCCCGGCGAAACCTCGGCTAGCACCGGGAGTGGCGCCGAGGAAGCTGCGCCCGTGGGCACGGAACGTGGTCGGCCCGAACAGCCGAGCACAGGGGCGCGTGAGTTCACGTCGGCGCTCCTCGCCGTGCTGCTCGGCGCGACGATCGGTGCGATCTGGGAGAGTCAGTTCCCGAAAGGTCTCGGGGCGGCCCGCTACCTCGAGCTGTTCGGCGAGCACTACGAGCTTGGGGTCAACGCGCTCCTGTTCTGTCTGTACGGCGGGCAGGCGGCTTGTTTCTTCGCATTGCGAGCATGGCGTTCCTGGCCGACATCGCGTGCGCTCGTTCGTGGTGCCACGCTGCTCCTGTGTGTCGGTCAGGTGCTCGCTGTCTTCGTCGCGAGTGTGCCGATCTGCGCGCTGGGTCTCTGCATGAGCGGAGTCGCCCTTGGTTGCTTCTTTTCGAAGTGCCTCTGGCTCGCCCAGCATGGACGCCGCGATGCCGCGCGACGTAGCGGCATTCACGAGAGCGCGCTGAGCCTGGGATCCGTCGTCGGGCCACCGCTCGGCGGCCTGCTCGCCGTCGTGACCGCGTCGCTCCACGCGCCGTTCGTGCTGGCGGCTCTGCTCGCGGCGGGCGCAGCGGCGCAAGCGCTACTGCGAGCGCGACGAACTCCTGACGGGGGACACTAGCGGTCGCTCGTTGCGTGTTCGCGCGGCGTGCCGCTTCGGAGGCTCGGTGTCGGGCCTGTGTCGCTCGATGGGCCGACCAAGTGGTCGATCGAGGAGCTCTTGCGAACCTTGCGGCGTCGCGAGCGGGCCATGACCACGAGGAGCAAGAGCACGATCGGTGCACCTGCGATGGCATACTGCGCGGCCTCGGGGAGCTTGCGGACCTTTGCGTACAGCTCGCTCGCCTTCTCTTTGGCGAGAGCGACCCAGTCGGTCTTCTCCTTGGTGCCGAAAGACGCGATCGCCGTTTCGAGAAGGGGTCGAAGCGACGCGTCTTCTTTGGAAAGTCGTGCTTCGAGCACCGAGATCGCGTTTTCGTGGCGGGCGGCGGCGATGCGTCGAATCGAGTACTCACGCAGTTCGCGAATCGGCGACTCGAGTGCTTGGATCAAGATCTTCGATTCGGCTGCCGCGTCGAGCTTTGGCGACAACTCGTGGAAGCAGTAGACGAAGGCCTCGGTCGACGAAGGCGTCTTGGATGCGACGGTCGTGAATGCTTCGAGATGCGTCGCGTCACCGGAGTCGGCGATCGCGAGGATCGCTTGCGTTCGATCACCGGCGGTATCACCCGGGAACGCGAGAACGAGATCGACGAGCGCTTTCGTCGTCGCCTTGTCCTTCGAACCGAGCAGGCCTGTCGCGGCGAGCAGACGAACCTTCGCGTCTTCGTCCGTGAGAGCACGCACGAGGCTCGCGCGGCTCTTGGGGTCCCGCATCTTGGACAGCGCTTGCGCTGCCGCGCGACGAGCCTGGATGCTCGAGTCGTCGTGCAAGATGCGCGCGAGTCTCGGGATCGAGTCGTGCGACGCGATTTGGCCGAGATACCACGCAGCACGTGCGCGGAACTCGTCGACTTCGTGGCTCAGGAATGCCGAGAGTTCGTCGATGTTCTTGTTCGTACCGGCGACTTCGAGCGTTCGTGCCTGATCGGCGCGGACTCGGTCGACGATGGTCGGCTCCGTGCTCACGGCTTCGGTCCGTGTTGCTTCGGTGCGCGCCTCGGGTCCTTCTTCACGCGCGATGGGCTCGGGCTCGATCGGCGTCGTCGGCTCCGTCCTTGATGTCGTGTCCGTGCCCGGGTTCGAATCCTCGGACGGCTGGTCGGGTGTTCCCGCGACGGGATGGTCGGTCGTTTCCTGGACAGCGATCTCTCGAGGCGGGTTGGCCCAGGTCCAGTCATCCGTGGGGTTCTCGGACCACACGACTTCGCCGAAGAGCTGCTTCGTCGTCGGACCCGACCCCGGATCGAGTTCGGGCAG
>JAGQQW010000448.1 GCA_020426005.1 Planctomycetota bacterium | reverse complement strand
GGGACCGTGAGTTCTTTCTCCACGAGAACGCCGAGAACACGTTGAGGAATCGGATCGAGCACGGTGCGCAGGATATCAGGCGTCGCCCATCCGCAGATCAAGGCTGCCGGAGTTCTTCGATCGTGCGCTGCATGCGCGCGCTCGATGGTGTGCAGAAAGGCGCGAGGCCGAGGGCGACCGCGAAGTTGAGGAACATGCCGATGCTCCCGATCGCTTGTGGACCGAGTCCGAAGCACCAGCGTGGCATGCCGAAGTAGACGGTGCCGAGGATGTACGTCGCGGTGAAGGTGATTCCCGCGACCATCCCTGCGACGGCGGGAGTCGTGCCGAGGCGCCGATGGAAGATGCCGAGGACGAGTACCGGAAAGAAGCTGGAAGCTGCGAGACCGAAGGCGAAGGCGACGACCTGCGAAACGAAGCCGGGTGGGTAGATCCCGAAGAGCCCGGCAATGACGACCGCGATCCCGATCACGACACGTCCGACGAGGAGGCGTTTGCCTTCGCTCGCGCCGGGGCGCAACACGCGGTAGTAGAGGTCGTGGGCGACGCTCGACGAGATCACGAGCAGGAGACCACTCGCGGTCGACAGCGCGGCGGCGAGACCGCCTGCGGCAACCAAAGCGATGATCCAACTCGCGAGGCCGGACATCTCTGGAGCAGCGAGAACGAAGATGTCGCGATCCGGACCGACGAATCCCTTCTCGACGAAGGTCGGACGTACGTCACGTCCGCTCTGCTTGTCGCTCGCGAGCCACTCTGCGTGCTCCGAACAGAGCCCTGCAAATTCAGCCGCACCGAACGATCCGCGCCGAAACAACTCGTTGTCGGCGCTCTTCGCTCCCCCGTGATATTCGAGGTGCTCGTCTCCGTCGTCGAACCACACGATCAGTCCGGTCTTCTGCCAGTTGGTGAACCACGCGGGCAACTCGTTCGCGGACTTGCCGTGCAGGCTGTCGAGCATCTCGTATCGCGAGAAGGCGGCCACTGCGGGGGCCGTCAAATACAACAGCGAGATGAACAGGAGTGCCCAGAAACCACTCCAGCGCGCGGCGGACAACGACTTGACGGTGTAGAAGCGAACGATGACGTGGGGGAGACCCGCTGTGCCGACCATCAGCGCGAGTGTTGTCAGGAAGACGTCCATGCGTCCCCAGCTGCCCTGGAACGTGGCCGTGTATTCGTCGAAACCGAGGTCTCGATGAATGGCGTCCAGCTTCGCGAGTAGCGTCGTCCCGGTCGACTTGCCTGCAGCGTCGACGAGGTCGCTGCCCATTCCGATTTGTGGTACCGAGTTCCCGGTCAGCTGGATGCTGATCGCGATTGCCGGGATCAAGAACGCCGTGATGAGAACCCAATACTGCGCGACCTGCGTCCACGTGATTCCCTTCATCCCGCCCAGCGTCGCGTAGACGAAGACGATCGCCATGCCGATCACGACGCCGACTTCGATGTCGACCTCGAGGAAGCGAGAGAACACGATGCCGACACCTCGCATCTGCCCCGCCACGTACGTGAAGCTCACGAAGAGAGCGCACAACAAGGCCACGAGGCGTGCTCCGTGCGATTCGAAGCGATCGCCGACGAAGTCGGGAACCGTGAAGCTCCCGAACTTTCGCAACCAGGGGGCGAGCAACAAGGCGAGGAGGACGTAGCCTCCCGTCCACCCCATGAGGTAGACACCGCCGGCGTATCCGAGGAAACCGATGATGCCCGCCATCGACAAGAACGATGCCGCACTCATCCAGTCGGCTGCTGTCGCCATGCCGTTGGCGATGGCCGGAACACCGCGTCCTGCGACGTAGAAGCCGTGGGTGTCTTTGACCCGTGTGACCCACGCGACTCCGAGGTACAGCGCGAACGTCGAGATCACGAAGAGAAACGTGTATTCGCGCAGGCTCATGAATCGTCTTGCCCTTGCTCCAGGTCACGGACTTCCCGTCGATAGCGGCGGTCGATCCTGCTCATCCAAACCGCGTAGACGAGAATCAAGACGACGAACACGAGAATGCTTCCTTGTTGCGCGAACCAGAATCCGAGCGGGAAGCCACCGATCATCACCTGATCGAGGACATCGGCGAGCAGCACGCCGCAGCCGAGACCAGCGATCGCCCACACGACGAGGAGAATCGCGATCACGCGGACGTTCGATCGCACGTAGCGCTTC
>JAGQQW010000447.1 GCA_020426005.1 Planctomycetota bacterium | reverse complement strand
GATCCCCTTCTGATTGGCGAGCATCGAGCGCGCGGTTTGGTCCTTGTTGGTCGTCTGATCCTTGAGAGCTTGCACGATGACGTGGCTCTGGGACGAAGCCGGTGTCGTGGTCACGGTCAGGGCCGAGACGAAGGCGATCACTCCAGAGACGAGAAGCGAGGGGAGTCGAGGATGGACGAAGCGATCGGTGGGATGCGCGCGCATACAGGGGTTCTCCGTTGAGACGATGCCGTTCGTTACGGCAGTGCGCACACTCTAGCAACCTCGCACGAGTCCATGTCTGAAGGTCTACCGCGCGCGTTCGCGGCGAGCCGCTTGCTGCACCCCACGAACGGGCTACGTTGGCGTTCTTCCTCGAATACAACGCCTAAGCTTCCTGACTTCACTTCCGGATGACGAGACCGCACGCAGATCAGCGAGATTCGGGAGCTCCTGGCGATAGGACCAGTACGCTCCTCGTCCGAATCGCGATCGTCGCGGCGTTCGCGAGCCTGTCGTGCTCGACCTCCAGCATGACACGCACAACAGCGACGACTCTGACGATCGACCTCGACGACATGGACCGGGCTCTTCCTCGAATTCCATCATTTCGCGAACCGCATGCTCCGCACGCGATTCATATCCGGTCGAGTTCTCCGTTGGATGCTACCGAGGCACTCGACGATCTTCTCGCGAGCATCGAACGGAATGGCTACGAACGCGCCGACGTTTCCTCGAACACGATGCAGCGAATGCTGCGCGACAACGTTCTATTGACGAGTCTTCCGTTGCCCACACAGCGCATCGATGAGGTGTACTTGCTGGACATGGACCTGCTCCTCGACTTGCCCTGGTCGACACTCGAGGCAAGGCAAAACGTGCTCCGCGTGTCGAAGAACCTGGACGCCGCGTCGATCGCCCATGGTTGGGCCTTGGGCAACTCCGCGAGCTTGCTCTGTTCCCGCAAGGACATCCCACGCGCGCGCGAAATCCTAGGCGTCACGAGCTCAGACGACGGCCGCTGACGATATCCAGCACGATGTCCGGTCCTGCGGTTCCGCAACGCGTTCCATCCCGCAGGCGCAAGCAGGGCTGACACCGATCCTCCGCCTCCGACGCGCGCTGCTATGCTCGCCGCGTTCCTCGAAGGAGTCAGTCATGAAGCGATCCGGTGTCGTCACGAGCTCCGTCGTCCTCGCGTTCCTCAGCGTGGCCGCTCGATCCCAGATCAACGGCATCGGCCCGACGGGACCGATCGTGCGTGCCGAGACAGGGCTGCGCTTCACCGAAGGTCCGGCGCAGGATGCCACGGGGAGTCTCTACTTCTCCGACGTCCAGGGGAACACGATCTACAAGATCGACACGAACGGGCAGCGCACGACGTTCTTGACACCGAGTGACAACGCGAACGGCATCTACTTCGATCGCACGGATCGCATGCTCGTGTGTCAGCACGCCGGGCGCGTCGTCGAAATCGACACGACCACCAAAGCGATCACGGTCATCGCGGGAACGTACAACTCGGCAGCCTTCAACAGCCCCAACGACCTCGTGCCCGACGTTTGGGGTGGTGTCTACTTCACCGATCCGACCTTCGGTGGAAACCGACAGGACAAGGAAGCCGTTTACTACCGAGCGCCGAACGGTACGGTCACGCGCTTGATCGATACGCTCCTACGCCCCAACGGCGTCGTTCTTTCGCCTCGCGAAGACACGCTCTACGTCGCGTCGCAGAACCCGTCCGCGGTCATGGCCTACCCGGTCCTCGGACCCGGACAACTGGGCAGCGGGACGCAGTGGTTCCCCCTCGGCGGTAGTTCGGTCGATGGCATGACCGTCGACAGCAACGGCAACCTCTACCTCGCGCGGCCGGGCTTCTCGGCAATCGAAGTCGTCACACCTGCCGGCACTTCGCTCGGTCGCATCCCCTTCCCCGAGAGTCCGTCCAATTGTGCCTTCGGCGGGCCGACCAGGAACACGTTGTGGGTCACCGCGAGAACCTCGGTCTATCGCGCCCCGATGATCGCGACCGGCTACCGGCCATTACGCCTCACGGCATCGGGCAACACGATCGCGTCGAGTGGCGGTCGGGTGACCTTCGGAATCGAATCGACGCCGATCCAGTCGGGACGCCTCTACGTCGTGTTGACGAGCAACAGCGGCGCTTCGCGCGGTGTGAATGTCCTCGGCACCTGGGT
>JAGQQW010000446.1 GCA_020426005.1 Planctomycetota bacterium | reverse complement strand
GACTCGATGAACTGCCGTTGGGACGCGCTACCCGAAACGGCCAGGAATCGTGAGTTCGGAAACCGCTCGGCCGCCCACAGCGAGAACGAGCCCCAGCCACAGCCGAGGTCGAGCACGCTCTGCCCGTCTTCGAGCTGCGCGCGCCGTGCCACGAGGTCGAGCATGTGCTCCTCGGCCTCGGCGAGCGTCGTCGACGCATGCGGGAAGAGGCAGCTCGAATACTTGAGCCGCGGACCGAGCGCGAGTTCGAAGAAGCGTGTCGGGACCTCGTAGTGCTGGTCGTTGGCGGCCGCGGTCTCGATGGCGATCGGACTCTCGTCGAGGCTCGCGAGGAAGGCGCGGAAGCGCGTGCTCCGTTGCTCCAGAGTGCCTCGCGCCTCGTGCCGGAGCCGTGCGCGCAGCAGTTTCCGGATCCCGAATCGAATCGCGGCATCGGGTAGCCGTCCGTCGTCGAGAAGGCCCTCGTACCATGCCGGACGGCCCTGAGCCGGCGCCTGCTCATCGCGCACGGGATCGACGGGATCCGCGGGGGAACGAGCGGTTTGTGGAGCTGCAGTCATGATCTTCTCGGGCTCTGGGGGCGATTCGCCGAAGTGTCAAGAGACAACAAACTCCAGATCTTCGTGGCGGCCCCCTGCGCTCCGGTGTCACAGTCGCACAAAGCTCTCGGATTCCTGATCCCGATCGAGCGACTCAGCTACTAAGCTCCTCGCCCTTTCTGATGACGATCCGCAACATCTTACAGTGGTTCGACGGCGACGTTCGGTCGCGGCGACGCATGGGACGGCAAAACGGGCACCGCATCGAGTGGATGCGTTGCTTGCCGTTCTTCTTGCTGCATGCCGGCTGTTTCGCCGTCTTCCTGGTCGGTTGGAGCTGGTTCGCAGTCACGACGGCCGTCGTGCTGTACCTCGTGCGCATGTTCGCGATCACGGGCTTCTACCATCGGTACTTCAGCCACAAGACGTTCAAGACGTCCCGCGCTGCACAGTTCGCGTTTGCCGTGATCGGCAATTCGGCTGCGCAACGGGGACCGCTCTGGTGGGCAGGCTGGCACCGGCATCATCACGCACACTCGGACAAGGCCGTCGACATGCACTCGCCGATGCAGCATGGGCTGTTTCGCAGTCACGTCGGTTGGTTCCTGACCGGGGACGGGTTCCTGACGAAGACCGAGCGTGTGCGTGACCTCTCACGGTTCCCGGAGCTGCGGTTCCTGGATCGCTTCGATTGGATCGTGCCGACGCTCCTGGGTGTGTCGATTTTCGCGCTCGGCTGGATCCTCGAGGTCTTCGCCCCGAGCCTCGGCACGACAGCGTGGCAGATGTTCGTGTGGGGCTTCGTCGTTTCGACGGTCGTGCTCTTCCACGCGACCTTCTCGATCAACAGTCTCGCCCACCTGCTCGGGAAGCGCCGCTTCGAGACTCGCGACACGAGTCGCAATCATTGGTTCCTGGCGCTCTTGACGCTCGGCGAAGGTTGGCACAACAACCACCATTACTATCCCGCGTCCACGCGGCAGGGGTTCTACTGGTGGGAATACGATCCGTGTTATTGGGTCCTTCGGGGCCTCGCGTTCTTGGGAATCGTCTGGGACCTGCAACCGGTCCCCGAGCGGATTCTCGAGCAGGGACGCAACTCGAAGCAGACGCGACCGCCGCGCCGCGCAGCCTGAGTCCCAGGGGCTCGGCCCAGGGCGACCGTAGCGCGCCATGAGGGAGCGCATCGCGATCGTCGGTGCGGGTGTCTCAGGGTTGGTCTGTGCCTACCTGCTGCACGAGACCCATGACGTCGTCGTTTACGAGGCGTCGGACTGGATCGGTGGGCACACGCACACGGTCGACGTGCGCGACGCGGCTGGCGTTCATCCCGTCGACACGGGATTCATCGTCTTCAACGAGCCGAACTACCCCGAGTTCGCGGCGCTGCTCGCCGAGCTCGGCGTCGCGTCGCGGCCCACGTCGATGAGCTTCAGCGTGCGCTGCGACCGGTCGGGCATCGAGTACAACGGGACGTCGCTCGACCGGCTCTTCGCGCAGCGGCGGAACCTCGTGCGGCCGGACTTCCTGAGGATGGTGCGCGACATCCTCCGCTTCCATCGCGAGGCGCGCGAGGCGCTCGCGTGGCCGGACCGGACCGTGACCGTCGCCGACTTCGCCGCGGAACGCGGCTACTCGCCGGCGTTCCT
>JAGQQW010000445.1 GCA_020426005.1 Planctomycetota bacterium | reverse complement strand
GCACCTGCGTCATCGCGCCGAGCCCGACCATGACTTCGGCAAAACCCTCGTCGCGCGCGAGACTAGGACCCAGCGTGGCCTCGAACGCGAGAAGCAACACGCCGATCGCGAATCCCAGCGTGCCGAACAGAGAGCACAGGAACACTTGCTGGGACTGCGTCTGCCGTGCCATCGCAGCGACGATGAGGACGAGCAACGTGAGCGGGACATTGAGGGCGACGAGTGTCCAGAAGCCGGTCCACTTCCCCGGCTCGCCCTCGATCGTCAGCAGCGTAACGGCGAGAGCGATGAGCCACGCATTGAGCCCGATCGCGGTGCCGACGATCGCGCCTCGTGGCATTTGCGTCGGGCCGTTCCTGAGTACTTCCGTCATGAGTACTTCTTCGTGTAGAGGAACCATCCCGCGAGAATCGCGAACGGCAACAGCGCGATCCAGATGATGCGCCGTGTGCCTTCCCGAGTCGTCGTCGCCTGGGCAACGGGTCTCTCCGTCGTCGCCTCGGCAGCGTCTGCGATATGGTCCAGCAGACGTTCGGCGTCGCCGCCCGTTGCGAGGGCACCGTGCATCGCGACGGTCAGGTAGCGAGTGCCGACGCGCAATCTCAGCGCGCGGCTCGCGGGGCGTTCGGCGACGTCGCGCGGCGCGAACGCCTCGTCTCGTTCGAACACCCGCACGAACGTCGCATCGTCAGTGCTCGCTCCGGTCACGAGGACCGCATCACTTTCGTCGACGATGCGCGACCATGTCGTGAGCGACAAGCCGCCGGTTTCGACGCGCCGCGGAGTTCCGCCGAGGGCGGTCTTGAGTTGTTCGATTCTCGCGCGACGCATCGGTTCTGCGAGACTCGACTTGTCGAGGACACGCCACGGCTCCGGAACCTGGATGCGGAGCCCGGATGGAGTTTGCCAGACCGAAGCGTTCGCCGGTGCGGGAGTCGCTTGGTTGCGAGGACCGACGAAATGATCGTTCGACATGGACGCGACAACCGCGAGGAGAAGCGCGCCGATCATCGAACGGGGGCTCCCGGCTCTTGGTCCGCAGTGGTCGGGACGAGGTCGCCGAGACGACCTTCCGCCATGAGCATCATGCCCTGGCTCTCCGTTCCCATCATCGGTCGCGGGGCCAGGTTGGCGACGACGAGCACCGTCTTTCCGATGAGGTCCTCCGGGCTCAGGTGCTCTGCAACGCCCGCCAGGATCTGGCGTGTCTCGAACCCGAGGTCGACGTCACATCGAAGCAGCTTCTTGGACTTCTTCATCTTCTCCGCCGCGACGACACGGCCGACTCGAAGGTCGATTTTCGCAAAGTCGTCGAACGTGATCTGTGGAGCCAGTGGCGAGTAGGGGAGAGAGTCCTGCCCAGGATCGTTCGCGGACATCGCGGCTCGGCTCGCTTGTTCGAGTTTGGTGAGTTGTTCTTCGATGGCGACGTCTTCGATCTTGGGAACGAGTGGTTCGCCTTCGGTGATCGGCGAGCCCGGCTGCAGCAACGGCTTCGCTGCATCGTTCCAGCCGATGCCCTGCGGGACGTCCGCAGAACGCAATGGCCCGATGCCGAGCATCGAACGCAGCCGTGCGCACGTGAACGGAAGGAAGGGCTCGAGGATCACCGACAGGGACGCGACGATCTGGAGCGAGACGTGGATCGTGTTGGCGCAGCGTTCCTTGTCGGACTTCTTGGTCTTCCAGGGCTCGCCGTCGTTGAAATACTTGTTGCCGTGACGTGCGAGGTTCATCGCTTCGGACAAGGCTTCGCGGAACTTGTACGACTCGATCTTCTCGGCGACGGCGTGCGTCGTGTGCGCCAGCAAGTCGAGCGCTTCGAGATCGACGTCGGATGGCGACGAGAGTTCAGGAACGACTCCCTCGAACGTCCGTGCGCCGAACGTCACGCAGCGATGCACCAGATTGCCGAGGGTGTCGGCGAGTTCGTTGTTGATGCGGTTGCCGAAATCACGCCACGCGAAGTCCGAGTCCTTGGTCTCGGGCATGATCGCGCAGAGCGCGTAGCGCAGGTAGTCCGCGGGGAACGCATCGAGAGCCTCATCGAGCCACACGGCCCAGTTGCGACTCGTCGACAACTTCTGGCCCTCGAGGTTGAGGAACTCGTTCGCCGGCACGTCGCTCGGCAACACGAAGTCGCCGTGCAGTTTCAGCATGAGCGGGAAGATCAGGCAGTGGAAGACG
>JAGQQW010000444.1 GCA_020426005.1 Planctomycetota bacterium | reverse complement strand
CGTCCTCGACGGCAAGACGTGCATCGTCAGTGGAGCCGGCAATGTCGCGCAATTCCTCGTCGAGAAGCTCATCACGCTCGGTGCGACGGTCGTGTCGATGAGCGACTCGACCGGAACCTTGTACGATCCCGATGGGATCGATGCGGACAAGTTGGCCTTCGTCGTGCAGCTCAAGAAGCAAGCAGCATCGTCCCTCGTCGCGTACACCGAGAAGTTCAAGGGCACACGCTTCGAAGAAGGCGCACGCCCATGGGCCATCAAGGGCGACCTCGCGTTCCCGTGCGCGACGCAGAACGAGATCTCTGCGGGCGACGCGAAGACGATGCTCCGAAACGGAATCAACCTCGTGTGCGAAGGCGCGAACATGCCGAGCATGCCGCTCGCGATCGCCGCGTTCCGTGAGGCGGGTATCGCGTATGGACCCGCAAAGGCCGCGAATGCTGGCGGCGTCGCCACGAGCGCCCTCGAAATGGCGCAGAACGGCCAACGCGTGAGCTGGAGTCGCGACGAAGTCGACCGACAGTTGGCCTCGATCATGAGGACGATTCACGAGAAATCGCTACGCGCCGCCGAGCGCGTCGACCGGCGTGGCGATCTCCATCACGGTGCCAACATCGCGGGCTTCGTCAAAGTTGCGGATGCCATGCTCGCTCAAGGCGTGGTTTGATGACTCGCATGTCCGACAACACCGATCCAATCGCCGACCTGCTGTCGGTGCTTCGCACCGACGTGATCCCGACGTTCGACGGTCTCGATCTCGCGCAGCCTTCCGAGGCCACGGCGAAACTCGCGGAAGCTCTACCTCTCGATGGGCCTGTCCTCACGCGCGTCCGCGAACTCGTCGATGCGGCCTCCGAAGCAGGAACTCTCTGCCCGAAGGAGAACATGGGAGTGCGTTTCGGGCGACTCGCGAAGGACGAGTCCGGCTACTCGATCGATGCCGTCGAGATGCGAGGCCCGGGCCCGCGGCACGCCCATCCGAGCGGTGAGATCGATCTCTGTTTTGCCCTCGAAGGCGAACCGCGCTTCTGCGGCAATGCGCCCGGGTGGACGATCTACGGGCCTGGATCCGTCCACGTTCCCACGGTGACTGCCGGCGCGATGCGCATCCTCTACTTCTTGCCGGGTGGGCAGATCGACTTCACCGCAAGCTGAGCCGCTTTCGCTACACGCGTCCACCGCACGTGGTCGATGAATTCGTGGGTTCCCCACTCGTCCGCTTCGAGTCCCACGATCGAGACCCCACATGTCGGCCGCCCCCGAGATCTCGTCCTACCTCACGACCTGGAACAGTCTCGCGGCCGGGTATCCCGTCGAGCCCGCGATCCGGTCGTTGCTCACGTTCTCGTCCGAAGTCGTCGTCCTCGATGCGTGCAGTCACGATGGCACGTACGAACTCCTGCAGCGGCTGCATGCGGATGACTGGCGCATCCGAGTGATTCGTGAACCACTCGACGTACACGAAGAAGGCTGGGCGCTGCGCTACGACCTCGCACTCAAGCAGATCGCGCGTTCCGCGTGTCACGGAGAGTATCTCTGGCAAGCAGAACCGTTCGAAGTCATCGCGAAGGATGACGCTCGCAAGGCGATCTACTGCACGGACTACGTCGACGAAGAAACTCCCGTGCTGGCCTTGCCGAGCTACGAATACTGGGGAAGCACGGAGTGGGTTCGTCGCGATGTCTACCCCGGCACTCCCAAGCTCACGATTCGTGCTCCATGGCTCGAGCATGGATTGCCTCGCGGGTTTCGGGCGACCGACGAACACGGTGAACTCTATGCCCTGCCCTACGCGGGACTCGGCGCGAGCTTCGTCGATACGCGCACGGACGAGCCCCCGACGTACGGATCCATGCTCGACGACGAGATCGAGTCGTTGCGTGAGTCGAGGGTGCATTGCGACCGCTACGAAGCGTTGTTCCACGACCAGTTGGACGATTTGCCCGTCGTGCACAACTTCACGTGGTTCGCCATCGATGCCGAGCTCCGACGCTTGCGCGATTACTGGTCTCGATTCGATGGCAGCTTCTACCGCAGCGAAGAGGCCATCTCGGCGTGGCCGTTCTTCGACTGCACGTGGAACGATGTCGAGGAGCACGAAATCCTCATGCGGTCGATCGAACTCGAACGGGACGGTCCGTCCGCGCTCGGTTCCGAACTCGGCTATCCATCACGCATGCCGGCACTCAAAGAGCTGCCCGAATGTGTGATTCCATGGCT
>JAGQQW010000443.1 GCA_020426005.1 Planctomycetota bacterium | reverse complement strand
AGCGAAGGGCGTCGGTCCGCCCCGACAAATGCAACGAACTCCTGACGGGGGACACTAGAGAGTCATGCGCGAACGTCGAGTTTGACGCCGCTCGATGCGTGAGGATCGGGTCTCGACGCAGCAACGACTTCGTTGGCGCGGATCAGGGAGATCGCGGCCTTGCCGTCCTTGGCCATTTGTTCTTGGGCCTTGCGCGTGACCCGCACGCTCATGCCCACAGACGATGCTGCACTCGAAATGCCACTCGTGCTCATGCGTTACCCCCTCTCGATCAATGAGGAGGTATCGGCAACGGGACACGGTTGCGAGGACTCTGCTTCGCAGCTGCCTTGGCAGGGGATCGTGGATCGCGGAGCAACGTGCCCGCAACGAACGTCCAGAGCGAGTCGAGAGCCGCTACCGGATACGCGTTCGTTGCGGACGATCCCTCAGATCACGAATCCGAGCTTCGTGAATTCTGGCGTCGTGCCGAGCTGGGCCGTGAACTGATCCCTCAGGACGTCGTTGTCGATCTGTGCGTTCGTCAAGGAGAACTTGTCTTGCAAGATCTCGCAGAAGATCGTCCTGAAGTCGGTTGCAACCGGAAGGACGTTGTTCGTGACCGTGCTCAGTAGCTGCCAGTTGACACCGAAGCCCACCGGAGGTGGTGCGGCCGGGTCGGACATGTTGTAGACACCGGCTTTGACGTTGTCCCCGACGGCGATCCAGGTGCTGCCGACGCCGTGGTCGGTGCCGCCACTGCCGTTCGAGCGGTTCGTGCGACCGAACTCGGTGATGAAGAGGATCAGATAGCGATTGATGGAATCTGCCTGCGCCAACTGATCCGCACCGAACAGCGCCTGGTCGACGAACTCGAGGAGTTCGGCTTGGCGCGCGAGTTGGTCGTTGTGTGTGTCGAACCCACCGAAGTCGACGGCGGAAATGCGTGCGGCAGTGTTCTTGAGGACGAACATCGCCTCTTCGACTTGCGCGAGGAAGTTGGCGCCGGCGGGCGAAGCCGACAACGCGGGGTTGAACGTTGCTCGTTCGGCCGCAGTGATCGGGAAGAGCTGCGCGTTGTGCGCAAATCCGGACATGGCCTCGAGTTCGTCACGCGCATCGAAGAACTTCTGGCGTGAACTCTGGCCGTAGCCGTGTGCTGCCGTCCAGTTGCCTGCTGGCATCTGGCTCGCATGTGCCCGCCATCCAGTCGTCGGGGTGCCTTCGAGAATGTCGAGTTGCGTTTGCGTGCCGAAGAAGTTCGGCACTCCATAGGCAAAGGTACCGTTGTCGTAGACGCGGCCAACGGTCGGGATGGAGACGTTGGGGTCGATCGACAGCATGATGCGCTGCGTGCGGCCCGCGTGGGAGACACCTTTGATGCCACTTCCGGCATAGAGAGAGGCGAGCTTCGCTCCCCAGCCTTCACGTTCGAGGGACGCCGGTGAGCCGGGACGACCGGTCTCCATGATCGCCATTTCGGTGAAGTGAGATCGAAGGCCGTTGAGATTCCCGACTCGCCCCAGGATGGCAGCACGCCCGCTACCGGCATTGATCATGCTGGTCACCTTGGACATGTTCGGGTGCCCTTCCACGTACGAGGTCGAGAAGACCCCGCCGGTGATCGGCAAGCTGGCCGACGGCGGAATGAACACGTTGCTCGCACCCGATCCAGCTCCACCTCCCTGCTGTCGCATCAAGGCATAACCGGGGTCTCCACGAGGGATGAACGTGTTGAGTGCGTCATTGGCGCCGCGCGCGAAGATGACGAGCATCTTTTGTGGTAGCGCCTTCGGCGCTAGCGCGTTGAGCTTGGACGAGAGTACGCCGAGCGTTCCCGAGAGCGCGCTGTACTGCAAGAAATTGCGTCGATTGAACTTGGACATGATGACGTTCCTCGAGGTTGATGGTCAGCGGACGATCGACTGTGTGAGACCGCATGCATAGGCGTAGAGGTTCTTGACTCGGAGCACGCGGTCGGGTGCCGAGATCGAGTACCAATCGCTGGCCCATACGCCCGTGAACGGGTTCTGCCCGAGCAAGAACCAGCCTCCATTGTCGTCCTGCGGTGTGACGTCGCCCGGATACAGGAAGTCGAGGAACTCAGTCGCGACCTGCGTTGGTGACACCGGCAAGGTGTCCCAATTGTTTCCTAAGATGAAGTCGAGGACATGGTCCGGATCTCCGGAGAACTGATATGGACCGATCGGTGGAGGCACGAACGGCCCCGTGAAGTTTTCGAGCGCCGATTCGAAAC
>JAGQQW010000442.1 GCA_020426005.1 Planctomycetota bacterium | reverse complement strand
CGCCACGCATCCGCGCGCGTCGGCGTTGGGATCAGCTGGCAAGCACTGCTCGTTGCCCGTGCAGTACAGGTCGTCGGTGCAATCCGCATGTGTCTGACAGGGGCTCATCCCAGCATCGGCCATCATGGGCGGCGCGTCCCCACCGCACCCAGGGGTCGCGAGGGCTGCGAGCAACAAGACTAGCACTAGCACTAGCTGAGAGGCGCGATTTCGTTTCGGACTCAATGACATCTGGATTCTCCGCTTGGATCGCCTTGCCGGTCGCATCCCAGACAAGCTTGGGAGTAGAAAGGGACAGACGTGACCGCTCAACGCGAGTCGGCCCAAGTCTAGAGAGACTAGTGCACCGTGCCTGAAGTGCGATCCGGGTTTCGGTTAAAATAGAATCGACCGACGGGGTGTTGGGGTCGCATGGCGAGAGGCCCCGACGCGACCCCGGTTACGATGACGCGCAAAGTGCGGCGCGAGCTGAAGCTGTTGGTGCGCCGACACAGAGCACCTTTCGTGGTGATCCAGCGAGCGCGGATCGTGCTGCTGGCGCGGGACGGCGTGGGTACCAAGCGCATCTCGGACACCATCGGCAGCAACGAGCGGACGGTGCGCAAATGGAAGGCACGCTTCCGCGCGGACCCGCGCCCCGAAGCACTCGAAGATAGACGTCGGACGGGGCGACCGAGTGCGGTGTCGGTCGCCACGCGGTGTGAGCTGGTGCAATTGGCGTGCGAACGGCCGGACGGCATCGCCGCTCCGTTCCGCGAGGTCTGGACCTACGGCTCGCTGGCGGAGGCGCTCCGCGTACGCACCGGCGTCCTGCTCAGCGTGAGCGAGGTCGGGCGCATCTTGCGATTCGAGTCGCTCAGACCTCACCGCGTCAAGCAGTGGCTCAAGAGCCGTGACCCCGACTTCACGGCAAAGGCCGAGCGCGTCTGCGACCTGTACCTCAACCCGCCGAAGGGGGCGGTGGTCCTCTGCATCGACGAGAAGCCCATGCAGGTGCTCGAGCGCATCCACCCGAATCACGTCGGGGGCGACGGTCGGCTCCGCCACGAGTACGAGTACAAGCGTCACGGCACACAGGTGCTGCTCGCCGCGTTCAACGTGAAGACGGGGCGCGTCTTTGGCCGGGTGGTCCCACGCCGCACGAGCAAGGCTACGGTGTCGTTCATGAACGCCGTGGCGCGCCACTACCGAGGCCGCGAGGTCTACGTCGTCTGGGACAATCTGAACACGCACTACGACGGCCCTGACCAGCGCTGGACACGCTTCAACCAGCGATACGGCGGGCGCTTTCACTTCGTCTACACGCCGACACACGCGTCGTGGATGAACCAGGTCGAGATCTGGTTCTCCATCCTGCACCGCCGCGTGCTCAAGTACGGCAGCTTCGATGATGCGCCTCGCCAGAAGCACGAGGTCGAGTCCTTCATCCGCTTCTGGAATCGCAACGAGCGCCACCCGTTCCGCTGGACGTGGCGGGTCGACGAGCGTCAGAATCCACGCCGCCGCGCCGCCTGAACGGCTCGGCAGCGTCATGCCTGCCAGACCCGTCGAAACCTATCACTGCAGCCAAGTCGAGGACTTCCTCCACGACCACGGCTTCGCCCATCTTCGCGCTCGGAAGTACGGCTCGACCGTCATCGTCGAGTCCGGCCCCAAGCGTGATGCCATCAAGCATGTCCGTGTCCGTCGCGACACCGTCCACTTGTGGCTTCTCGACGTCGCCAACCATCGCGGGAAGTGGGAACGAACGCACCTGCGTGCTCCTCTCAACGAACTCCTCGGCGAACTCGTTGAGTCGTTTCCCTGGGCGCTCGCCTCACGCGAGTAAAACCCGGCACCGACTTCCGATCGGCAGCACTAGGCGGTGGTAGTGCCCGTAGCCGAAGCGCACGTGCCGGTTCGGGTCGCGCGCTTCGAGCAAGTTGCCCTCCGCGTCGTACGCCATCTGTTGCTGCACACCCATCGGTAAATGGACCACGCGCGTCCAGCCCTCCGTGCAGCGCTCGACGCGGGTGATGGCGCCAAGCTCATCGCGAGTGCGTACCACGCGCCCGAGGCGGTCGTGCTCGTACATCACGCCCGCTCCGTTGGGGAGACTGACGGCCATCAGGTTTTTGTGCTCATCGTGGGTGAGCTGCGTTTTCCGCTCGCCGGGGGATTGCATCGACTGCAAGAGCCCCGTCTCAGACCACTCGTAGAGCGTCGTCTCGTGCGCTGGGTTCTGTCGCGCCGTCAAGTG
>JAGQQW010000441.1 GCA_020426005.1 Planctomycetota bacterium | reverse complement strand
ATGACGAGCGGCAACTCGGTCATCACCGCGAGGCCGAGCGCTTCGCCCTTGAGCGCGATTCCCGGACCCGAGCTCGCCGTCACGCCGAGCGCGCCACCGAAGCTCGCGCCGATTGCCGACGCGACCGCAGCGATCTCGTCCTCGGCCTGGAACGTGATCACACCTTCGCTCTTGTGACGCGCGAGGTGATGCAGGATGTCACTCGCGGGTGTGATCGGATACGTGCCGTAGAACAAGTCGAGCTTTGCCAGCTTCGCCGCGGCGATCAAGCCGAGCGCGACCGCCTGGTTGCCCATGATGTTGCGATACTTGCCCGGAGGCAGCTTCGCCTTCTCGACCTGCAAGTGATGGTCGAGCAACTCGACCGTTTCGGCGTAGTTGTAGCCCGCGTTGAGCACCGCGATGTTGGCAGCGGCGACGTCGGGGTTCTTCTTGCCGAACTTGGCGTTGATCCCGTTGATCGTCGAGGTCATGTCACGCGAGTAGATCCAGAAGCAGACCCCGAGCGCCGCGAAGTTCTTGCAACGCATGCGCGCGCGCGCATCGAGCGGCGAATCTTCGAGCGTGTCGCGCGTGAGCTTGTTGAGGTCGACCTGGATGACGCGGTAGCCCTGCAGGATCGCTTCGTCCTCGAGCGGATTCGTTTCCCAACCCGCTTGTTGGAGCGACAAGCGCTTCTCGAACGCTGCGGTGTTGGCGATCAGAATCCCGCCCTTCTTGAGGTCGGGCAGGTGCACCTTGAGCGCCGCGGGATTCATCGCGACGAGCACGTCGGGCTGCGACCCTGGCGTGAACACGTCCTGGCTCGAAAACCGGACTTGGAACGCGCTCACTCCTGGCAACGTGCCGGCAGGGGCACGAATCTCGGCAGGGAAGTCCGGGAACGTGGCGAGGTCGTTGCCGAACAACGCTGCGTTGCTCGTGAACTCGCTGCCCGTGAGCTGCATCCCGTCGCCGGAGTCGCCGGCAAAGCGAATCACGGCCTCGTCGATCTTCTGGATCGGAACTTTGCTCTCGATGTTCGTCGTGGTCATTGGCTTCGTGGCAGCCTGTGACAGGTCGCGCACAGGTACTGCGGGGGCCAAGAGACTACCAGCCTGGACCGCCGCGCAAACCGCTTTTCGCGCGTGCTGCGCCTTGGCGCATCGCCGGCCCTTCTCGTATCGTGCGCGCCTCCTCTGCGTCCTCGAGAACGTCCGCGAGCGCGGCCATGTCGGAATACACACAACTCCTGATCTTCGTGGGTCTCGGAATCGTGTTCGGCGCGATCGCGCTGATCGCACCGCTCCTCCTGAGCCCGCGATACAAGGGCAAGGAGACCGAGGACACGTACGAGTGCGGCGTCGACACCGTTGGCACCGCGTGGATCCGGTTCGGCATCTCGTTCTACCTGTTCGCGCTCGTCTTCGTCGCGTTCGAGGTGGACATCCTCTACCTCTTCCCGGTCGCACTCGTGTTCGACGAACCGAGCTTCGGCTGGCGCGCCTTCGTCGAGGTCGGTGCCTTCCTCGTCATCCTGTCGCTCGCGCTCGTCTACGCCTGGAGGAAGGGAGTCATCCAATGGAAAAAGTGACGCACCTCGACCCGAATCGCCCCAGCCCGCGCCCGCAGCTGCAGCGAGCCGGCGGAGGCGACGGCGAGATCCCGGTCGAAGCCGCCCCGTTCGTCCGCCTCGCGATGCTCGACGATCTGCTCAACGCGGCGCGCGCTAACTCTTTGTGGCCACTGACCTTCGGTCTCGCGTGCTGCGCGATCGAGATGATGGCCGTCGGCGCGTCCAAGTACGACCTCGACCGCTTCGGAGCCGGGATCTTCCGCCCGAGCGCGCGGCAGGCCGACGTGATGATCTTCGCGGGCACGATCTCGCGGAAGATGGCGCCGGTCATCAACCAGCTCTGGGATCAGATGCCTTCCCCCAAGTGGGCGATCGCGATGGGCGGCTGCACGATCGACGGCGGCCCGTTCAAGTACCCCAATCAATACGCAATCGTCGAGGGCGCCGATTTGCTCGTCCCGGTCGACGTGTACATCCCCGGCTGCCCGCCTCGGCCCGAGGCCCTGATCGCCGGAGTCCTGCGCCTGCAGGAGAAGATCAAGAAGGGCAAGGCCTTCGAACGGGAGCAACGCCCGTCGTGAGCGACGCACCCTCCACCGAAACACCGCAGCCGAACCCGCAGGGTCTCGGCGCGCTGACTCTCGAGAGCGCCGAGGCGGACTACGGTGCGACCGGCTTTCATCA
>JAGQQW010000440.1 GCA_020426005.1 Planctomycetota bacterium | reverse complement strand
GGCAGCGCACGTACCTGCCCGAACGCAACCGGCGCAGGTATGAACAAGCACAGGCGCGGCGTTCTGACTTTGTTTTGCACGAATCCGCCTATTTTGAGCCGTACACGGTGCGCAGGCTGCACCCGGAGGCGGTCACCGGCAAAGCCAAATACCTGCACCCCAAAGGCGCACCCGTGCCACCTATGCCAGCGCCGAACGCGATCAAAGCGCACCGGGAAGCGATCACCGGCGGCACAGTCTATTTTATTGAAGGATATTTTAAAGCCATTGCCCTGGACACTGCCGGCGCAGAGGTAACGGCATTTAGTGGCATCGGCTTATACCCGATCAAAGAGGAGGTCCGGGCCTACCTGGAGCGCAGGAAACCGGATAGGGTTGTCATATTGTACGACGCGGACGCCAAGAACCTAAGCACCCCGAAGGACGGCGCGCCCTGGAGCGACAAACGGCCACGGGGCTTTTTGGCATCGGTTACCAACTTTGCCCGCCGTTTCTTTGCCCTGCGGGAAGGCATCAACCCGCAGGCGCGGCTATATTTCGCAATGGTGAACCCGGCAAGCAAATACAAAGGCTTTGACGACCTTTTGCAGCACGGCAACCCGGCGCAGCGGGCCGAAATCCTGGAGGAGCTGGACACCCTGCCCAAACGCGGCCGGTACGTTCACGCCCTGCGGCTGCACCGCACCGCCTACCTGGCCAGGATGCGGCGTTTCTTCGCCCTGGACACCTACCGGACGTTTTACGAAACACACCGGGCGCAGATCGGCGGGCAGGCGTTCCAATATGAGAAGCGCGCCTATAAGGCCCACACCATTGGCAAGCTGACGCGGTTTACCCTGACAGATGACCCGTACCAGGCCGACCAGGGCGGGCAACGGCTGTTCGTCCGGCGCTGGCTGGAGGAGGCCCGCAGGGAATTGGACACCGCACTAAAGGAGGAGGGCCGGCTGGCTATCGAGGCACCAACCGGCAGCGGCAAAACCACCTTTTTTGCGAAGCTGCCCCGGCGCACCGGGCAAAGGGTTGTTGTTGCCTGCCCTACCGTCAACCTGGCCAGGCAGGCAGCCGGGAAGGTACGCGGCGCCGTTGCGATCCACGGCAGGGCATCCACCCGGCGGAGCAACAAAGCAGCGGAGGCGCAGCTGGTTTTCTGCACTTACGACACCCTGCACCAATTGCCCGACATCCATAGGCGTATTGTCGTAATTGACGAAGCGCACAACCTGGTTAACCAGTTCGGGGAAGTGGCCAACACTTACAACCCCTTCCGGGCGGAAAAGCTGCGCACGGCGCTGGAGCTGGCAGGCACGGGCAAAAAGGCCGTTTTCCTTTCCGGCACCATGCCGCCGCTATTGGCGCAGGCCGTTGGCGCAAAGTTGATACAGGTTAACCGGAAGGACAGCAACAAAGTACGCGTTCACGCCCTGGAGGCCGACGGGGCGAACACCGACAAGCTGACGGCGGCCACCCTGGCGGAGCTGCACCGCATAGACTACACAGAGGACCGGCTGCACTTTGTATTCATGAACAACACCGAGCAGATGGAGGCGATCCGGGCGCACCTGATCGAGGCCGGGCACCTGGAGGCCGGACAGATAGAACTGATCACCCGGCGCACGGTCAACCAGGGCAAGCGGCGCGGATACGACCACATAGTGGAAAAGGAAAGTTTGCCCGGCGGCGTGAAACTGGTTTTGAGTACCTGCCTAATCAGCGAAGGGGTAAACATCGTCAACCGCAATATTGGGCGCGTCCTATATGCCGGGCCACGCTGCGCGGACACCTTCCGGCAATACGTTGCCCGTTTTCGCAACGTGCCCACGTTGGAAGTAACGGCCATACTGCCAAAGGAGAACAACCTGCGGGAAAGGTTTTTGCACTGCGATGTTTCCAAAATGTTGGACCGCTGCCAACGCACCGCAGCGCTACAGGTGCAATTTGCAGAGGAGGAACTGGAGGAAACCCGCAGCCAAATGGCACCGGAGGAACTGGAACACCTGGCACAGATCGAGGCGGAAAAAGGCACCTATAACAGCATCCTGTTTTCTCTAATCTATTTCGACCAGGACAACACCCCACGGCCCGACGTGCTGCGCATCCTGGCCACGGTGCGGGAAGAAAAGCTAAGGGGCACCAACAACGCCTATTTTTTACAGGAGATCACCGCAGCGCCAAATATAGCCCTATACAGCCACGCAGGCGCAGAGGTGGACAAAGACACCACGCAGGCCGTAAAAGACGCCT
>JAGQQW010000439.1 GCA_020426005.1 Planctomycetota bacterium | reverse complement strand
TGCTCGTCGAGCGCGACACGCGCCTCGAGGAAGTCATCGCCAACGTACAGCGCACGCGGCGCGCTGCCGAAGAGCATCGCCGTCAAGCCGAAGAAACGGTGCGTCGCACCGCGGGCGAAGCGAAGGAGCTGCAGCAGAAGACCGAAGAAGTCGAGCGTCGTGAAACGTGGATTCGCGAAGAGGCCGAGCACTTCGTCGACGAAGAGCTCCGCGCCGCACGCGAACTCCTCGTCGAACCGCTCAAGCAGTTCGTCAACGCGCCGAGCCCGTACGACGAACGTGCACGCGGCGTGTTGCGCCTGATCGAGGGGCTCCTCCAGCGCAGCTCGCTCGGGCGTCGCCGCGAGAAATACCTCGAGAGCGTCAAGAAGGGGCACATGGTCTACGTGCCACGCTTCCGCCGTCGCTGCGAGGTCAAGAAGATCGATCGCAAGCGGCGCACGATCTCGGTCGACATCGGTGCCGTGCGCATGGATCTGCCGTTCGACGACATCTCCTGGCTCCAACCGCTCGATTCGTGATGCGACTGACGTATCGATCCGGCGGCGAATCGCACGGCAAGGGCATGGTCGCGATCCTCGAGGGGCTGCCGAAGGGGCTCGCGATCGACACCGATGCGATCGACGCGCAGCTCGCGCGCCGGCAGCGCGGCTACGGGCGCTCGGGTCGTCAGCAGATCGAGCGCGATCGCGTCGAGGTCCTCGGCGGGGTGCGTCATGGAAAGACGCTCGAGGCGCCGCTCGTGCTCTTCGTCGCCAACAAGGATACGAGCATCGAGAGCATGCCCGAGCCGACGCGCCCGCGTCCCGGGCATGCGGACTTGTCGGGTTGTTACCGCCACGGCGATCGGGACATCCGTGCGAACATCGAGCGATCCTCGGCGCGCGAGACCTGTGCGCGCGTCGCGGCGGGGGCCGTCGCGCAACAGTTGCTCGCCGCGCTCGGCGCCGAAGTGCTCGGTCACGTCGTCGGGATCGGCGACGCCTTCGCGCGCGACCCGAGCGAAGAGCCCGGAAGCGCGTTCGCGGGACTCGAGACGTTCGAGCATGCGCGCGCGGCGATCGCTGCGAGCGACTTCGGCGTGCTCGACGGTGCGCGCGAGCCGGCCTTGCGCGCCGCGATCGACGCCGCGATCCGGGACAAGGACAGCCTCGGCGGGGTCGTCGAAGTCGTTGCTCGGGGCGTCCCGGCGGGACTCGGGTCCTTCGCGCAGTGGGACCAGCGCCTCGATGGCAGGCTCGCCCAAGCGTTGCTCTCGATCCCGGCGTTCAAGTCGGTCGAGATCGGGCTCGGGCACGTCGCGGCGCAGCGCCCCGGCTCCCGGGTGCACGATGAGATCGGACGCGATGGCACGCGGCTCGTGCGGCGCTCCAACGCGGCGGGCGGCATCGAGGGCGGCGTGACCAATGGCCAGCTCCTCGTCGTGCGCGGCGCGAAGAAGCCGATCGCGACGCTGCGCCGAAGGCTCGCGTCGGTCGATCTCGCCACCGGAGACGATGCTCCCGCGGCGTTCGAGCGCTCGGACGTCTGCGCGGTCCCGGCGGCGGCGTGCATTGCCGAGGCGATGGTCGCGCTCGTGCTCGCAGGGGCCGCGCTCGAACTCTACGGCGGCGCGACGATGTCGCAGTTCGTCGCAGCTCACGACTGGCATGTGCGCGAAGTCGCGCGCATCGACGCCTGCGGCGAGGCGGGTGGCGGAACGCGCGGCGCGGTTGGCCCCGGGCCCGTGTCTGCGTAGGTTTCACGGCGCAGAAAGGGGTTGAACTCGCGGGGCTCGAGTCTATCGTCCTCGCTCCTCATTCCTCGGGTCCGCCCGGCTAGCGTAGCTCAATTGGTAGAGCTCCTGTCTTGTAAACAGGGGGTTATCGGTTCGAGTCCGATCGCTAGCTCCAGTCGCATGCGCGTGCCGGGAGCCCTCGGAATCGATGGATGGGCAGATTCCTGAGCGGTCAAAGGGGCCGGACTGTAAATCCGGTGGCAAAGCCTTCGCAGGTTCGAATCCTGCTCTGCCCACCAGGTTGCCTGGCGACGGCCCTCGCGGCCGCCGGCAGGTTCGTTCTTTGTCGACGTGACGCGGTAGAGCGGCTCGGATGCGCGGGCGTAGCTCAATGGTAGAGCTCCAGCCTTCCAAGCTGGTGGTGAGGGTTCGATTCCCTTCGCCCGCTTTGGAGCGGAGGGTTGAGAGGCAAGAGTTGAGAGAGATTGTACGGGAGGCTCTCGACTCTCCACTCTCAGCTCTCGACTGTCCGCTGCTGTAGCTCAG
>JAGQQW010000043.1:27999-28450 GCA_020426005.1 Planctomycetota bacterium | reverse complement strand
CGAACACCGCCGCGATCCTCGATGGGTTGCCCCAAGTCGGCGCGAACTCGATGCGGCTCCGATCGAGTCGCACGCCGCGCAAGACTTCGATCCCCTCGTGTGCAGCCCATCGTTCGAAGATGGCAGCAGCGACTTTCGGCTCGAACGTCCACGCGGCGTCCTGGCTCTCACGGTGACCACGACCTCGAAACTCGTCGCGGCGCTGCCAAATCCACGCGTCGTCCTGTTCGTACCATTCCTTCACGGCTCGATAGAACTCGCGAGCGATCCCACCGATCGCATCCTTGTTGCCGACATCCGTGGCACCGAGTCCGCTCGACGTCAGTCCTCCGAGCAACTGCGTGGGCTCGAGCACGAGAACGCTCTTTCCCGATCGCGCTGCCTCGACTGCTGCAGCCATGCCTGCACTCGTCGCACGCCAAATGATCAGATCGTGAATCTCGGTTCGATT
>JAGQQW010000043.1:0-27988 GCA_020426005.1 Planctomycetota bacterium | reverse complement strand
GTGGATCGACGGACTCGGATTCGCGATGCTCTTGCAGGAGGTCAGGATGACGAGCAACGACACGAGCGCGACGCAGCACGACGCCCAACGGCCACGCGAACCCGGGTTGCGACGCGACGTGTACGACATCGTGTTCGAGGCGGATACGTTCGGCGGCAAGTTCTTCGACGTCGCTCTCCTCATCGCGATCGCCATCAGTGTGCTCTTGGTCATGTTGGAGAGTGTACGCAGCTTCGAGCGTGAATATTCGACCACGCTCGAAACCGTCGAGTGGATCGTCACCGCGTTGTTCACGATCGAGTACGCGATACGTCTCTCGATCGTAGAACGCCCATGGCGCTACGCGACGAGCTTCTACGGACTCGTCGATCTGCTTTCGATCCTCCCCACCTACCTCGGTGTGTACATCGGGCGAGACGATGCTCGGACTCTCCTCGTCATCCGCGCATTTCGCCTCCTTCGAGCGTTCCGAGTCTTCCGGTTGGGCCGCCTTACGCGCGAAGCGGACATGTTGCGCGTCGCGCTCTGGCAGAGTCGCTACAAGATCTTCGTGTTCTTGTCGGCGGTTCTCTGCACCGTCGTGATCCTCGGCGCAGCGATGTATCTCGTCGAACGTGATCACCCCGAGAGTGGGTTCGCATCGATTCCGACGAGTTGCTACTGGGCGATCGTGACGATGACGACCGTGGGCTACGGCGACATCGCGCCGGTCACGGTCGCCGGCAAGTTCATCGCTTCGGTCATCATGGTGCTCGGGTATGGCTTCATCGTCGTTCCGACAGGGATCGTGTCCGTCGAGTTCGCGCAGGCGACCCGCGACGTGCCTGGCACTGAGACCCCGAAGCCGGTTCGTTGCCACGCTTGTGGTGCCGAGAACCACGCGGCCGATGCCGCATACTGCCGGCGTTGTGGAGGGAATCTGCGCTGACGAGCACACGGGTCGATGCGAAGGATCTCGACAACCCCGGTGCGTGTCGTCCCATCGCGGTCTATTCTCGAATGAGGACACCACCGAGGCCCCCAGTGACCGAACTCGCCATTCTCAAGCAACTCAAGCCGACTCAGTTCAAGCAGCTCGCTGCACTGCTCAAGAAGAACGGCATCGAAGCGATCGCCGTTCCACCGTCTCGAGGGGGCTGAGGCCGAGAGGTGCTGCTCGCGGTCGCGAGCGAGAACGCTCAGGACGCCTTGCGCATCCTTCACGATCACGAAGACGCTCGACTCGGTGAGTACGAACGCTCGGCGATCGCCGCCGTCGAACAACTCGATGGCGACACGTGTCCGGCTTGCCTCGAACCCCTCGGTGACGCGACGTCCGTATGCGGGAGCTGCGGCCTTCGCTTCGCCTGAACGACTCGCTGCTCGAGACACGCCGCCTTTCTCACGCGCGCGAGAGAATCCTGGAGTAGGGTTCTGGTGCGTCCGCGTCTTCACGATCTGTGGGCGGGTCACAAACCAGTCTGCCAAAGACGGCGATGCGTGGCATCGTCCGTTCCCAACGCAGTGTCCGTATACGGAGCGCCGAACGAGCTCCTAAGGGGTCCATCAGGCCCCTTTGCCGAATCGGCGAACCGCTATACGGTAACGGGGTTCGTCCTGCCTTCTCGGTCGCGGTGTGCGTGCGCGACAACTGTCTCGACGACTCTGGAGCTTCCTTCCTCTGCCGCTTTCTCTCGGAGATTCTTGCATTGCGTCCCCCCATCGACCTGCGTGCTTCGCTTTTCATCGTCGGCGCTCTCCTGTGTGCAACCCCAGCGGTCGCATGTAACAAGCGCAAAGCGTCGGCTGCCGACACGGTGAGCATTCGCCAACTGTCCAGCACGGCGTGGCAAGTCCTCGTGCCGGGCTACGAGACGACCGCCGTTCCTCTCGGAGTCAGCTATTGCGCAATCGGCGTGCAACTCCCGGCCTCGTCACCGATCAATGCGGTGTCGAGCGTCGTTCTGTTCGAGCAGGGCAGCTCGGCCACGATGCCGCGCTTCTCGTATTCCTCCAACGCTGGCGTCGCGACCGCGTTCAACGCCGTCTCCTCGGGTTCTTGGACCGGTTTCCTTTCGCAGGTCACGGGCCCTGACGCTGGTGGGCGTGACCATTTCATGAGCATCATTCTCGATGTCACATCGGGAACGACCGAAGCGCAGATGGACACCGCCCTCAAGGCAAGCGTGTTCGCCATCGACCAAGCAACGGTCAGTGGCAGTCTGCTCAACAAGGATCGCCACCTCATGACGCCGACGACCGTCGCGGTCGCGTCGCCGCTGTGGCGCAACGAGAAGATCTTCCACAACTCGGCCCACACGAATCTGTCGACGCGCGTTTCGAACAACGCCGACGACACGATCTACTTCATGGTGCCGAAGGAGTTCCGTTTCGGACAAGGAGCCGGGAACGGCTGGCGCTGCGTGCTGCAGGACAGCGAGCGCGCCACCGCAGAAGTCGTCGACTTCGGTTACATCGCGTCCGACGCGACGGGCAAGCCGGACGTCACCGCTGGGGCGACGACCAACGTGCGCTACACGCTCTTCGGAAGCGGCAGCGGCTCGGCGGCTCTGCTCTACACGCTGACGGTCGCCGATTCGGCTCCGCTGCCGCGTGTCGGTGGTGTCAAGGTCGTCCTGCCGACTCCGCGCAACTGGCCCAATGACGCGTGCACGATCCACACGCAGGATGGCACGACTTCGAAGGTCCCCACGACACTGCAGCAGCAGTGGACGTATGCCGAGACCGGCTCGACCGTTGCCGCATACAGGTCGATCGGTTCGACGCTGCGCATCGGCGCGCTGCACGACTGTGGCGTCGTTCGAAGCTACATCAAGTCGACGGCCTACCAGGCAACAGCCGAGGTCCTCGAAGGTCCCGAGTCGCTGTTCCCGGTCGTGTCCCGCAGCGATGAAATCGGCTTCCGCGTCTCGTCGGAGCAATACGCCGGTGCATACGGGATCATCTTCCTCGCACCCGACTACCTGCCGAGCCCCCTGCCTACGCCATTCAAGGACGTGCTCGTCCAAACCCTCACGTTGTCCGGTACACCGTTCGTCATTCCGGCCAGCGGCGAGTTCGACACGGGTAGCGTTCTCTTTCCTGCCAACATCTCCTTTGCTTTCCAAGCGATCTTCTTCCAGTTCAACGGCCCGAACGTCGACGCGGCATTCAGTGACGCGATGCTCGTGAAGGGCCAAAGCTGAGAGGAGAAATCACCATGGTGAACCGCTCTACACTCTTTGCACTGACATCCGTGCTTCTGGCAGCCTCGGCTGCCGACGCTCTTGCTTGCTTCTCGCGTGACACCGTCGCGACGCCCAACGTGATCGTTCGTTCGATCAACGGAACGACGTGGCGTGTCCTCGTGCCGGGATACACGTCCGTTGCCGCGGCTTCTGGCTCGTACTGCGCGATCGGCGTGTCGATCCCGACCTCCGGCTCGATCGTGAGTGTCGACGACGCTCGAGTGATCGGCGTCGACGCCTCGACGTACGACAACGTCACTTGGTCGTCGAGCACTGCGGTCGCGACTGCGTTCAACACCGTTTCGGCGGGCAACTGGACAGGCTTCCTCGGTCAAGCGACCAACTCGATCGCCGCCGGAACGAAGGTCGTCTACGACATCGTGGTCACGGTCTCGAGCGGCACGACGCTGGCCCAGCTGACAACCGACCTCCTCGCGAGTGACATCGGTAGCGATGCCGCGACGTCGACTGGCTCGCTCGCTGGCGGCACGCTGCAATCGGTCTTCCGCCCGACGACGGTGACGGAGCAAGTGCTCTACCGGAACTCGCGCGTCTTCCACAACGAGGCGTACTCCAACATCTCGACGCGAGCGACGGCCGACTCCGCAGACACGTTGGTCTTCATGCAGCCGCGCGATTTCCGCCGCGGACAAGGAGAAGCCAGTGGCTGGGTCGTGCGGGTCCAGGACCAGGATCAGTCCACGTCCGAAGACGTCGCACTCGGCTTCGTCGCCTACTCGAGCACGACCGCCGATACGCCGGACCTCACGCCCGCGGGGCGATTGACGACGGTCCGTTACACGCTGTTCGGGACCGGCTCGGGCGCCGCTGCAGCGATCTACACGTTGACCACTTCGGTCGGTGTGCCTGTCGGCGAGTTCAGTGGTCTCACGATCGAGCTGCCGAAACCCGCGACGGACTTCCCTGCCGACGGCCTGACGGTTGCGATGCAGGATGGTGATACGACGTTCTTGCCGGCTGCAGCGCGCGCTCAGTGGACCTACGTCGCCAATGGCGCGACGGCCACCGCTTTGCGCCCGGCGGGCACGACGATGCACTTCGGCGGTCTGTACGACTGCGGCACGATCCAATCCCAAGCGTTCAGCTCGGTCTACGGATCGAACGACCGCCTCAGCGGTGCCGAGGCCTTGTCGCCCGATGCGACCGGCGGCGACCTGACGTCGTTCCGCATCCAGAACCAGAAGTTCGCGAGTTCGGTGGCCCTGATCATGGTTGCTGCCGACTACGGGCCGATCAAGAGCTCGGCAACGCTCAAGGACTACCTGCTGCAGCCGCTGTTCACGACGCTGATCGTGCCGACCGACGCGAACGGCGTCGGCAACTCGATCGGTTTCCCGGTTCCGCCGAGCGTCCTGCTCGCGGTCCAAGGCTGCTACTTCAACTTCACGAACTTGACGTTCCAGTTCGGCGACGCCTGCCGCTTCCAGACCCGCTGATTCCGGCACATCCGCGCCCGTCGCCAGCCGGCCTCGTTGCCCGTTGGAATTGCGGCGGGCGCGCTTCATGATCGTGTGCTTTCCGACGAATCAGGAGAACGGCCCGTGAAGTGCCCCTGCGGAAGCACCGAGACCTACGAAGCCTGCTTCGAGCCTCGCCATCGAGGTGCAGCACCTGCAGAGACCGCCGAGGCGCTGATGCGTGCGCGCTATTGCGCGTTCGTCATGGGCGAGATCGATTTCCTCGTCGACACCCTCGCACCCGAAGCGCACGAGGACGGCGAACGGGACGCCATCGAAGCCTGGTCCAAGGGCAGCGAATGGCACGGTCTCGCGATCCGCAAGACCGACGGGGGCGGCCCGGGCGACGAGCGGGGTACGGTCGAGTTCGTTGCGCACTTCTCGCAAGGCGGCGAAGAGCAGTTCCACCACGAGCTCGCGACCTTCGAGCGACGGAATGGACAGTGGCGTTTCGTCGATGGGACCACGCCGACCGTTCGCACGAAGCTTCGCGAAGGACCCAAGATCGGACGTAACGAACCCTGCCCGTGCGGTAGCGGCAAGAAGTACAAGCGTTGTTGCGCGCAGCGAAGTTCCGAAGCCACCGAGACTTCGGCCTGAGCGCGCGGGAGATCTTCCCGGCGCACCCGAGCCGCCCCATCCTCCGCCTCGAACGGTAGAACCGGCGTGGTGGCTGCCCACGGCTTTCGTGGCAGAATGCGGCGATGATCCGCACAACGACGACGATCCTCACCGCTCTCGCGCTGACGCTCAGCACCGGCACTGCGCATGCACAGCGACGGTCCACCGATCAAGGTGGCCGCACGACCGAAGCCCTGCGTCAAGAACTGCTGCGCGCTCGCGCTGCACATCAAGCGCTCGACGCCCGTGTTCAGGAGTTGTTGCGACTCCTCGAAGAACGGAGCGCGGGCGAACGCAAAGCTCGTGAAGCGCGCGAAGAACACGCGATGCGTCTCGAGAAGGAACTCGAACAGCAACGGGCCATGTGCGCACGTCTCGAGGCCGAACTCCACAAGGCACGCACGACGCGAGATCGCGCGAGCCAGGAATTCGAAGCCGCGCAGCGTGATGCTGCGAACCGAACCAAGTCGCTCGAACAACGCCTGGCCACGATGGAATCCCAGCGACGTCAACTCGAGGCGCAGCTGCGTGCAACGAACTCCCAGTCGGACCGCAACGCCAAAGAACGCGAAGCCCGCTACGCCAAGCTCCGTTCGGACAGCGAGCAGAAGACACGCCAGTGGATGCAGGAGCGCGAAAAGCTCCTGTCCAGCCTGCGCTCCGCACAGCGCAAGGACAGTGAACGGATTGCCGCCGTACGTGCGCTCGAGCAACGCGTCGCCGCGATGAAGAAGAGCCTGGCGAGCCACGAGAAGACCATCGTCGGGCTGCGTTCGCGCAAGGACCAGCCTGTCGCCAAGGACGCCGTCGTCCAGACTCGCGGGGCGGTGACGACGATCAAGCGCCCGGTGTCGGTGCGCTCGACCAAATCCACGACCGCGCAAAGCAAGTCGAAGTCCGAGAGCAAGGTCATGGCCATCGGCTTGCCCGGCGGCGCCCGCATGTTGGCGCTCCCCGCGGGCGCGCACGCTCCCGCACACGCGCCGCAGGCGCCCGCCGCCGCTGCGTCGCGCAGCGTGCACATCCACATCGAAGAGTTCGAAGGAGAGCTGATCCTCAATCTCGGCGACCACAACGTGGAGATCGACGAAGTCGAAGAACTCGAACTCGGCGCGCACGACTCGCGCAAGAAGGCCAAGGACGCCAAGAAGCACAGCGGCGCGAAGAAGGCCGCACCCAAGCACGAAGCACACGACGAAGACGAAGATGACGACGACGACGACGATCATCACGAAGCGTCGTCCAAGAACGCGCCGAAGAAGGACGCCAAGAAGGCGCCTCACAAGGCTGCGAACAAGGTCGGCTGAGCCGTTCGCGCACGGACACGCCGCCGCAATGATGCGGGGCTATCGGCTCAGCGCTGCTTCCCCGAATCGTCGAAGTGCTTGAACTCGCCGCCGTTCTCGGCGGCGAGCTTCTTCAAGAACTCGGCATTGAGCCCGTCACCGATTCCGATCGTATGGACCGTGATGCTGCCGAGCGGGTTCCACGACCGCACCGCGCGCAGGACCTTCTCCGGGTCATCGAGCTTGCCGTCCGTCGTGGTCGGTGACCCGTCCGTGAGAAGGAAGATCGTGTCGACACCTTCGCCACGCGCCTTGCCGCGCTTGCGAGCCGCGCCTTTCTTCCCCATGGCGACATCATCGATGCTGAATGCGAGCTTCATCGCGTCATGGATGTTCGTCGAAGCGACGGGATTCAGCTTCGCGACCCATGCGGTCGCTTCGGCGATCTTCGATGGGTCGGCTTTCTGCAGACTCGGCATCCACGCCTCGGCCACATCGCTGTACCAGACGACGTTGAAGTTCTTCGTTCGCTCGAGTCGCTGGAGCGCTTCGATGAGCTCTTGTTTGCACGCCTCGAGGCGAGTCGTTCCCTTGCCTTTGTCGCCTGCGGGTTCCCCGATGGGGCTCGCGACCGTGACTCCACCGCCGCCACCGCCACGCGGTTTCCGCCACTTGACCTGCTTCTCCATCGATTGCGACGCATCGATCACGTAGACGATCCCTTCACCGTCCTGAGGGATCCCCATGTAGTAGAGCGAATCGTCCTCGACCTCTTTCGACGCCTTGAACATCGAGCCGCCACGCTCGATGCGCTTCGGCGCACCTTCGGCAACCCACGCGCGCCCCTCGGACGCGAACCATCCCTCCCACGAGGTCTTCGACACGCCGAGCTTCTTGCCGGTGAAGTCCTCGAGCGCCAGCGAGACACGCCTACGCACCTGCCCACGCTCGCGCGCGAGCAACGCGATCAACGCCTCGACGGACTCCGGGACACGAACCGAGGCGCATGCGTACGCGGCTTGAACCCGCACCTCGTCCTCGGCGTATCCGAGAAGATCGATGAGCGCCGGTCCGAGCGGCCGGGCCTTCTCCTCGAGCCTGCGGATCCCCTGGAGAAGCGCGAGAACGTCCTCCGTGCGCTTCTTGGAACGGGTCAGCGCCTTCCCGATGTCCGCAGTCAGCTGTTCGCCGAGGCCGGGCAGGGCCCCCACTGCTGCCAATTTCAGCGCGAGGCTACGGCGCTTGTCCCCGATCACTTTGGTCAACAGGAAGCGCGCGGCCTTCTCGTCGCGCAGTCGCTCGAGCTTGGTGTCGACGTTCTCGAGCACGAGTCGGCACTCATCGAGGCGCTTACGCAGCGCGGCAATTTCGCGCTCGAGCTCTTGGAATCGGGCAAGGCCGGCCGACGGCAGCTGGCGCGGGCGAGCCGTCTCCTGCCCCTTGATGATCTGCGCTGCTTCTTCACGCATTTCCTCGCGAGCACTGGTGGTCTCTGCCACGTCCGCCTCGATCCGCTCGCGCACGGCGACGATCGTCTTGGCTACGGCCTCGCTGTCGAAGGGCAAGAGATCGTCGAATGCCGTCTGCCATGCGGCGACGTCGTCGCTCCGCAGAGCCTTGCGGATCACGGCGATGGCTTGTTTCTCGCTGGGTTCCTGACCGTTCGGAGTCTCGGGGACCCCGGTTGCGATGGCGGGTAGGAGCGTGGACAGGGCCACGACGAGCATGCGTAAGGACCAGAATGCGTTCACAACGGAAGAGCATATCAGCCCGCGTTTCACGTAGTCTGTGGCGAACTGCGGGCGCCAAGGACGTCGCCCGAGAAGATCCGCATGGCCCCCTTCGAATCCTCGCTCGATGACCCCACGGCTCGCATTCTCGTTCGCACTTCTCGTCGTCTTCGGATCCTTCGCATCGAGCGCATCGCAGGACGGCCTCGGCTACCAGGACACACCGATCGTTCGCGGTTACCACGTGCACGACGGGACCCGCCCGCAGCCGACACGCGTCACGCCAGGCGAGACACCGCCCCAAGCGCCCAGCGATGCGACGGTCTTGTTCGACGGCACGTCCCTCGACGCTTGGCGCAGTGCGAAGGGCGAGGCGGGTTGGCAACTCATCGATGATGGATCGATGCAGGTCGTTCGCGGGACCGGATCCGTCACCACGAAGGAACAGTTCGGCGACTGTCAGCTCCACCTCGAATGGCGAACCCCGGCAACGTCCAAGGGCAAGGGACAAGGGCGGAGCAACAGCGGCGTGTTCTTCTGTGGGCGCTACGAGATCCAGGTGCTCGACAGTTTCGAGAATCGCACGTACCCCGATGGCCAAGCTGCCGCGATGTACGGTCAGTGGCCACCGCGCGTCAATGCATCTCGTGCAGCCGGGCAGTGGCAGACCTATGACATCGTGTTCGAAGCACCGCGGTATGACGCGGACGGCGAGCTCGTGTCACCGGCATTCGCAACGGTCTTCCACAACGGCATCTGCGTCCACAATCGACAGGCCTTCGACGGGCCGACGAGCCACAAACGCGCGGCTTCGTATGGCAAGGCTCCACGCGGTACGACGGATGGAATCGAGCGTGGCCCGCTATCGCTCCAGGACCATGGCGATCCCGTCGCCTACCGCAACATTTGGATTCGGCCGTTGCATGCCTACGACGAAGGTCGCGTCGTCGGGGCCGCCAAGGACGGCGACAAGTAGACGAAGCGCGCCATGAATGCGGTCGTCAAACACGTCACGCGAGCGATGATCGCCGGCATCGTCGCACTGTTGCCGATCGGCGGTACGATTCTCGGCTTCGTCTGGATCGAAGGCACGCTCGCGGCAGCGTGGAAGAGCGTCCCTTCGCTCGCGCCCTACTACGTTCCCGGACTCGGCGTCGTCGCCGTGCTCGTGTCCATCTACCTCATCGGACTCGCGATCACGACGTTCGTCGGCCGTTATCTCTGGGCTCTGTTCGATCGGTTGCTCGATTCGCTACCACTCCTCGGCTCGCTGTACCGAAGCCTCAAGCAGATTCTCGGCTACGGCGAAGGGCGTGATGCCCTCTTCGAGCGCGTTGTTTGGGTCCGCTCGCGCGAACAGGACGCAGAAGAACTCGGGCTCGTCACGAAGGAGGGCGTCGATCCAGAATCGACGCTCGTATTCGTCCCCGGCTCGCCGAACCCCGCGACCGGGCGCTTGCTTCGCTTGAGGCCTGACGTGCTCCGCCCCGCGCACATGACGGTCCACGCTGCGCTCAAGACACTCGTCGCACTCGGCAAGCTCGATCTCGACGCCGACGACGTCGAACCATCCGCACCGCGATCGAACTCCGTGACCGGCGAGCATCCTCGATGATTGGTGATCGGACCCCGATCCGTGCCGTGCTCTTCGATGTCGACGGTACCCTCTACCATGCAGGACCCGTGCGTCGCCGCATGGCTGCAGCCTTGCTCCGTCGTTTCGCGTTCGAACCGAGGCGCGCGCGGGAGCGGCTTCGGAACCTCTCCTGCTGGCGGGCTGCCCTCGAGGCACTGCGGCCCGAAACGGTCGAGTTCATCCGGCAACATGGCGGCCTGCGGTCTCGACAGCGTTCGATCGCGCTACAGAACGGCGCCGTCGACGAAACTCTGGACGACGACGTCGACGAATGGATGGGCGCGCGCGCGCTCGAGGCCCTGAAGCCCGCGCGCCGCGACGGACTCGTCGAATTGCTCACGTCGCTCGCTGAACGCGGTGTGCTCCTCGGTGCTTGGTCGGACTATCCGTGCGACGCGAAACTCGAAGCGCTCGAGGTCGCCGACGTCTTCTCGGCCCGCGTGAGCGCGGACGACGTGGACTGCCTCAAGCCATGGCCGCACGGCTTCCACCTCGCGGCGCGGCAACTCGGCGTGCCGACGCGCGAATGCCTCTACGTCGGTGATCGCGCGGACGTCGATGCCGCCGGTGCTGCGGCGGCGGGGATGCGTTGCGTGCTCTTCGGTCGACCGGGGACGAGTGGAGGGATCTTCACCGTTCGGACTCCAGCGGACTTGCGCGACCGCTTGCTCGCGTTCCTCGACAACGGGTAGAACACATCTCATGGCAAAGGACGAGCGGCGCCCCACAGACGAGACTCCGAAGGAAAAGCCATCGCTGTGGCAGCGATTCTGGCGTCAGCCGGGCTGGAAGAAGCTGCTGCTTCTCGGCGGCGCGGCCCTGGTCGTCCTCGGCGTCGTGTTCCAGGTCATGGCTTGGGTCGACCCGCCGCCCATGCCGGGCGGCGCGGGCGGAAGCGTCGGGCCACTCGGCTCGTCCTTCACGGATCCACAGACGGGAGAAGTCTCGGTCGTCAAGTCGAGTGAAACGGCGTGGTCCGAAGGCTTCTTGAAGCTCGGGTTCAGCTTCTTCGCGGGATTCGCGATCGGGAGCTTCGTCCGGGGCTTCCTCAAGATGTTCCTCTTCTTCGCGGGTGGCCTGCTGCTCGTACTCGTGGCCCTCGAATACTTCGAAGTCGCGAAGATCGACTGGTCGGTCCTGGACCGCTGGTTCAACTCCGCGCGCGACAAGATCCTCGGCGAGTCCAACAGCTTCCGAGAGTTCCTGTCGTCGCGCCTTCCGAGCGGTGGACTCGGTGCACTCGGTCTCTTCACCGGATTCAAGAAGTCCTGAGACCCTCTGCATCGGTCCGCTCGGCATCGCCAAGCCGTGGGTCCAAGCAGCGCTCAGCGGCTACAGCGATCTCGCGATGCGCCGAGTCGCGCGTGCGCACGGGGCAGCGTACGCCCTCAACGAGGTCGTGATCGACGAGAAGGTCCTCCAGCGCGGCAAGGGACGTCAGCGCATCCTGTTCGTGCCCGACGACGATCATCCCGTCGGCGGTCAACTCATGGGGAGTACTCCGGAACGCTTCGCGCAGGCGGCGAACGACCTCGTCGAAGCGGGATACGACGTCGTCGACATCAACTTCGGCTGCCCCGTCGGCAAGGTACTGGGTCGTTGCCGCGGCGGCTACTTGCTGGGACAGCCTGCACTCGCGATCGACATCGTGCTGCGCGTCGTCGAAGCCGTGCGCGGACGCGTGCCAGTCACGCTGAAAATGCGACGCGGGCTGTCGGAAGATCCGCAGTCCGAAGGCGCGTTCTTCGAGATCCTCGATGGCGCGTTCGACGCCGGGATTTCGGCGGTCACCGTTCACGGTCGTACCGTGGATCAGAAATACGAAGGTCTGAGTTCGCGAGGGTTCTTGAAGCGAGTCAAGACACACGCGGGCTCGCGCACGGTTCTCGGGAGTGGCGACTTGTTTTCCGCGGAGGACGTCCACTCGATGCTTCGGGACACCGGCGTCGACGGCGTCACGATCGCGCGAGGCGCGATCGGCAATCCCTTCATCTTCGAGCAATGCGATCGAATCGCTTCGGGACTTCGGCCCGTCGCGCCGACCCTCGCGATGCAGGCGCGCGCGATCTCACGCCACTTGGAGGAAGCGCTGCGGATCGCCAGGGACGAAGCATCCGCGCTCGGCAAGACGCGGCGCCATGCGATCCAATACGCAAGACTGCATCCCGAGCCGATTCGTTGCCGCGATGCGTGGGTCATGGCTCGCTCTCGTCAGGACTTCGAGCGCGTATTCGGAGAGCTGTACTCCGACGCATGAGCGCCCGAATGAACGCGGTGTGATGCGAACGAGTCGATGCGAACGCGGCGATGCGAACGCAGATTCGCCCCGAGACGCGCAATATCGAGGAGCCCCGGGTTGCGGGCGGTATGCCCTGATATGATCCCGGGTCCGCGCGCGAGCCGAAGCCGCGCTCGCAGCGGATCCAACACTCTCTTCACTGACCACCGGAGAACTACATGCTCGCCTCGATCTTGGCGTTGGCCTGCCTCCAAGGCCCCGTCGTCATCAACGAGTTTTCGTACGATGACAGCGGCACGGATGACCGCGAATACATCGAAGTCTACAACCCGAGTTCCGCGGCGATCTCCCTCGCCGGCTGGAAGGTCGAGTCGCGGGATGCCAATGGCACGACCGCCAGCTACACGCTGCCGGCAACGGCATCCGTCCCCTCGCAGGGCTTCCTGACGATCGGCTCCGGAGCGATTTCCGGAATCGGTGTCTCGATCGGTTCTCAGGATCTCTTCCCGAACGACAACGACGGCCTGTATCTCGTCGACACGACGGGCGCGGTCATCGATGCGGTGATCTACGAAACCAACAAGGGCAAGTGGCCGGCTGCCGCGCCCTACCTTCGCGGTGAAGGCGTTTGGGGCAACCACGCGCTCATCGACAATTTCGATCTGTCGTGGCAGCTGCCACGTGATGGGTTGTCGTTCAACAACTCACGAGCATTCCATCTGCGTCCATGGACTCCCGGCAAGACCAACCGGATTGCATCGGCGATTCCCTACGCGGACAACTTCGATGCTGGAATCGTCGGTTCCGACGTCACGGGATGGGCCGGTAGCTTCCGTCACCCGAAGTACATCGATCCGACGGTCGCCGACGCGGACAACCCCAACGCGATCACCGCGTCCCCTCAAGGCGGCAAAGCGGCGATCTTCTGGGACAACTCCGGTGGCGGCAACGCACACGTCTACCTGTCGGACTGGTCCCGTGACCTCGTCGTCGAAGCCTATGTCTACTTCGATGCGAAGCTCGAGGCGACGGGCTACCAAGAAGCGTGGAGTGTCGGCATTCAGGGGTGCTGCGGCACGTACTACAACCTTCCGGACCCGGTCAACGGTGGCGCCAACGGCAACACCGGTATCAGTGCGACGTTCATCGTCAACGACACCGAAGCCGCTCTCTACCTGATCGATCACAACGACGGCGCGAGTGGCGCGACTGCCGCGACCAACGAAGTCGTTCTCGGCAAGATCGTCCTCAAGGCCGGCATCGATGACGGGTGGAAGCGCCTGCGTCTCAGCGTCAGCGGCAACCAGGCGGAGCTCTTCTTCGGCGGTACGTATGGCTGCGGCGATGGACAACGCCTCGCCGGTACCGTGTCGGCACCTGCATTCGGCGGCGTCTACGTCGGCTACCGCGAATACATCCTCGACAACAAGACGACGCGACCGTTCACCTGCGACCAGATGGACATCCACGTCCCCACCACGAGCCTGAGCACGTACGGCACGGCGAAGGCCACCACCGTCGGAACTCCCGAAATCGGCGCCAACGGCCAGCCGGTCATCGGGTACATGGGGTTCGCGATCACGGGCGACAAGTTGGTCCCGGCGCAGCCCGCGCTCGTCCTGCTCGGCGCTCAGAAGATCAACGTCGACCTCGGTCCAGTCGGTGGACAGTCGGGCGCGTTCTTGTTGACGGCACCTCTGCTCATCGGCACTGTGCTTGCCGATGCACAAGGTCAGGCGAGCCTTCCCGTTCCGATTCCGTGCGACAAGGGACTGCTCGGGGTCAACGTCCTGTGGCAGATCCTCGACGTCGACCCGGCGTTGGCGATCAAACTGCCGTTCGGCACGTCGATGGGCCTCGAAACGAAGCTCGGCAACTGAGCCGCGACGAATCCGTCGTGGGCTCGCGAGGGCTACAGTCCTGCGTGGCTGTGCCCTCGCCGCACTGAGCCTCGTCACGCTGATCCTCGCCGCGTGTGATCTGAGTCACAGCTACTACGTCGGCGAACTCGAACCTCTGCCCGGACGCGGCGCACGCGGGACGTTCGCGGCGGTTTCTGCCGGTCACGTGCTCGTCGGTGGCGGCGAGTGGCAATCGGTCGACGCGCCCGCGCCCCGGCGCGACGCGTCGATCTGGGCCCTCGACGCTCGGACGAAAGGGTCGGCATGGAAGAAGCTGGAGCACTCGCTGCCAGTGGGCGTCGCGTTCGGAACCTCGATCGCTCTCGAGAAAGGAGCGCTCTGGGTCGGTGGCAGTGCATCACCGCGCAGTGCATCCGGAGGCGCCTCGCCCGACGAACAGCCGCGCGCAGATCGTCGCACCTACTTCATCGGCACGGGGGATGATCCGGGACTTTGGAACGCGGGACCACTGTTGCCCGAGGGCCGATCGTTCGCATGTGGTGCCCGAGTCGGAACGCGCGTGTACGTCGCGTGCGGGCGCAACGAAACCGGGCTCGTCACGCAGTCGCTCTTCGTGCTCGACCTCGAAGACCGAGAACGCGGTTGGACAGCCGGCGCCTCGCTGCCGGGGGTCGCTCGCGCCAGCGCGATCGCGGGCAGCCGGGACGGCATCTTCTATGTCGTCGGCGGCGAAGATGCATCCGGTCACGCCTTGTCGGACTGCTGGCGTTTCGACGGATCCACGTGGACACAGATCGCATCCTTGCCAGACAGCAGGAGTGCCGCTCCCTCGCCACTCTTGTCCGTCCACGGTCAGTTACTGCTCTACGGCGGTGATCCCGACGGATCCGCCGGGAAGGCCGGCCCGTGCACGCAGCTCGATGGACTCGCACCCGATGCGAGCACATGGAACGCGTGGCCCGAACTCACGAAGCATCGTGGACCGGACCCGACGCATCGTCCCGATCTCGGCTCGATGCCCCCACTGCATGCACCGGTCGTCACGCTGGATCGCTTTCAAGTCCTCGTCGCAGGGGAAATCGACGGCGGCGCGGTGACCTCGAAGGTCGCGCTCTTCGTCGCAGGGGAAGAGGATTCTTCACGGGCATTGCTGATGTTCGGTGTGCTGCTCGTGCTCGCAGTCATTCCGACGATCCTCGCACTCGTCTACGCGTTCCGCGTGCACGCGCGGCGAGTGGCGCACACGAAACCCCAGCGCCCCGCGTCCGAAGTACGCTGACGACACCGGCCTGGCATCCCATCGCGAGCTGCGCCAAGATCGCCCCCATGGTCCGCGCACACGCCAGACACATTCTCGTTGCTACGCTCGAAGAAGGTCTCGACATCAAGTCCCGCATTACCGGTGGTGAGGATTTTGCATCCATCGCCCAGAGTCACTCGAGTTGCCCGTCCGGTGCGAGCGGTGGTGACCTCGGAGAGTTCGGCCCGGGCGACATGGTCAAGGAGTTCGACGAAGCGGTCTTCTCCGCACCGATCGGCGAGTGCATCGGCCCGATCGAGACGCAGTTCGGGTTCCATCTGATCCAAGTCCTCGAGCGACGTTGACCCGAGCATCGCGTCTTCGATGAGTCTGCGCCGCACGCTGCTGACGCTCCTGCCCAAGTGGGCGCTATCGCGCACGACGGGTGTCGTGACACGGATCCCGATCCCACACGGCGCTCGCACTGCAGCCTATCGGGCATTTGCGCGGCGCTACGGGGTCGACCTGACCGAGGTCGACACGCCGTTGACCGAGTTTCGATCGTTTCGCGACTTCTTCGTGCGCCGGCTCCCCGCCTCCGCTCGCCCGATCGCGAGTTCTCCGCTCGTCTGGCCGTGCGATGGAAGAATCGTGACCGCAGGCTCGATCGTGGAAAACCGAATCCCCCAGGTCAAAGGCATCGACTACGGCCTCGACGCCCTGATCGTCGACGACGATCTCGCGCGTCGCCTGAGCGGCGGCACCCAAGCGACGGTGTATCTGTCGCCTCGGGACTATCACCGTGTTCATGCTCCGTTCGCCGGACGATGCACCTCGAGTCGCCACGTGCCGGGCTCGCTCTTTCCGGTCAATCCCGGCGCTCAACATGCGATCCCGCAGCTGTTCGCGCGCAACGAACGTGTGGTCTTCGCATTCGAACTCGGACAAGGACAGCACGCAGCCGTCGTCCTCGTCGCTGCCCTGAATGTCGGGGACATCGTGTGCGAACACGAGCTACCGAAGCAGTTCGAGGTCGGGGAAGAGCTCGCTTACTTCGGCTTCGGATCGACGACGATCGTCGTGCTCGGCCCCGGTCCGCTCGCGATCCCGGAGCTGCCTGCGGGCACGGCTGTCAGGATGGGCGAACGACTCCGCGGCGACGCGCCGCCGACGTGAATCGCTCGAGCATCACTTGCCCGTGGCCCGTCGTTTCGAAATCCGCCTGACGGCTTCGTCGATGAGGACGCCGCCGAGGATCACGAGCCCGAGAATCGCGTATTCGGCCTGATTCGGAAGCGCATCGACGAGTCGAATCGCGTTGCGCAGGACCTGCATCAAGGCCGCCCCGATCAGAAGGCCGAGCACGCTGCCCTCGCCGCCGCGCAGCGCGCAGCCGCCGAGGACGGCTCCCGCGATCGCATACAGCTCGAAGAAGTTGCCGAAATCGGTCGGTTGCGCACCGTTGACATCGAGCACGAAGAGCATGCCACCGACCGCAGCGAGCATCGCGCAGATGACGTAGCTCGAAGCGACGAGTCGCTTCGTCGGTACGCCCGAAAAGCGTGCGGCGGTTTCGTTCCGCCCGAGCGCGAAGAGCCAGCGACCGAACACCGTCCGCTGCCACACCACGAACGTGACGAACGACAGCCCGATCAACAAGAAGAACGGCGTCGGCACAGCGAGCCCCAAGACGTCGAAGCTCGACGTCGCGATGCCACGCAATGCCAAATGACCCGTGCCGAATCCGACGGTTTGGTCATCGACGATCACGCGCGCTGCGCCGCGATAGAGCAGCAGCCCGCAGAGTGTGACGAGGAAGGGCTGGAGGCCGAGCCTCGCGACGAGCAGCCCGTGCGCGAGACCGATGCCTGCAGCGATCGCGAGCACCAACAAGACTGCGAGTGGCGTCGACATGGCTTGGTCCACGACGAGCCACGGCAGAAGGCAACCGCTCAGGCAAACGACCGAACCGATCGACAGGTCGATCCCGCCGGTGACGATGACCCATGCTGCGCCGAGACTCAGAACTCCGAAGAGCGCGCTTCGCCGCAAGAGATTCGCGATGTTGTGCAGCGTCAAGAATCGATCGCTCGCCAATGCCGTCAACGCGCACACGAGCAAGAACACGATGGCGATGCCGAGGACCTTCTTGTCGCCAAGCGAACGAGGATGCTGCGAGCGAGGATGCTGCGAATGGGCAGGCTGCGAGCTCATGCGCGGATCCTCGTGCCGGCAGCGAGATCGAGCAACGTCGTTTCGTCCAGTTCGGTGTGCGACAGCATCGCGACAAGACTCCCGCGGCAGAGTACGGCCACTCGATCCGCGAGCGCGCTGAGCTCTTCGAACTCGCTCGAGACGAACACGACGGCAAGCCCCTGATCGGCGAGCCCCCGAATGCGGGTCCAGATCTCTTGCTTGGCACCGACATCGATGCCTCGCGTCGGTTCGTCGAGCAACAGGACTTTCGGGTCTTGCAGCAGCGCCTTGCCGAGCACGACCTTCTGCTGATTCCCGCCCGACAGTTCCCCCACCGGCCGTTCGGCGCGCTCGCACTTGATGCGCAGCTCGTCGATCATTGACGCCGCGGCGCGTCCACATGCAGCCCGGTCGACGAATCCGAAACGGGACCAACGCGGCAACGCACTCAACGTGAGATTGTCGAGCACCGACCCCTCGAGCAGCAGGCCTTCGAACTTGCGGTCTTCCGGCAAGAACGCGACACCGGCTCTCTGCATCGCACGTGGTCCCGCGGACGGCACTGCGACACCATCGACGCGAACGACCCCCTCACGCGGGTCGATCCCGTAAATCGCGCGCATGAGTTCGGTGCGCCCCGCGCCGACGAGCCCAGCGATGCCGAGGATCTCGCCACGTGCGATCGAGAAGGAAACCGTTGCCCGTGGCCAGCTGCTCGTCGAAACGTTCTCGAGCGACAATGCGGCTTCGTCGCCACGCGCCCGGCTCGTATCCCGAACATGCGCCGCGAGGGGTTCGCCGATCATCAACGTGAGCAGCCGATCGACCTCGATCTCGTCGTGGCCGAGCGTTCCAGCGAGCCGCCCATCGCGCAACACGACGACTCGATCCGCCAAGCGGCGAATCTCACTGAGACGATGCGAGATGTAGACGATCGCGGTGCCCTCGGCGCGCAGACCATCCAACACCTCGAACAGGCGATCCGCCTCGGCGCGCGACAGACTCGATGTCGGCTCATCGAGGATCAGTACCCGAGCACGACGCGCGAGTGCCTTCGCGATCTCGACCATTTGCCGGTGCCCGATCGTGAGTTCGCCGAGGGGCGTGCGAGGTTCGATCTCGAGCCCGAGTCGCGCCAGCGCGATCCGCGCCGTCTCCTCGAGCCGTCGCCTGTCGACGAATCCGCAGCGACGCGGCTCGTCACCGAGGCCGACGTTCTCGGCCACCGTGAGATTGTCACAAAGCTCGAGCTCTTGGTGGATCAACGCGATGCCGTGCGACTGCGCCGATCGCACGGATTCGAGTTCGATCCCGACACCGTCCATCGCGAGCCGTCCCGCATCGGGCCGGTGGATGCCGGCGAGAATCTTCATCAGGGTGCTCTTGCCCGCACCGTTCTCCCCGCACACGGCAACGAGCTCACCGCCACGTACGTGGAAGTCGACGCCATCGAGAGCCCGAATCCCACCAAAGCGTTTGGCGACACCGATCGCTTGCAGCTCGGTCATGGGCGCCAGCCTATCGACGCGACCTACTTGGCCGACAGCCGGCTTTCGAGTTGTTTGCGGAAGCCCGCGACATCGGCCTTGCGGATCGTTCGCACGTCGAGGTAGCGAATGCCACTCTCCGGTACACCACTCCGGTCGCCCTTCGCGATCGCGGCCAGCATCTTGATCGATTGATTGCCGTATCCGTAGGGGTCCTGCACGATCGTGCCGAAGACATCGCCGTCTTCGATGGCTTGGAGCGTGCGCTTGTCCTCGTCGAATGCGACGACTGCGACCTTGCCGCTCTTTTGCGATGCGCGAAGCGCTTCGAGGCACGCCGGCGCGTTGTACGCGAACAACCCGACGAGACACGCGACGTCGTCGTGCTTCGTGAGCGTGTCTTCGGCCCCGGCCTTCGCGCGCGCACGGTCGAACTGGTCGGTCAACGTTCCGAGGATCGTCCACTTCCCTTCGGTCAAGACTTCGTCGACGTTGCTGAAGCGCGTCTTGTCGTTGCTGTAGCCGAGGAGTTCATCGATCACACCCTGGCGGCGCTGACGCGCATTGGCCTGTTCGAGGCGACCGATGAACAACATCACCTTGCCACCGTCCGGCACGGCTTCCTTGACGAGCTTGCCACAAGCGCGTCCCGCGACGTAGTTGTCGGTCCCGATGTAGCAGATTCGCTTGGCATCGGGCGCATCGCTGTCGTGTGTGACGAGCAGCGAGGACTCCGCGAGGCGATCGAGCAGCGGTGTTTGGTTCTCGGGTGCGATCGGACTCACCGCGACTCCCGTCACACCCTGCGTGATCAGATCCTCGAGCATCTGTGTCTGCTCGGTGATGCCCCCGGTCGGGATCAAGACATCGACCCGCACATCGAGCTCTTTCCCCGCATCGAGCGCCCCGCGCTTGGCGATGTCCCAGAACGGATCCGCGCCGTTGGTGACGAAGGCGAAGCGGGACACCTGCCCGTCCCCCGCGGGTTTGTTGCACCCCGCGAGGACGATCGTTCCGAAGAACGCGATTGCGGTGCCGACTAGCGAACGACGCGAGAGCGATCGAGACATTCGCGGGACTATAGCAGCGCGGCCTTCGAGTCGGGCACGTGCCGTCAGCGCTTCGTCGGCGGATGATACTCCGGAACCGGACGCGCCGCGTGGTTCTGGAGTGCCTGCATCGCGAGTTCGACCGCCCGCTCCAACTGGGGATCGCCACCCTCGATGATGGGTTTCGGATACTCGATGACGGTGTGATCGGGCGTCACACCGACGTTCTCGACGACCCAGTCGCCGTTCTCGTCCATGATGCCGAAGCTCGCCGCAGTGATCGAACCGCCGTCCATGAGCGGGGGATATCCACTGATGCCGACGAGTCCGCCCCAAGTTCGATTGCCGACGATCGGACCGAGACCGGCTTTCTGGAACATCCAGGGCATCGCGTCGCCTCCGGATCCAGCCATCTCGTTGACGATCATGACCTTCGGTCCATCCATCGTGGCGAACGGCGTCTTCCCGACCCACTGCTCCCGGTTCATCCAGTAGCAGCGGACTCGTCGCGAGAGCACGTCGATGACGTAGTCGGCAACCTTTCCGCCACCGTTGTACCGTTCGTCGAGGATCAGTCCTTCCTTGTCGAGCTGGCTGTAGAAATCGCGATCGAAGGAGAGCATGCCCTCGTTGCCCGTGTTCGGCATGTAGATGTAGGCGAGGCGTCCTCCGGAGAGCTCGTCGACGCGCTTTCGATTGTCCTCGATCCACGAGAAGCGTCGCAACGACGCCTCGCTTCCGATCGGCACGACCGTCACCGTACGTCGCGCGTCCCCATCCCCCGACGAGTCGCCTGCACCAGGGGTTTCTACCGTCAGTTCGACTTGCTTGCCCGCAGTGTCGACGAAGAACGAGAACACATTGTCCTTGGTCGTGATCGGCACGCCGTTGACGGCGATCAAACGGTCGCCTTCGTGAACGTCGATCCCTGGGACCGTGAGTGGAGACCGCAACGAGGCCACCCAGTTCTGACCGCGCAGGATGCGCGCGATGACGTAGTGCGACCCGTCCTCGTCGAAATCACAACCGAGAAGGCCGACCGAAACTCCAACCGGCGAGGATGGCATCTCGCCTCCACTCACGTATTCGTGCCCGCACGCGAGTTCGCCGATCATCTCCGCGATCACGAGGTTGAGGTCGGCACGGTGACGCACGTGTTCGACGAACGGGCTCCAACGCTCCCACATCGCGTTCCAGTCGACGCCGTGCATCGCCGGGTCGTAGAAGTAGTCGCGCTCGATGCGCCAAACTTCGCGCAGGATCTCGCGCCACTCCTCTCGCGGCTCGACCCGCACCTTGGCGGCCGCGAGCGCGAGTGCGCCCGCGTCCTTGCCGGAGAGGTTCGTGATGACGCGGCCCGAAGTCTTGAAGATCAGAAGACTCTTCTTGTCGGCCGAAAGATCGAAACCGCGAACGCCGCTCTCGACCGTCGTCACCTTTCTGCTGTCGAAATCGAACGACTGCAACTTGCCGCTGCGCTGATCGCCGAAGTCGAGGAAGAACAGTGCCTTGTCCGCGCACTCGATCTGCGCGTAGTTCCCCGGGGGGATCGGCAGGGCGAGGATTCTCTGCGTGATGCCGTCGAGTTCGACGAGCGGTTCGGACTTCGCGTCTTTCTCGGACGCCGCACCCGGATCCTTCTCGGGCTTCTCTTGGGTACCGGGCTCCCCAGCGACGCGATCGCTGGACTCGTCCCCTGGCTCCTTGTCTTCGCGGCTCTTGCCATCGGGATCCCTCTTGGCGGGATCCTTGTCGGAAGGCTCGTCGTTCTTGCCCTTCTTGCTCTCGCCGCCCTTCTTGCTCTCGCCGGACTTGTCCTTTTCCGGCGACTTCGCCACGAACCCCTCGTCACTCTTCGGCGGCAGGAGTTCGGGCGTGCTTCCACGCAGCGCCACGTAGTAGAGGCGATCCGATCCGTCCCGCGCCGCCCCTGCGCTCATGTCGAGGCCGAAGTTGGACGGCCCCCGATCGATCGAAGCCGCGAAGAACAGATAACGCCCGTCCGCGGAGAAGCACGGCGCATCGGCATTGGCGAAGCCGTCGGTCACGACGGTCGACTCGCCCGTGTCCACGGAGTAGAGAACGATGTCGTCGTACAGAGTACGAGGATTGCGTCGTTCGTACGCGATCCACTTGCTGTCCTTCGACCACGATGCCGCAGCCCATGGCACACCGAGCGAACCCTCGTTGTGCGAGACCTGCCGAATCTCGCCGCTGAGCACGTCGACGAAACAAACGCGCCCCGTCTTGTCGCGATAGAGCACGCGTTTCGAATCCGGGCTCCACGACGGCGAATAGTAGAACCCACCGGACTCCCCCTGCCCGTTCGTCGGTGGCCGGACGTCGAGGAAGCGCTTCTTCTCGTGCCCCATGTGATCACGAATCACGAGACGGTATTCATCACCCTCGTCGGAGAACCAGGCAATGTGCTTGCCATCGGGGGACCACACCGGGCTGCGGTCGTGCGCTCCGGGGCTCGACGTCAGGTTGCGGATCGAACCGTGCTCGCGCGGTACCGTCAGGATTTCACCGCGGGCTTCGACGACGGCACGCTTGCCATTGGGCGCGATGCTCGCCGAGCGGACGTGATCGGTGATCGCTTCCCATCGAGGTACCGCCTGTGCACCGTCGTCTCGACAAACGACTCTCAGTCGTTCCGTCTTCCCACTCGTCGCATCGTGCAGGTGGAGTGCACCGCCCTTCGTGAACACGACCGTATCGCCGAATGCATCCACGTCACGAACATCGAAATCCGTGGCGTGCGTGACCTGTTCCAGCCCTCGCGACGCGGGATCGTATCGCCACAGATTCATCCGCTCGTCGCGGTCCGATGCGAAGTAGAGCCAACGGGAAGTCCATGCCGGATACGAATCCGATGCGCGGACGTGCGGGACTTCGTCGACTTCGTGCGTCGCCGGATCGTAGATCCAGATCGGCGTCACGCGACCGCCGCGATAGCGCTTCCAGGTATAGAACGCGTCGTAGTACGGCGTGTAGGCGATCCGCAGGGCATCACTCGAGTACCGCCCGTGCATGCCACGCGGGATGTCGAGCGGCTTCGGGGTCCCGCCCTCGAGGTCGACGACGAAAAAGCGGTGCGCACGCACCGCGGCGTCCCGATCACTCGCAATGAGCACGTGCTTGCCGTCTGGATGCCAGTCGCGAACGATGTCCGACCCCGGATGCCACGTCAACCGCCGCGGGACGCCACCGTCGATCGACATCACATAGACATCGAGATTTCCGTCGTACTCGGCGCTGAAGGCGACGAAACGCTCGTCCGGGCTGAGCTGCGGCCAACGCTCGCCGCCGCTACTCGTCGTCAAGCGACGCGCTTCGCCGCCACTGCGTGGCACGACCCAAAGATCGCGCGCGTATGAAAACACGATTCGCGTCGGCCCGATCGAGGGGTGCTGCAACAAGAGCGTCTCCTCGGCAGGTGCCACGGGCAACGCGGTGCTCGTCTCCTGAGCCGACGCGATGGTCGGAACCAGTGCCAGCAAGATGGTTGCGGTCAGACGTCGACGATCGACGGAACGGGATACGGACATCAGGTCCCCCAAGGAGCGATCAAAAACGGTACGGAGACACACCGGCAGCGACGGTGACGCCATGAGCTTCGTCGCATGTCCATGTCATACCGAAGACACGCGCCTCGGCATCCGTGCAGCGACGTAGTTCGACGAAGAAGAAGCGCCGTCCCTCCTGCGAGAGACGCGCTCGATGATCCTCGAGGCGTGGATCGTCTTCGGAGCACGAGAACGTCCTCGCGAGATCGTGCGGTGCAAACGGTCGAACGATCAGCCGTGTCGCCACGCGAGGCGCGAACACGCGGTCCTGGTCCTCGGCATCGGCATCGGATTCCACGATCCACAGCGCCCGAGTCGTTGCGAGTTCTCGATCGAGCGTCGCCCATCGTGAGACTCCAACATCGACGACGACACACGACGCACCTTCCGAACTCGTCGACACGGAGATGCGATTCGCCTCCGCGCCGTCCCTCGAAGCTGGACGCGGAACGAGATGTGCATGCTCCGTGAGCCACACGAACGAGTCTGTGACCTTGGCCGCATCGCGCGCGAGGTTCGCTGCAACCGCTCGCAGAAGCGTGCGGTCCGGCCCCTCGATGACGAGATCCCAATCGAGTTCGAGCCCACCGAACAGACCGCTCACCATCGCAGTCCGCGTGGCCATGTCCGGGAGAACCGTTCGTGGCACGGTGCGATCGCCGACGGAATCGGAAGACGCGAAGCCGGCAGCGACAGAGTCCCGTTCCGACTCGGCCTTCTCGACGCGCTTCCAGCCGGCCGACGCACGCACGTGAGCGGACGCGTCTCCGTGGACGGACGTGCCGGACTGGCGCGGCTGCCGGACCCCACGCCGTGGCGCGGCGGGACGGATCTGCGGTGACCGACGCGGTGCCACAACGTCGGGCCGCGTCAGCAACGACGCCTGCTCGACGGCCGCGTTCGTCGGCTCTGATGCTGCCGCGGCAGGAAGCGGCGATTCTTGCCCGTTCGTTCCGACATCCGGCGTGACGAGGAGCTCGGGTTCCGAATCCGGAAGAGCCTCTTCGGTACGCGGGTCCCGCCAAGGAAAGCTGCGCAGCTCCAGTTCGAACTCGTGCGCCCCGATCTTCGCAACGTGCTTACCGAGCGGGGACGGGATCTCGTGGCCCGACGGCAGAGTGCGCATGCGCAGACGACGTCGTTGATCCTCGGGGAGTTCGGCGAGCACCGTGCGAAGTTGCTCTTCGGCATCGCGCAGCAAGAACCGCACACCGCGCACGCCAGCGCATGCGAGATCGTCGAACACGCGACCGTCGAATCGGTCACCGACGAGTCCGACGACACGAGTGGCCCCGCGCGCCTGAAGCGACGCAGCGGTCATCGGGTCCGCCACGATGAGGAGGTCTTCGGGACCTCCCTTCGCCATGATCGCCACATCGAGTCCGTAGATGCGGGGCGTTCGCGTCGCGGCCGTCGAATTCGCGGGCGTGAGCGGGCCCGACGGCCCCCCATCGTCCTGGGGTACGACATAGAGGTCGTGAAGCGTGCCGAACTCGTCCCGCAATCCGAGCACGAGTCGATCATCGAGACCTGGTGCGAGAACACCGATCGAAGCGAGTTCTTTCTCGGTGTAGCCGAGTTCGCTCATGCGATTGCGTACGGTCTGCGCACCTGGGTACGTGCCGCTCGCGGGCCCTGGGTAGAGACCGAGCGGGTGCACGCCGTCGCGCAGCGTCTGCTCGGAAAACCCGAGCTTCGTGAGTCGTTCGAGCGTGTGTTCCCCCACGTGCTTGATCGCGATCGCCCGCAACGAGGCCCAAACCGACTCTCGCAGGTCGAGAATGCGCTGCCGACGTGCGAACGCTGCATCCCGAAGGAGATCGTCCGGGAGCGGGATGCCGCTGGCTCGCGCGAGACGATCGAGCGCCTGTCCGAATGCTGCCGGCGTATGCCGCGCCTGCCGGTCCTGAACTTCGTGCCACAACCAGGGCAAGAACGACTCGGCTGCGTCGAGCCCGCGAATTCCGCGTCGCTCTCCATAGAGCCGTGGCGAGGTACGCAGTGCATGCGGAAGGCTCTGCGGTCTGCGCGTCGCGATCCAACGTCCTTGCGCATCGCGCCGAAACCCGTAGACAGGAAACGCCCGGTCCAGGCGCGCTTCGAGCGCCGGGAACAACACGCGCTCGAGGCAGTCCATCGATGCCGCCTCTTGGATCTCTCGTTCCATCGTCATCCCCAGTTCCCCGGAATCGCGGTCCCGTGATCTCTTCGTTGCCGTTCGTCAGCGCCGGTCGCGCTCGAGTCGAACCTCGGTGAACCCGGCCTGCCCGGGCCAAGCCCATCCCTTGTCGCGTTCGAGAACTTCGATGTCGAGTCGCTTGATCTTGTGCTTGCGCGGGAACACGTACGTGGATGGCTCGAACACGTCCTCGGCCATCGTGAACTCGTACGTATCACGGTCGTTGAGCTTGAGCCGCACCTTGCGGATCGTATCGAACATCCCCTTCTCGAAGGGACTCGCCACGGCTTGTTCGAGGACGATGCGATCCGCGTCGACGAAACGCGACAGCTGGATCGACAGAGTCGGTGCTTCGTCCTTGCCGTCGCAAACCCATCGCGTCGCCTGCCTTCCGTCCACGGCATTCTGTGGTGGATGCGGCTTCTGCGCGCTCGACGCCCGCGTCACGAGCGGAACCTTCAACAAGAGGTTGCGATCTCGCGCATCGAGTTCGTCCTTCATCCATCCCGCCATGACTTGATGGATCGGAATCGTCAGTCCCTTCGCATCGACTTCGACGAGGGGACCATCACACCCGAGCGGCGCATCGGGGGCCACGACGTAGGCCTTCGCCGTGATCTGATACGTACCAGGCCGGGCGAAGCGGTACTTCGTCCCGTAGGGCTCGAGGTCGAAAGCGCGCGCGGTCGAGCCTTCGATGGTGTCGATCTTCACCTCGTCGACGAACCACTCGACACGGGCGACCCGGAGCCCGTGTTCGGCGTGCTCCTTGCGTACCTTCTCGGAGAACCCCGTGACCCACATCACGATCTCTCCGTGCCCACTCGCGCGCACCGCGAGCGGAGACGTCTTCCAGTCGGACGTCCACACGTCTCGAGGCTTGCTGGGTTCACCACCGGTCACCGCCGATGTCGCGCGCTTGAGGAAGAGAACAGCGAAGCACGTCTCCGACTCGTCCCCCCACTCGCCGCGATCGCGCTGCTTGCCGACGATGAACTTCGCCCCGTCGCGGTACCACCAACGATCGCCGATGCGATCGATGCCGAGGAGATCCCCGACACGCTCGATCCCGTAGAGGTAGTAGTAGAGCCAGCCGTTGTTGTTGGGATTCGACTCGACCGAGAAGTTCTGCGCCAGCCAACGAACCCCGGCATCGATCTCGTTCTGAATGTCGGTCTTGTATCGATCGCCGACACGATTTCCGAGGGCATCGAGGCAGATGTGGAGGATCGACACGCCGGCGGCCGTCATCGATCCCGTCGGCTTTCCTTCACCGCCATACCCGCGCTTGCTCCGGTAGCAGAACCCGATTGCGCGCGGCTTCCCATAGCGCTTCAGCTCGCGCTCTGCCTTCAGGGAGAGGCGCTGTTGATGCTCGAGCGTTCGGCCGATCATGAGCTTGAGCGCCTTCGACGGCACATCCAACCCGGCCCTGCGCGCACAGAGGATTCCGAGTGCGGCGTACTGCATGTTGGAGAGATCCGGTGTGCCGGGCGTGGTGGTCCATCCCTCGCCCGCGTGCGTCCACGGATAGCTCCACGCGCCTTGCGCCTGCCACGACAACAACCGATCGAAGATCTCCTGCATGCGCGGGTGGTACTTCGGGTCGTGGAGGGACTCGTAGAAGAGCATCTGGCAGCCAGCGCTGTAGGTCTCGCCGGGCAACTCCTTGCCGAGGAAGTCGAGAGCCCGTGCGATGGCTGGATGTTCGGCCGAAACGCCCGACTTGACGAGCATGTAGGCGGCGAGCGCGGTTTGACCGTTGCGATACTGTGGCGAACGGTTCCCCCAACTGCCGTCTCGCAACTGGCGCGAAAGGATGTTCTCGACACCACGATCGATCGCTCGGTCGATCGACGGCTGCATCTTGACCAGGTCCGCCTGCACGTCCTCGGCAGGCTCGACTTTGGCCGCGGCACCTCGTTCGGGTCCCTGCTCGGCGTCGGCCTTGGCACCATTTCCCTTGGCGTCACCAGGACGTTGCGCGTGCACGACGCAAGCGAGTGTGCAGAGCAGGGCAACGAGCGCGCGACCCGTCAGGAGGATCGCGCGGCAGCGCTTGGTGGCGGAACCCGACATGCCCCCCAGCGTATCGCCCGCACGTCGCGCTTGCATTCGGTTCTCGTGGGACAAGATCCCGTGCATGATGGCGCGACCGTACGCCGATTCCGCACGATCGAGTCACGATG
>JAGQQW010000438.1 GCA_020426005.1 Planctomycetota bacterium | reverse complement strand
ATACTTCCCGATCTACGACCCGCTTCCGATGCGCCCGGAAAACTCGGCGCAACGGGCGCCGCAGGCGGACACCCGAGGCGTGCGGCGGGCGCAGTCGGCAACGGCTTCGTCCCGGTCGCGCGATCCGGGGTTGACGACCGTCCCGCACGTCGAGCTCGGCATGACACGCCTCTCGATGCACGACTTCGGCGAGGCGCGAAGCGAGGACATGCTTCGCGTGGGTGCGATCGTCGCGCGAGACTACGTCCAAGAGATCAACTCGCGCGGCCGTCCTTCCCTCTTGGGGATCGACCTACCGCCGGCGGATGCCGCGGGATTGATGGCAGACGGAGTCGCGCAGTTCTTCGGCAACGTCGCGACCGTGCACGACCCCAACGAGGGGGCAGGGTGGCGCCTCTGGGCGGGGGTGCAGGTCCTCGGGTCCGCGTGGGGCGGGCTCCGACTTCTCAAGGGGTTGTCACGCCTCGCCTCGCCCGCGCGGGTCCTCTCTTCCCAAATCGCGCAACCCGTGACAGAGGGCGCCACGTCGCTGGTTCGAACGGGAATCGGGTCGACGCTGCGCAAGGTTCGCTTTGCGCATGGCATCAAGCATGCTTGGAAGAGGCATCTGAATGGCCAACGTGCGGACAGTTTGCGTACGCTCGATCCCGGTGGGACGCTCGAGAAGTGGGTTGGTCACATCGTCCGGACGGCCACGTCGGGAACTGGGACCCCACGCGCAATGCAAGGCGGCGGAGAGGTGCTAGAAATCATCGCACCCATGAGTCGCGAAGCCGGCGGTACGCTCAATGTGGGCGTTCGAATGTTTCGCGCTGCCGGAGAAGTGACATGGCGGCTCACGACGGTTCTGACAAGACAGTGATCGCGGCAAAAATGCGGTCGTCCGATGGAGCATTCGAGCTCGTGATGCGGCTCGAGCAACCCCTCGAGCCGCATCGGCATCGCGGCTGGATTTCGTATGTCCTCTCGATGACGGCGATCGTCCTGGGGCGTGAAACGATCCTGCGCTCGAGCGAGGATACTGAACTGTTTCTCGATGCCGAGTTCGAGCCAGAAGTTCCGTTGATCTGCGCAGGGGTTCGTCGGGTGTCGTCCGAGGGGGGGAGCTACTTCTTCACTCCCGCGGATGAAAAGGACTTCGAGTTGCGCGTGTGGAACGAGGGCGACCATCTCCGGGTTCGGATGCAGTTTCGAGATTGTCCTGCGTCGGATGAGTTCGGGTGGCCGGTCGGTGTGCAGGTCTCGAGGGAGTCGTTGTTGTCGTTCGTGGATTCACTGGAACGGGCGTACCGAGACCTCGTTCCGGCGTGACGTGGCGAGGGTGAACTGGTCTCTCGTCGCGACGCGTACTCGGTCCTGGTTCGGATTGCCTCCCGCGCCGACTTGCTCGCGTGCGTCGATCCATTCGCCGGTGGGCGTCGGACCGGTCGAGGCGGGCGCGCGGGTGCGAGCGCTCGAAGCGATTTCGCTGGGTCGAGAGCCTTGGTAGGCTCTCCGGCGATGTCCGTGAAGAAGACCCTGGAGTTCCTTCGGCGACCCGGTGAAGCGGCGGTCGAGCACGACGACGTGGCGGCGGCGGCGACCATCGTGGGCGCGACCGATCCAGGGTGCGTGCGCGAGCGGAACGAAGATCAGTTCGTCGTGGCGCGGCTCGAGCGCTCGATCTTGGTCGAGCAATGTGGCTACGAGGGCAACGACGGGACGCGGCACACGGATCACCCCGTGGCGCGTCTGATGATGGTCGCCGACGGCATGGGCGGGCAGCTCTCCGGAGACGTCGCGAGCGCGGTAGTCACGGACGCGATGCTTCAATACGCGTTCTCGATGATGCCGTGGCTGCGCACGTCGACCGCGACCGACGAGCAAGTGCTGGCCGAGGGGCTCACGCAGGCCGTGCAGCGCAGCCAGCAGCGCATGCACGAGGTCGCGAAGCGCAAGGGTTTGAAGGGCGACATGGGCAGCACGCTCACGCTCGGTTACCTGCGCTGGCCCATTCTCTACCTCGTGCACGTCGGTGACAGCCGCGCGTATCTGTTCCGGGGTGGCGAGCTCTTCCGTCTCACGCGTGACCACAACCTCGCGGAAGAGATGGTGCGTATGAAGGTGATGACGGCGGAAGAAGCGCGTTCGAGTCGCTTCGCGTCGGTGCTCACCAATTGCGTCAGTACCTCGAATCAACGAGAAGAGATTCAGGTGGAGCTTCACCAAGTGGAGCTGCGGCGTGGCGACAAGGTCTTGCTCTGCACCGACGGGCTCTACGGCGAGGTTCC
>JAGQQW010000437.1 GCA_020426005.1 Planctomycetota bacterium | reverse complement strand
ATCCTGCGCACGAGCAACAACCAATTGGACGACCCCTACCACCTGCCCGCGCGCTTCTCGGAGCTCGAGCAGAGCGAAGGGACAGCGCGGGCGCTCCGCGCAACACACCTGCCGAATCAGCCGCTCACAGGGGCTCGAGCCGCGGCCCTCGCGGTGTGTCGACGATCTTGAACCCCTCCGCGGTGATCTCGTCGCGGAGTCGATCTGCGGCCTGGAAGTCCTTCGACTTGCGGGCTGACTCGCGTTCGACCGTCTTGTCGAGCAGCGACTGACGTCGTGGGTCGTTGGGCTTGCCGCCCCACAGGACGCCGCCAACGTCGGCGGCCACTTCGGGTTCGTCGCCGACGCAGCCGCACCAGTCCCCGAGCTTGCGGAAGAGTGCGAGCGCGTGCTGCGCCGACTCGGTCGTCGGTTGCATCGCGTTGACGTCGGATACGAGTCCGGAAAGCACAGCGAGCGCCTTCGCGATGTTGAGATCATCGTCGAGAGCTTCGCCGAAGGTCGCTTCCGCGTCGCGGAGCAGCGCGCTCGCATCGTCCGTGCCTGCCGCTTCTTGTCCGTGCTCGATGCGCAACAGCCGTGCTCGGCACTCCTGAATACGGGCGAGGAACGCGCGTGACTCTCCGAGCCCCGTGCGCGAGAAGTTCATCGGCATCCGGTAGTGCACGCGCAGCAAGGCGAGCCGGATCTCGTGTCCGGTCCAGCCCTCGCTCAGCAGCTGTCCGATCGTCAAGAAGTTTCCGAGGCTCTTGGCCATCTTCTTGTCGTCGACGAGCAGGTGCCGTGTGTGTAACCACGTCCCGACGAACGGAACCTTGTCCGTGAAGGCTTCGCTCTGTGCGACCTCGCATTCGTGATGTGGAAACAGATTGTCCTCACCACCGGTGTGCACGTCGAACTGATCGCCGAGATACTTGCGGCTCATTGCCGAGCACTCGATGTGCCACCCGGGAAATCCGCGCCCCCACGGCGAGTCCCACTGCATCAGGTGCTTGTCGTCCGTCTTCCAGAGCGCGAAGTCGCGTGGATCGCGTTTCTCCGGATTGACGGCGATGCGCGCGCCCTCCTCGAGCTCTTCGATGACCTTGCCCGACAGCTTGCCGAAGCGCGGGAAGCTCGCGATCGAGTAATACACGTTGCCACCGACGACATAGGCATGCCCGTTCGCGACGAGACCTTCGATGATCTCGATCATCTCGGGGATGTGGTCGGTCGCTCGCGGATACTCCTGCGCCCGACGCATGTGGAGCGCATCGACCGCAGCCAGAAACTCACTTTCGTACTTGCGCGCGATCGCGTAGGGATCCAGCTTCTCGCGCCTTGCCGCGATCAGCATGCGATCTTCCCCCGAGTCGTCCACGTCGTCCTCGGTCAAGTGCCCGACGTCGGTGATGTTCATCACCTGGATGACCTTCATCCCGCGCGCCTCGAGATGTCGTCGCAGGAGATCCGCGGTCAAGAACGACCGGAAGTTGCCGATATGAGGGCTCGAGTAGACCGTCGGACCGCAGTTGTACATGCGCACCGCCCCGGGTTCCCGAGGCTCGAAGGTTCGCAATTCGGAGTGCGCGGTGTCATACAGTCGAAGCGTCATGGTGCGGGCCAAGCATAGCAGCAGAAGCGAGAACTCCAGCACGTGCAGGAAGAGCCATTGAAGCCGTCGCGAGGGCTCGAAGCCTTTCGCATGCTGCACGAGGTCGGGAGCGGCGCGCACGGCACCGTCCACCACGCCGTTGCGCTCACGCGCATCTTCGACCTCGAAGCCGGGACCGACGTCGCGATCAAGTTCTTGCGGCGCGAACTCATCGACGACCCGGTCTTCTCCAAGCGCTTTCGCCGCGAGGCAGAGATCGGCATGGAAGTGCGCCATGACAACGTCGTGCGCTTCCACGGCCTGCTCGATGGCATGCTCCTCGGCCTCCCGTACCTCGCGCTCGTCATGGAATTCGTGCACGGGCAAACCCTGCGTTCGCTGCTCGACTCCCAGGGACCTCCGCTCGAAGCCCTGGTCGTGCGGGTCGGCGCGGATGCCGCTGCGGGCCTCGCGGCACTCCATGCTCGCAGCATCGTGCATCGTGACATCAAGCCCGAGAATCTCTACCTCGCGGACGACGGCACGACCAAGATCGTCGATCTCGGCTACGCCGATGTCGTCGGAGGCCGGACACGATCGTCGCTCGCCGGGACCCTCGCCTATGCAGCCCCCGAGCTGCTGCGTGGATCCGCCGCGACACCGGCAAGCGACCTCTACGCTCTCGCGCTCACGCTCTTCGA
>JAGQQW010000436.1 GCA_020426005.1 Planctomycetota bacterium | reverse complement strand
AGGCCGGGATCGCCGACGGTTCCGTGTCGCCCACGTCTCCGATCTCGCCGCCGACGACTCGGTCGAACTCGAACGACGTGCCCTGGAGCGGCCGCATCATCGTGGGCGCGCCCGTGCCGCGTCCGGTCGTTCGCAAGGGAGCGGTGGGCAACGGATCCGCCGCAGCATCGAGCCAGACGTCCGATGTCGCGAATCCGGAAACCGAATCTGCGGGAACGCAGCCGGTCGCATCGCAAGGCGCCAAGCCGGACGAGGTCGTCGGTCGAGGCGAGCGAGCGGTCGGCGAATCCGGCTCGCTCGATCCTGTGCTGCCCGGTAGGCCCCAGGGCTCGTCCACGATCTTCCTCGTGCTCGCCGGTGCAGGGGTGGCGCTGCTGCTTCTGTTCTTCGTCCTCCAGGGCCGTTCGAAGACATGAACGGCCCGTGTTACATCACGCGGCGCGCCGAGATCTCGGCGGGCCACCGGCTCTTCCATCCCGAGCTCAGTGACGAGGACAACGAGCGCATCTTTCGCAACTGTACCTGGCCCGGTGGTCATGGGCACAACTACAGGCTCGAGGTCACGGTCGTCGGAGATCCCGACCCGACGACGGGAATGGTGATCAACCTCAAGGACTTGCGCCGCGTGATGGACGAGCGCGTGGTCGCCAAATGCGACCACCGAAACCTCAACGAAGACGTCGACTTCCTGCGCGGCATCGTGACGACCACGGAGAATCTGTGCCGAGCGTTCTGGCAAGAGCTCGAGCCCGCCATCGCGGATCTGCCAGGCGACGCGCGTTTGTGGCGCATTCGGATCCGGGAGACGCGCGATAACTCGGTCGAATACTACGGCCCCGCTGGCGCGCGTCCGGAATAGCGGCGCGCCGACCATGCCCGCCGCCGCCGCCAACTTTCTCCGCGGAGGGGCCGCGGAGGGGCCGGGGAGAGGGCGAGGAGCGGACGAGGGCTGTCCCCTTTTGTGTACCTGGTGCACAAACTGCAGCCCCACCGCGACGGTCCGACACGCGATCTCGGGGTAGGAGGCCGGAAAAAGGCGGGAGTCCGACCGTGATTCGTTCGGTGGAACGGCGCTTGCTCAGGTGGCACCGTGAGGCTTCCCCGGGTCTCGCGGCTGCCAAACTGGCAGAAGTCGTAAGCGCATTGGCAGCCAGTCTTCGGCAACTCCTGCCGGCCGGTTGCGTAAGAGGGGGGCCACGTGGTCGCGTGGGGAGAGGTGAAGCAGATGGACAAGCACGAACAAGGTCGCACGCAGTCGTGGGCACATTTCGCCAAGACTCTGAAGCGCGGATCCACGATCACGTGGGCCGATCTCGATGCTTGGATCGACGGCGATGCCGATGCGTTCGGCAAGCAGATTCGTCGATTGGCCAAGGCGCTCGACAAGGCGGATGTGTCGATCGCTCGCGGCGAGGATCGGGCCGAAGAATACGACGTTCCGTACGTCTTCCACCACAGCCTGCGTGGGGATGGCGCCCTGAACTACGAGCGTGAGCTCGAGCAACTACCACGGCTCAGCCGCATCGGCGAGTTCCGGATGGCACGTCGCTACGAGTTCTTGCGTCATCGGATGCAGCTCGCGTGGACTGCCGTCGGATTCGACGAGGCGGCGCTTCGAGAGGTTCTGCTTCATGGTCCGGATGCCACCGAGTGGCCGACCAAGGCCAAGCGCAGTCCTGCCAAGATGCGTCGCGCCCTCGCACGGCTCGCCGAGGTCGAAGAGCTACGCAACGCGTTCTTCGAGGGCAGTCTCTACCTCGTGATGAAGGGCGTGCACAAGTACCGCAAGCTCGGGATCGACACGCTCGATCTCGTGCAAGAGGGGAACATCAGCCTGTTCCAGGCAGCCGAGGGTTTCGATTGGCGCCGTGACGTGCGCTTCAAGACCTACGCGGAATACTGGATCAACCAGGCCTTCCTCAAGATGCTCTACAACAACGTGCGCACCGTGCGCGTGCCGGTCTGGGTGCAGAAGACCTTGAAGAAGATCAAGGATCTGCAGGCCGAGGCTGTCCACCGAACAGGACGCGAGTTGTCCCCGAGCGAGGTCGGAACGCAGCTCGACATGTCCGCGGACAAGGTCGAGGCCCTGCTCAAGACGCAGCGCTACGCCGTGAGTCTCGATGCCGAAGTCGGTGGCGAGGATGGCGGTGCGACGGTCTCCGACCTCCTCGTCGACAGCAGCGTGCGTCCGGTGCACGAGCAGGTCGTCGACGTGGCGCTGCCCGAACGGCTCGCCGAGGTGCTCGATAGCCTTCCTGAGCGTGAGCGGACGATTCTCGAGTTG
>JAGQQW010000435.1 GCA_020426005.1 Planctomycetota bacterium | reverse complement strand
AAGAGCGTCGTCGAGACGTTGGGGGAAAGCTTGACGAACATCGGCACGTCCGCTCGATCCTTGCAACGCCGTACGACATCCTCGCACGCGGACGGATCGGTCGAGAACGGAAGCGCGCCGCCCTGCACGTTGGGACACGACAGGTTGACTTCGAGCGCCGCGGCGCCGCAGCCTCGCACGCGTTCGACGATGCGTTCGTATTCTTCGAGGCTCTCACCGCCGACGTTGAGGACGACTGGACGTCCGAGTTCGAGGGAGCGAACGAGGTCGCCGTCGAGGAACGCATCGACACCCGGATTCTCGAGGCCGATCGAGTTGAGCATGCCGCTCGCGGTTTCCCAGATGCGCGGAGGCGGATTCCCCGCGCGCGGCTTCGGAGTGACGGTCTTCGTCACGAGCGCGCCGATTGCAGCGAGATCCGCGAAGGAAGCGCCTTCGAGGCCCGCGCCGTAGCATCCGGACGCGGTCAGGACGGGCGAGGCGATCTTCAAGTCGGCAACGAGTTCGACGGCGAGGGCACGCGTCCGCATGTCGATGCCGGCCACAGGGGTTCTGCTGCCCTCGGGAATGGGAGCCTCGGTGAGCATCAGGTCGACGTGGCCTCCTCCGTAGGAACCGCCTCCGCCTGCGGCTTGTCGGATCCGAACGCGAAGAAGAGCAAGATCGCCCCCACCACGATCGCGGAGTCCGCGATGTTGAACGTCGGATAGTGGTACAGCGAGTCCCGCCACGGCAGCGGGACGTGCACGTCGATGAAGTCGCGCACCGACCGGTTGGCCTGGAACAGGTTGTCGTAGAGATTTCCCAGCGCTCCACCGAGCACGAGTCCGAGCCCGAAGAGGCGCCAATGGTGCCGTCGCGCGACACGACTCGCGATCACGCACAGCACGACGACCATGACGAGTCGCAGGCCGATCAGGACCGATGTGCCATCCTTGAAGAGCCCCCACACGGTGCCCGAGTTCTCGAGCCGGGCGAGCCGCAACCACGGGTCGACGACGCGATACTCGAGATACCCCACCTCGTTCGGGGAACCATGGCTTTCGAGGAAGTCGAACGCCCACGCTTTCGACGCGAGGTCACTGGCGACGAGGAGGACGACGGTCAACCAGAACCACGGACTCTTCAGACCGGTCCGGTGTTGGCTCGGCCCGAATGCTGCGACTCCGGAGGCTCCCGTCGCTCGATCTCGACTGCGTTCCTGCATCCAGACCAAGCGTAGCCGAGGCGCGCGGCAATGCGAATGCACTTCGTGCTGACGGCGACGCCGGTGTGCTTTGCCGCACGCGAGTCGCTATCCTCTCGAGCAACTTGAGCGGCACGGGGGCGGTGCCGCGGGACACGCGCGGGGAGGGCAGCGTGGAACGGGAAATCGAGGCGTTCATCGACTACCTCCGGGCCGAGGTCTGCGCTTCGGAGCACACGGTGCTCGCCTACGCGAACGACCTGAGGCACCTGCACGACGCGCTCCAGATCTCCCCCGACCACGAGCTCGATGTCCGCTCGATCCGCGCATCTCACCTCGATGGCTTCTTCGAGCGCTATGCCACGAGCCACGCGGTGGCCTCGGTCGCGCGTGCCCGCGCGGCAATACGCGGGTTCTTCCGCTGGCTCGTGATCCACGTCGAGTTGCCCGAAGACCCCTCGCGCCACCTCCTTTCCCCCAAGCTCGAAGCGACGCTGCCGGATACGCTCGGTCGCGCGGCGATCGAAGCGATGATCGGCGCGACGGACGACGCGAGTCCACTCGGACAACGCAATCGGGCGATCGTCGCGATGCTCTGGGCAAGCGGTTTACGGGTCAGTGAAGTGGCATCGCTCACCGTCGACATGGTCCGGCTCGACAAGGACCTCGTGCGCGTCACGGGAAAGGGACGCAAAGAACGCCTCGTCCCGCTCGCTCCGAAGGCGCGCGAGTTACTGTCGGTCTGGCTCGACGAGGGGCGTCCAGCGCTCGCATTGCGCGCCCGAGCCCGACGCGGCAAGGCTTCGTCGGAGCACCATTTGTTCGTATCGCGCACCTTTCGGCCGCTCGATCGCGTGCGGATCTTCCGCATCCTTCGCGAACTCGCCCAGCGCGCCGGGCTGCGCACACAGCCCAGCCCTCATACGCTACGCCACGCCTTCGCGACCCACCTCGTCGAAGGCGGCGCGGATCTACGCGCGGTTCAAGAACTCCTCGGGCACGCCTCGCTCGCGACGACGCAGCGCTACACGCACGTCGATGCCGAGCGGCTGCGTTCCCTGCACGCGCGCTTCCACCCTCGCGGGAAGGCGAAGGGAGGCCACGATTGA
>JAGQQW010000434.1 GCA_020426005.1 Planctomycetota bacterium | reverse complement strand
AGTTGGCTAGCGCGTCTTCGTAGCTGATGTTGCCGGCTTCGTAGAGGCGGATCAGCGATTGGTTGAACGTCATCGTGCCGTAGTACGAGCCTTCGGCCAGGGCTTTCGGTAGCTCGCGCGTGCGGCCTTCGTTGAGGTAATCGCGGACCGTCGGCGTGTTGACGAGGAGTTCGACTGCGGGCAGTTGGCCGCTGTCGTTGAGCAGGCGGATGAGTCGAAGCGACACGACGCCGGCCAAGTTGAGTGCGAGTTGTAGACGAATCAGCGCGTGCTGATGCGGCTCGAAGAACGCGATGATGCGCTCGACGGTTTGCACGGCATTGACCGTGTGCAGCGTCGAGAAAACGAGGTGCCCCGTCTCGGCGGCGTTAATCGCGGCTTCGACCGTCTCGCGATCGCGCATTTCCCCGATCAGGATCACGTCGGGCGCTTGGCGCAGGGCCTGGCGCAGCGCAGCTGCGAACGTCGGCGCGTCCGTGCCGATCTCACGCTGCGAGACGATCGAGCACTTGTCCTCGTATTGGAATTCGATCGGATCCTCGATCGTGATGATGTGGCGAGGATCGTTCGCGTTGATGTAGTTGAGCATCGACGCGAGCGTCGTCGACTTTCCGCTACCGGCGACACCGGTCGCGAGGATCAGGCCGCGACGCAGTTCGCACAGGCGCTTGAGCGGATCGACCGGCAGGGACAAGTCCTTGAAGCCCGGAATGTCCTTCTTCACATGACGGAAGACGAGCGCCAGTTGCCCCGCCTGCCGGAAGATGTTGCAGCGGAAGCGCCCGATGCCGTCGATCGACAGCGCGCGGTCGAGCGACCCGTTGTGCATGAAGTCTTCCCAGCGCGCCTTCCCGACGAGCGCCTCGACGTATTTCTTCGTGAACTCGCTCGAGATCGGCGTGTCCGAGATGAAGCGCACACGCCCACCGGAGCGAATCGCTGGTAAGCCTCCGGTCTTCAAGATGAGATCCGAAGCGCCTTCACGAACCATGACCTTGAGGAGGTCTTCGAGCTTGATCATGTCGCGCGTGCCTGCAGTCGTCCTGACGTCTGGCGGTTCCGAGACGCCTTGGCTCTTATCGACCGTCAGGCGTCGCGGCTTGCGGCGACCGCTCGAAGCAGTTCTCCGATCAGCAAATCGAGCCCCTTGTGCATGGCAGCCGAAATACGGTGAACCGGCAGTGACAGCGCCGCTTGCAGCTCGGCGGCTCGCTCCTCTGCCGCCTCGCTCTCGATCTTCGTCGCGGCGATGAACGACGGCCGCGATGCGAGCTCTTTCGAGTAAGCCTCGACTTCGCCCTGCACGACGCGATACGCCTCGAGCGGATCCTGATCGGCTTCCGCCGAGCAATCGATGCAGTACAGGAGCAGCCGCGTGCGCTCGACGTGCCGCAAGAAGCGATGCCCGAGCCCCTTCCCGCCGGCCGCACCTTCGATGAGTCCGGGAATGTCGGCGAGCACGAAACTGCGGCCATACCCCTCGCCGCGCGTGGCCGGCGCCTCGACGATGCCGAGGCTCGGCTCGAGCGTCGTGAACGGATACGCCGCGATCTTCGGGCGAGCACGCGAGAGCACGGACAGAAGCGTCGACTTGCCGGCGTTGGGCAAACCGACGAGCCCGACGTCGGCGATCAGCTTGAGGACGAGGCGCAGGTCGCGCTCTTCCCCCTCTTCGCCCGGCTCGCATTGACGCGGCGTCCGATTGGTGGGCGTCGCGAAGTATTTGTTCCCTCGCCCGCCCTTACCACCGCGCGCGATCTCGATCCGGGAATCCACCGTATCGAGGTCGGCGAGCACATTGCCGCGATCCGCGTCGTGCACGACCGTGCCGCGCGGCACCTTCAGCACGCGATCGGTGCCCGAACGTCCGGTGCAGTTCTTGGCGCCGCCCGGCTGGCCGCTCTCGGCCGCGAACTCGGCAAAACCCGCGAGGTGCTGCAGGCTCGACAGCGCGTCGTCGACCTCGAACCAAACCGATCCACCGTGCCCGCCGTCGCCACCATCCGGGCCACCGCGCGGAACGAACTTCTCGCGTCGGAATGACAGGCAGCCATCACCGCCACGGCCGCCGACAACGCGGATTTCGATCTCGTCGAGCAGGGTGACTCAGCCCTCGATCGGGTCGACGTGGACACGACGGTTCTTCTGGAACCGCACGATACCATCGCTCAGCGCGAACAAGGTGTAGTCGTTGCCCATGCCGACATTGGTGCCGGGATGGAACTTGGTACCGAGCTGGCGAATGATGATGCCCCCGGCGCGAACCTTCTCACCCGCGTACTTCTTGACCCCGCGGAATTG
>JAGQQW010000433.1 GCA_020426005.1 Planctomycetota bacterium | reverse complement strand
AACCGAGCACGCGCCTTCACCGCCCCGGCAGCTCCCGAAAGCCTCGACGAATCGACGATTCGCCTACGTTTTCGGCAGCCACCGAGACGGCCAAATCACGCACTCGGCGCGTGCCCGACTTTTTCAACACACTGATAGAGCCGCCGAACTCGGTGTGAACGATCGATGAATATGCGTCGAGCACGTATCTCGACGCTCTCGCTCGCAGATCGCAACGCGAGGATTTCCTAGATCGAGCCTCCCGCGGGTCCCGGAACCAGGAAAGCCGATAGCACGGCCCCGGCAACCGCGGCCGCGTTCCGCGCCCCACCGCCTCTCGAACATATCGACGACAGCAAGGGGTGCGCGCACCGAGCCAAGTTCGGCAAAGGTTCGGGCAGCCTCACGGATCCGCGAGCCCGCGCGCCCGCGTTGGATTTCGTATGCTTCGCTGAAGTTCCTCGAACGCGCGACTCACGCGGTCATCTCCTTCCCTCAGAGTCATTCGATCTATGTCCACGGCTTCTCTAGTCGCCTGTACCGCAGTGCTGCTCTTTGCCGCAGGCAACGCGAGCGCTCAAACCACGGCCACCTACACGCTCTACGGCAACGGATGCGCGGGCTCGGGTGCGAAGCCGGGTGGCGTCGTCGTCCCGCAGGGATACGACCAGCAGTATGGCAACTCCGCCAATCGCTACCCGTTCTGCACGTTGAACATGCATTACATGCAGTCGCACGACAAAGCGGAGCTACCGCCGACTGCGCTGATCCGTGGGTTCAATCTTCGCAATCGCGCGAACTACGCCCAGGCTGCCTATCTGATCACGATGGACCTCTACACGGGGTACACCAACAACGCGGCGCGTTCCCTCGTGACGACGTTCGCCTCGAATTGGACAGGGACCCCGACCAAGGTCTTCAGCGGCAACTTGAACGTGCCTTCGGTCGCGGCACAGAACGACCCGAAGGTCTGGACCCTGAAGATCCCGTTCACGGTGCCGTTCATCTTCACTCAGGCGCGAGGCAACTTCCTCTGGGAGTGCGTGACGACGACCGGAACGCTCAGCACGATCTCCTTCTTCGACTCCGTCTCCTCCGCAGCCGCACAAACGTGCCGCATGTGGGCGAATACGTCCTCGGCCACGACCGGATCGTTGGGTAGCGGCTATGGCCTCGTCATCGGGCTCGACGGACCGGGCACGGGCGGCGCGATCGTCAACTTGTCCAACACGGGCGTGCCCGCGATCGGCAAGACGTTCAGCGTCGACTTCTCGGGTGCTGTGGCCAACAGCGCCGCAATCCTGTGGCTCGGTGCACAGCAACTCAATATCGGACTCGGCTCCGCACTCCCCGGCTGTTCGCTCTACACGAGTCTCGACGTCATTCTCGGTAGCAATCCCACCGGCACGACCGGAACTGGCGGCTTGAAGTTCACGCTACCCAACTCGCAGAACCTCGTCGGCATCCAGTTCTACAACCAGTGGATGGTGATCGATCCTGCCGCCAACACCCTCGGCGTCGTCCTCTCCGGTGGCGGCGCAGCAAAGATCGGAACCTGACCCACACCAGGCCGATCCCCCCCACCGCCCGTCTTCTTCCTCTCCGTATCTGTTTTCTCGTTCCTGCTCGTTCTCGCGGGATGCACTCCGCAACCGAGCAGTCTCCCTCCTCAATCGGAGTATCTTCTCGATGCGCAACTCCCTTCTCGCTGCAGTCGCTGCAGCCCTCGTCGCCTGTCCTCTGACGGCTCAAGTCGCTGGTGAAGCCCCCGCGACGACCGCGAAGCCGGTCCCCGGCCTCGTCGCCGGCACAGAAAGCTGGATCGTCCACTTCCAGAATCGTCCGTTCGATCTCAGCGCCTTCCGCGCCGAGATGTACGGCAACAAGAACCCCGAGGTCATCGCGACGATCGTCAAGGATCTCGAGGCCAAGGTGCAAGCGCACCAGAAGAAGTTCTGCAACGACATCGTCGCCCTCGGCGGCCGCGTCACCCACCAGTGGTGGCTCGTCAATGCCTGCTGCATCGAAGTCGCTCCGAAGCACCTCGCCGCGATTCGCCAGATGGGCAACGTCGCGATGCTCGAGCCCAACGTCGAGGTCATCCCGCAGATCAAGACCGCGACCAACTCCGCGAACCACAACAGTGACGCGCTCAACGCCAAGGGCGTCATCGGCACCGGAGTCGCCTGCGCGATCATCGACACCGGACAAGACTCCAACATGAACGGGTCCGGCAAGCCGCACATCACGTATTCGCGGCTCGGCACGGCGGCAACCCGTCTCGTCAAGAACATGCAGATCGGCACGCAGCCCGCAGACGACGTCCA
>JAGQQW010000432.1 GCA_020426005.1 Planctomycetota bacterium | reverse complement strand
CTGCAACTCGGGCCAACGAGCGCCCACCGCTTCGAGGATGGCGAACGCCTGTCGCTTGGCGAGCGTCGGGTCCATCCAGACGTGCGAGTCGACGTGCGCGTGCGACCCTTCCCCACCAGAGCCATGCGAGTGCCCAGGGTGCACGACTTGCGCGAACTCGCTCTCGAGCCCCGCACTCACGTCGACGACCCGGCTCGCCGGAAGACTCGCCTTGTCGACCCAACTCTCGAGCTCGGCTCCGTGGACGAGCACGAGCGGTGCCGTTTGGAAGAGCGCGATCTCGTCCCGAGAAGGTTTCCATGCCGCGGGATCCACGCCCAACGGCACCGGACAGTGGACGGGTACCGTGTCCCCGACGATGCGCTGCGCGAACTGCGCGAGTGGCGGGAAGCTCACGTAGATCTCCTTCTTGTTGCCGGTAGGACCGACAACGCCATCGTCGCCACAACCGGCCAATGGGAGGAACACCATGAGGAAGGCGACCAAGGCCTTCGAGTCGGGACGCTTCACGTGCAGCCTCGTTCGTACGGATTCTGACATGGGCCCCACAATAGCATCCCGCACGCGAAGCCCGTGCGCAGAGAGCCCTCGCGCAACGAGACCGCCGACGCGAGCGTCACAGCGAGAGTGCCGCCGGCACCCAGGCGAGAACGAGCCAGGTAGCCAGCACGGCGAGCCCCAGCGCGGCGAGAACGATCGCTCCGTGTTCGAGGCACCACAACCGAACGATCGTGCCGCGGGCGACGCCGATTCGCCCGAGACTGCGGGTTTCGGCAGCGCGTAGGCGCAGAGTCAACGAAAGCACGAGACCGACGAGGAGCACCGTCGAGATGCCGATCAAGAGAGCGAGTCCGTCGACGAGTGCCTTGATGCCGAAGACGTAGTCCAGGAGTTCCTCGATCACGTCGCGCGGCTCCAGCAGTTGCAGCGTCCGCGAGTTCTGCAGTCGAGCCTCGAGGATCGTGCGCTGTTTGTCGTCCGTTGGCACGACGATCGCCGCGCTGATCGGCAGCTTGCCGGGATCGCCATGGATGTGGAACGCATCGCGATTGTCGTCCGTGACCTTCTGGTACTCGAGGACCGCCTTGCTCAGGACCCGCTCGCCATCCTGCTCGGCCATGACGAGCTTCTCGTCGATGGCTCGAGCATCTTCGTGACCGTGGAAGAGACCAGCGAGCAACCAGTCGGTCTTGATGTCGACGAAAACGGCGTCGTCATCCGCGGTACCGTTCTCACGCAACACTCCGGTCACGAGCATCTCGAGAGCTGGCGGCTTCGAGAGATCGTAGAGTTCCGTCGGATCCGAGAAGACCCGTGCTCCGACATCGAGGGCGAGTTGCGAAGCGACATGTGCGCCGAGCACACAGTCGCCGAGTTGGATGGGAAGCGTGCCGCGCTCGACGCTCGCACCCATGAGTTCGAAATAGTCGGGCGTCGTCGCGACGATCGCCTTGCCCCTCGCACGAAAGCGACGCCCGACCGGGATCACGTAGGCGCGACCGTCCTTCGCGAGTTCGTCGGCCTCGCGACGTTCGAGCGGAGGCAGCGCGAGATCGCGATGGCTCAACACCGCGAGCGTCAAGTCGAACCGATTCCCTCGCGCACCGAGAACGAGTGGTACGCGTTCCGAACGCGAGCGCAGCTTCGTCTCGAATCCCTTCGAGACCAGCGTCGACGCGAGTGGCACGAAGAACGCGAGCGCGAGTGCGAAGCACAGGATCAGGTTCTGCTTCCATGCGTGGAAGAGACGGCGCCGCGCGAGCCTGAGGACCCCCCTCATCTCACCGCACCGCCGTTCCCTGCGACGGCCCGCATGTCGAGAACCTCGTCGAAGCGCTCGCAAACCACTGGATCGTGCGTGATACAGAAGAGAGCGATCCCTCGCGCACGCACTTCGTCGCAAAGGAGATCGACGACGGCCTGGCCACGTTCGAAGTCGAGATTGCCCGTCGGTTCGTCGAGGAACAGCACGTCCGGCTCGGTCACGAGCGCACGACAGATCGCGACGCGCTGGCGCTCACCCTGAGACAGTCGTTCGGGCTTGCGCGCGAGCACGTTCTGGATGCCCGTTCGTTCGGCGAGGCGAGCGGCCCGTTGTCGAGCAGTCGCATCGAGCCTCGCCCCGGGCGTGACATCGAACGGCAACAGGATGTTCTCGAGAGCATCGAGCCAGGGGACGAGTTCGAGTTCTTGAAACACGACACCGAAGCGCCGCAAACGGAGCGCACGTCTCGCCGCGTCAGGCAAGGCGTAGAGGTTCGCACCTTCGAACGCCACGTGACCTCGCGTCGGTTCGAGGATGCCGGAGAGGATCATCGCG
>JAGQQW010000431.1 GCA_020426005.1 Planctomycetota bacterium | reverse complement strand
ATCAGGGTCGTCATTTTTGCTTTCTCCTCAAATAGAGTTTAGCCGTGGGTAAAGAAAGTTACTGGTTCTGGGTGTTCCTTTTGGCCACGACCGGATCTGTAGGCCAGGAAGGACCCGCGGTTTTCACTCGACTGCCCCCTTTGGCAGGAAACTCAGCACGGCCTGGTGGTCCCGCGATCCCTCCCGCGGCCCCAGCTCGAGCAGCTCGTACTCGTCGCCCCGCCTGCACAGTACGACCACCGTGCCCGGCGTGTGGGACCAATGGCAGACGGTGCGGCCGACCAGGTGCCTGGTGCCGTCTGGGGACGTCTGGATGCGGAGCCGTGCAACGATCATCAGAATGACTCCTCGTTAAAGGCATCGAACTCGGCGAAGCGCTGAGCAGGTTGTGGTGACAGCCGGTCGTGAAACCGCATCCGTCCGGTCTCGAACTCGATGGCGAACGGGGACGAGTCTGCGTCACGGTCTCGGCACTTTGCGACTCGCAGGACGAAAAGCGACTTCGAAAACGTCGGGTCAACTTTTGCTGGATAGACGCAAAAGACCGCGGTATCGCAATCCTGCTCGATCTGCCCGCTGCCACGAAGGTCGCTCAACTGAGGCATAAGATCGAACTCGTCAGACTTCTTTCGCTTACCGTTGCTGTTGGCGCGTTTCTCAACGGCGCGGTTTAGCTGCGCGAGCATCACCAGAGTAATGCCAAGCGCCTTTGCGAGACCGGTCAATGTGCGCGACGTGCTGCTTACCTTCTCGAATTCACCACGACCTGGTGCGTCGACCAATTGAAGGTAGTCGAGTAGCACAGCGTCCAGTCCGTCTTTGGCTAAGGTACGAATAAGCCGCACAATGTCGTCGAGCTTTACGATGTCGAAGACCACGGTGTAGTTCGCGTCGCCTTCGTACTCGGCGCGGATGTCGTCCGATACCTGGTCGCGCTTCGCAAGCCACTGTTCGTTGTGAACGTTCGTCGCACGCATTATCGAACGCTTGGCGACTTGACGGTCGGTCATCTCGCAAGACACGAACAAGCAGCGCTGGCCCTGCTCTGCGAGTGCCGAAAGAACGTGTTGGCCAAGTGCGCTCTTGCCGTGGTTTGGTCGGCCGCCAATGACGATGCGTTCACCCTTGGCGATTCCACCGCCCAACTTCTGGTCGAGTTCCGGCAGGCCTGTGGACAGCAGCGATGGCTGATCTTCGGCGTCATCCAGGAGACGAAGCGACGTGTCAAGTATTCGCTCGAGTCTGAGGCCTCCAGTTTGGCCATTGTTGTTTTGTGCCTTGCCTTTGAATCGCTTGACGAACTCTCCCGGCGAAATGCAATCTGGCTTGTGTCCTGCGAGCAATAAATCGTCGATGCCTTTGCCCTTTTTGAGCGGCCACACCTCGACAACCAGGTCAATCGGCAGTCCTTCCAAATCGGCGATCAGCGACTCAACGGCAGCATAGACGTGACAATTGCTGGTGAATTCTGGATCATACGCAAGTCGCACCTCGCGAGGCTCGATGGCCCGCACCAGGTCAGCGACTCCGTTCGTTGCGGTCCCGGCCGTGGCGATGGTGAGAATGCCGCCGATGCACGTTGCGATTGTCGCCTTCAACGCGCCCTCAGTGACGCGAATAATCGACCGATCGCCATCGAACACCGGCACGTGAATCGGTGCTCCAGACGGGGGACCGCCACAGCTCCTGCTGGATAGCCAAACGTACTTGGGGGCCTCGGACAACTTCGCGCGAGTCTCGTCTGACAGCCGCACCTGCATGCCAACAATTCGCTGCTGAAGGTCGCGGACCGGTATCAGGAACCCGGCATATCCGTTGATGGACCAGAATTGTTTGCCGTCGCGCTCACGGATACAGAAGCCTGGCGTCACCGACATGTCACGCTCAAGGCCCGCGTCGAATAGCGTTTTTGCGATCTGGTGTCGTCCCCTGGTTGGCAACTCGCAGAAACCCTGCGCGATCAGTTGTTCGCACGTTTCGACGGGCAGGCCTCGCGCCGCAAGATGACGCCTCGCAGCAGCCTTGTCACGCTGACATTCGGCTATCAGTCGGCGATACGCCCGATCGGTTGAATCGGGGTCGCCCTTCTGCGTCGAGCTTCCAATCGTAGGCACTGCCACGGCTGAATCGCGACTTGTGAGTCGGTAAACAAACATCGGGCTGCCGGCCTTGTTTGTTCGTTTCTCAGCGACAATCCCGTTGTACGGAGAGCCGTCGCCTTTCATGCACACAACCACTTCACCATCGGCGGATCGCTCGCACCATCCCTTGGCACCGCACGCCGGGCAAGGTTCTGATTTGGTCGCTGGAATCCACTCGCGTTGT
>JAGQQW010000430.1 GCA_020426005.1 Planctomycetota bacterium | reverse complement strand
GATCGCGAGTAGGCCGACCGACGTCGCTGCCATCGCGATCCACCAAAGCCGACCGCCGAAGCCGCCCGGTCGATCCGATCCGAGATAGTCCTTCCGGGTTTGCAGCACCGTGAATCCGATGTACGCCGCCGGCAAGAAGAGCATGCAGATCACGTTCGCGGGGACCGCGAGGTAGACGCTCATGTCCTTCCAAAGCAGCGGACCGAGCACGCCGGGCGTCGGCAGCAAGGTCGCGATCAGGTGGCGCTTGCCACCGAGGCGCCACCCGAACAGTTCGCAGCAAGCGAAGCCCGCACAAACCATGTGCAGCGTGATCGAGCTGAGCGCCATGCCGATGAAACCGACATCGAGGGCGACACGCGCGAAGCCTTGACCGGCGATCCCTTCGAGTGCCTTGGCGGCTGCGAGCGGTGACAAGCTCTTGCCGACCTCGAACGACGACACGTGCAGTGTCGTGGCTGTCGCGATGATCATCAGGCTCGTCGCGAGCACGTAGGGGACGAGCATGCCGAACAGGAGATCGTGGATCGCGAGTCGGCGATGTGCCTTGCCCCAACCGCGTGCGAGCAGCGTGTACGGATACAAGAACACCATGTTGACGCCGACAGCGGCGCTGAGGCCGCTCAACACGATCTCCCAACCGTGGATCTCGGAGCCGTCGCTCGCGACGTGCGTCCCGGGAATCTCGAACGACACGAACCCACGAGCCATGGCTGAGACGTCGACGTGCTCGATCTCGAGGATCACGACCGACGCGAAGCAGATCACGATTCCCCAAACCGTGAACCGCAAGAACGTCTCGTAGAACCGCAGTGCTCGACGCGAGTGCGCGTACGCGAGGGATGCGAGGATGCTGACGACGAGCAGGGGAAACGCGAGTGGCCATGCCTCGGTGGTTTCGTCGGGTTTTCCTCCCGCGAAGTCGACGAGGTCGGCGAGGCTCGCCGAAGCGAGCGAATACTGCGGGAAGTGCCAGATGATCGAAGCGAACAGGGCTCCGAGTGCCCATGCGAACGCGAGCCCTTTCGAGGCGTGGTTCTGCATGGCTACGTACGGTCGCTCGCGCGTCGACAGCGTCTGCCAAGACACCGCTGCGAGCATGACGACGCCGAGTGCCATCGCCACTGGAGCCAACCACAACAGGCGATAGCCGAACACGGCGCCGGCGAACAGTGCACTCGCTGCCGTGCCGCCACCCAGAGTCATCGCACTCTGCAGGTAGCCGGGACCGCCGAGGCGCAGGTATCCGAAGAATCGCGCGACCCGAGGGCGCGCTTCGAGTTCTTCGAGGCGAGTGACTTCTGCCTCGAGCTCTCGAGGGCTGGGCGCCGAGCCGAGACGAAGTCCCGATCTCAAGTCATCGAGTGAATCGGGCGCGGGCCCATGCTGAGGACGAGGAGACAAAGCAGCGCAAGGGTAGCGAACGGCGTCGCGTCACGCACCAGCGCTCGTGATTGTCAGCGCGTGCGGACCCGCGACGGACCGACGTCGAGCACCTGCAACGTGCCGAGGAAGTCGAGCATCATGGCCTGCTGCTTCGGGTCGAGTTCACGGAATGCACGACGCGTGTCTTCGGCTTCTCCACCGTGCATTTCGATCGCATCGCGAATCGTCGTCGCGCGTCCGTGATGCAAGTAGGTCGGCTCGCTCGCGAAACCCCAGAGCTTGCGCGTCAAGAACAACCCCGTCGCGACACCTGCCTGTTGGAGCTTCTCGTTGTTGCAGAGCGGCCCGAGGTCGTGGCGCTTGAAGTCCGTGTAGACAGGGACACGCACGGTGCCATCTCGTTCGCGATCGAGTCGTGGCCCCGGACCGAAGCGAGTCAAATCGACGCCGACGACGTTGGGCACGTCGCCAGGGCGAAGGTTCCCCTTGGTGTGGAACGGACCCGGCTCGGTGAAGACGGGGTCGTCGAGCACGAGTTCGGGCACGTGACAGCGGGCGCAACCGATCGCATCGAAGAGGCGTTCCCCCTCGTCGACGGCAGCTCGCTGACCGGGATCACTCGGAAGCATGCGTCCCGGTACGGGCAGCGTTGCTTGCCAGAGCGTCATCGCCGTGACGTCGCCTTCGAGCACTTCGTCGGCCTTGCCATCACCGTCAGCATCGACGTTCTTCCCGAAGCGTTCGCTCGACTGCATGCCGTGATGGTGATTGAGAGCGTTGTTGGTGAACTCGCGAAGGGAAGCGACGACTCCCTTCTGGTGGAACGGCTTGATGATCAAGTCCTCGTCGATGCCTTGGACGCCGTGGGCGTCGACGTTGCCGTTCACGTCGATCTCGATGTGTCCGAAATCGATCCCTTTCGATTGCAATGCGACGCTCACGG
>JAGQQW010000429.1 GCA_020426005.1 Planctomycetota bacterium | reverse complement strand
CCCTTGCTCCGACCCGACATCCGGCCTCGACGCGCACCGATCCAGCCAAAGGTCGCGCGCATGCCACCCCTGGCGGGAGCGGTCGAGTTTGCGGACTCGGCTCGACGACAGCGGCCGCCTCGAGCCAAGGCGAAGAACCGGGAACCCGAGGCTGCTACACCACGACGAACCGCGTTGGCTCTCGGTCTCGCAGCCGGCAGCGCCGTCGTGACGGCTGCTGGTCTCGTGGTTCTCCACAGGATGACCAAGACGTAGCGTCGTTGTACGATGGGGCATGCGCTCGCGCTCGCTCTCCGCGCTCTTGCTGACCCTGACCGCGCTCTCATGCCAGCGGCCCGATCTCTCGGGTGTCTTGCTCGACCACGAGGACATGCTCAACGACCGCTACGGCGCAGTCTGCGAGTGCCCCACCGCGGCGGGCTTCGCCAGTCTCGCCGACTGTGACGACGCGTTCGTGAGCATCGGGGAAGAACACACCGACTGCATGGCAGACGCTCTCGCAGGCCACGAGACAGAGGGACAGGAGTACCTCGAATGCGCAAACTCATCATTGATGAACTACATTCAGTGCCTCGACGCGAATGACAATTGTGAGGAGAGCAAGTATCAGTCATGCACCGATACATATGAGTCGGCGATTTCGACATGTTCGTCATTACCCGCTGATGTGAAGGTGGCTTTTGATGCCTGCATTCCTTACTGAGTGACTGCGAGCATGGGCACGCACGCAGTGCTAATTTGCGTGCCATGGGAATCATCGCAATCACCCTTTCAACAATCATCGGCCTTTTCGGGACGACCGCGGACGACATCGTCCCCGATCTCTGCGAAGAGAGCGTCTACCTCGATCCCGACGGCGTTCCCCTGGAGGATGCCAACGGGGCCAAGCAGTCTCGCTACTGCGTCTGGACCAGCGAAGAACACGCGCCGGTTTGGGCGGACGAGGTCTGCTGTGAACTCGGGCCCGACTCGGCACACTGCACCCCCACGAACGCGATCGGCGGATGCCAAGCGATCCAGGTCAAGCGCTGGTGCGACTTCGGGAAGTTCGACGGCGAGCAGGTCACGTGCCTGCAACCGTTCCCCAGCGCATGCAAGGAAATCGAGTGTGTCGCTCCACCGATCGGAACTCCCGTAGAGCCGTTCGCGTTTCTGTGCTGCTACGGAGGAGTCTGCTACGAGATCGGCCTTGGCGAGAACTGCGGCGGCGCGATCTCGTACTGCGAGTCCCCCTACTCCAACGAAGACGGGTCTGTCGGTTGCGCCGACGGCGAGTAGCACGGGCGGTGTTGCCGATGCTCGGCAGCGCAGTCGTCTTGCTGCGCTGCTGAGATTTCGTAGTCCACAGCACGATACAGCTTGGCGGACTGTTCTCGCGCCGTGGTCGCTTGTGTCCACGCACCGACTTTCTGAAACGCTTGACCTGCGACATCTGCGATCATCGCGGCGATGTACTTGTCGACGTCGTGCTCAGACCCGCCTATGATGCTGGCCAAGTCGAGCGAAGCCGTTCCTGCGAGCACCGGAGTGTGCACCATGACTGGCCGATGGCCATCAAGCCATATGACGTATCCCTGCTGCAGGTCTCCTCGTTTGGCGGCAGCCCTCGCGTCGGCCAGCCTGCACAGCCCCGAATACCAATTGTGAAACGCTGAGATCCGATCAGGTCGGAACAGGCGCGGTGTCTCGGTCGGGTCCTTTTCGACTGCGAAGAACACTCCGAGTACCAACAGCATCGCCAAGAAACCACCGAGACCACCCAACATGAGCACGAGGTTCCACGGTGCGGATCGCTCGGGTGAACTCGATGCGACGACCTCGACACCTTCGGGCTCAGGCGCGGGCGCTAGCTTGACCTCGGCCTCGGCGGACGCAGACGCGATCTCAGCCTCGAGATCATCGGGCGAACTCGTGGCGCTGGCCCCAGGTGTGATCTCCTCGGAGTCGGTCGACACCAGCCGTGCGAGTTCGGCAACCAGGGTCTCCATGTCTGGATAACGGTCGCAAGGATCGACCGCGAGACCGACCCGGAGAACATCTCGCACACGCTCGGGTACTTCGAGGTTGATCACCCGAGGACCCTTGGCGATCGACTCCAGCAACGTCGTGCGCGTGAGCCCTGGGAACGGGACCTCACCGTCGAGGGTCTCCCACACAGACACGCAGAACGACCACTGGTCAGAGCGAGCGTCGCCGCGTTTTCCTTCCAAGGTCTCTGGCGGCATGTAGGACGGGGTCCCGTAGGGCAGCCAGTCCTCGGTGGTGACCTCGCGTGTTGGCCGATGTTCGGCCATCATCCTCGCGAGGCCAAAGTCAGCGACCTTGGCGCGAC
>JAGQQW010000042.1 GCA_020426005.1 Planctomycetota bacterium | reverse complement strand
CGAGGCCTAGCGGCAAGAACTGGTGTAGCGTCGAGAGGTTCTTGTAGGTGCTGACCTTGCGGAGGAAGGTCAGTTCGCCGTTGGCGTCCGTCGGGTGCACCAAGAACGAGATCGCGTTGGTCAGCAGCGTGCAGTTGCCGGGAAGCGGCAGGCTGAGCTTGCTGCTGCCGATGGCCTCCAGTGCGAAGAGATTGGCGAATCCGCCGGTCACCTTCGTTGCGATGACGTGTTCTGCGCCGATCGTCGTGACGGATGCCGTCGCGCTCGCGCCCGAGCAGCCCGTGCCGTATGGCGTGATCGTGCACTTGCCCGCATTCTGGTCGACGAACCGGATGTCGAGACGGCCGTAGGCGCTCGAGAAGTTGATCTGTCCCGCACCGTCGACCGTGCCCTCGATCGAGACTTTCGCAATCAGATCACCGTTGGCGTCGAACGCGACGGGAACGAGCTGCGTCGCGAAGCCACCGTTCGTGTTGCCGCCGGTCCACTCGGGGGTTCCGTTGTCGTCGATGTCGATCGCCGCCTTTGCCGTCGCGCTGAACTTGAGGAGCGACTGCCACGCGATCTTGATCACGCCCTTGCGACCCGCGCTCGATTTGTAGCGAAGGACGAAGTCGAGTGTTCCCGGCGTCCCCGGACCGGTGGTCGTCGGCGTCGTGTAGGCGGTTTCGGAAGGGGACGTACCGCGCGCCGAGCCGGAGATTCCGACGACGGCGACGCCGTCTTGGTTGACGTAGCCGTACACGTTCATCGACGCATGGGTCATGGCCGTGCCGGTACCTTGACTGCCTGCCCCTCGGATTTTCCACGAGTAGGCACCGAGCGGGGGCAGCACGTAGTTGGCCGGCGAAAAATCGAACGAGCCGACGGTGCCACTCTTGCCGAACGCGCCGGCCGGCGACTTGGTCTCGATCGACCCCGTGAGCGTTTGAGCCGTCGCTGTAGCGATACAGAACGACGAACAGGTGAGTGCGACGAGGAGCGGTAGAGCGCGCGACATGATTCGTCCTGGGAGAAGATTACGAAGCTGACGAGACGGGGGGCGCCCTCATCATGGCGCCCGCTCAGCACCTTCGTCACGCGGCAAGGTCGTCAATCGTGCTGCCGGACAAGGAGAAAATCGCTTCAGTTTGCCGTCAGAGTCCACCGAAGCTCCGGCGTTGATGCCAGCGTGACCCCGCTACGCACGGCCACGATGGTTCCCACGAGACCGAACTCGTGCACCCCGTAGGGCTCCGCGATCTCGCGATAGATCTTGGCGAGTGCCTCGGTCCAGGCCAGGCCGTCCTCGCCCACGAAGTGCCGCAAACTCGGTGCATAGCGCGCATGCCCAGCGCGGACGTCGAGGTCTGCACGGGGCACGCGGTACGCCATCGGCGCACGCGCTCCGAAGACGACCAGTTGTAGGCGGAGTTCCAGGTCCGCGCCGTCCGGCATGCCGGCGACCTCGAACGTCGGCGTCGGAGCGAAGTGGATCCGCGATCCGGCTGGCGGAGCGACGAGCTCGAGCGTCCGGATCGAGCGCACGAGCGAAAAGGTCATGTGCCCCGACCCTGCGGAAGTCGGAGCGACAGAGACCGATTCGACCGAGCGTCGTCGAGCGAGTTCGGTATCGGTCGCGAGTGCGATGTTGCAGCTACCGCCCGAGAACTCCACCTCTCGTTGGATCGCGCGCGACGAGTCTGCGAACGGTGGGCCTGAAAAACTCACGGTCGCGCGGCCTACGTCGGCGTCGGTCTCGACGCGAAGATACGACCATGCACGCGGAGCGAACGATGCCGGCGGACGCCACGTGCAGGCGAGCTTCGCATCGAACGACACCGTGGCCGTGGGGGGCGATTCGATCTCCGCGTCGTGACCGACCGCGGGCAAAGCGGGCAAGACGTCGGTCACGGGTTCGAAGCGATCCTCGCGCAGCTCGAGCAACTGCACGGCGCCCCGGATCGAAGCGAGGCCGTCGTTGCGGATCCAGCTCTCGACGTTTTCGATGGGAAGCACGCGCAGCTCGCTCGCTGCGAACGGTGGCCGCACGGCGGCGCCGATCTGCGTATGCGTCATCAAGACTCCGAATCTCGTCGGTTCGGGATCGGTCACGACGAACGTGATGTCGTTGCCGACCACCTCCGCGTGGCTCTGCAGGCTCTCGATGCGATGACGTGTCCGTCGCGCAGCGTCGATCTCCAGACGTGCGACGTGCAGTGTCGTATCGACGGTCGACGCCGCGATGCAGACGAGAACGAGGCGCGAGACGAACGTTCGCCGGGTGCTGCGGACAGCGGCAGGTACGCGGTGACCCTCGGGTTCACGTTCCGATGCGTCGAACGCGAGTGCAACCACGACCGCGGCCGCCGCAACGACCGGGTAGAGCGCGCGACTCGAGTAGATGCCCGGCGCTGCAGGATAGAGGTGCCACAAGAAGACCGCCGGGACGGTCGGAATCGCGAGCACGAAGAGCGCGACCACGGCGCGTCGATACCGCTCTCTTCGGCCTTGCGTGAAGAAAAGGAACGCGAGCCCGACGATCGCGATGAACGCGAGCGCGGTGTTGAGGGCGCTGCCGTTCCACAATCCCGCGAGGGCATCCGGAACGACGTTCTTGGGCGCGAGCAAGTAGTGCAGCGCACTCGGTACGGCGCGCAACATCACGGGTATTTGGTCCGCGCGCGCCTGGATTCCGCCGATGTACAGCATCGACCACGTGTCGAGGTAGTTTGCGCGCCACCACGCGACGAGTCCGAGCGGCAGCAACAGCACGAGAACGAGACGGCAAGTGGAAACGACGCGGCGTCGAGCTTCCGGTCGCTGCAGCCATGCGTAGAGCACGACGAGCGGTGCCGAAGTCCACGCGCTGCTCTTGGCCGCGAAGCCGAGCGCGAGGCAGATGCCGGCGAGCAGTGCGCTCCCCCGTGCCGCAAGGAGCGCGAACACCGTGAACGTCACCCAGAGCATGTCTCCGCGTGCCGCGGTCCAACTCACCGCTTGCGCTCCCGCAGGCCACACGGCGAAGACCGTCGCCGCGATCAGCGCTGCGTGACGCGTCACGTGCCGCGCCAGGAGAACGTAGAGCGCGACACTCGTGACCGCATGCACGCCAATCGAGGTCGCGTGATAGACCCATGCACGGAACGGGGTGCCAGAAAGCCAGGCGTCGAACTCGAGCCAGATCCAGACGATGGGTTGGAAGAGGTGTTCGAGCAAAGGGGGAAGCGGCCCGTGCTCTTCGAACGGATGCATCGCACGCCGGATTTGCTCACCCGAGACGAGGCCCAGCCAGAAGTCGTCGAACTGGAAGTACAACGCGAGCGTCCACGCGTAGGCGAAGAGAGCCATGCACGCGATCGCGATCATCGATCGGAGTTCGGGGCTGCGCGGTGCTGCGTTCACGAAGGTCGAGCTGCGCGACTATACGCGGGGCGTCCGCGTTCTCGTGCGGCGGATCAGCGATCACGTGTGTCGCGCACGTCGGACCGGGTTGCGTTTACTGCGGCGAGCTCGCCGGTGCGTCGCCTGGTGTGCCACCGTCCGGTGCCGCGTACCGGTGATGCCATTGCACGCGCACGTAGAGACGCATCGCAGCGAGTTCGTGGCGGACGTGTCGCGGCCACGCGTTCATTTCCTTGTCGAGATCGCCGACGACCAGAGGGCCTTCTTCGTCCGAGGCTGGACCTGCGTGCAAGAAGATGCCGCGCGACTTGATCCAGATGTTCGGATCTTCTTCGGAAGGACGGCACTCGGGGCCGATCGGGGGCTCGCCGTCGGATGCCGTCAAGCGTTCGGCGGTTTCGCGCGTCAGGACGTCGCCGACGAGTCCGCACAAGGTATGGTAGCTGCCGAAGTCTGCGGAACGTCTCTGAGCTTCTGCATCATCGACGCGAATCGCGGGGCAACGGCCGTCGCACGCACCGAGGATCGATGCGAGGCGCTTCGTCACGAAGCGCTTGAACTGTGCGCTGCTTTCGTAACGAACCGCTTCGGGACTGATGTTCGAGAAGTCGAAGGTCGGTTGGATCGTGAGGTTGGTGATCATCGTGCGAGGTCCTCGTGTCGTGGAGTGGATGGGGAGAACGGGAGTCGCGAGAAGTCGAAACGTCGGTCCGACGTCCGAGAACGCCTAGTGCGCGATTTGTCGTGACGGGGCGCGCAAGCTCTTGGCGCAACGGAAACCACGCCGGATCGCACCATCGAAGAAATCTCGTGGGAACGCGCCGACGTAGTCGAAGTGTGCGGCGTCGGCCGAATCGTGCCAATCCCCACCTTTGACCATGGCCTGAGACCAGAGCACTTCGCCGTTGCGCTGCCGGTCGAAGCCGGCGACGAACTCGGACGCGTTCCCCATGAGATGATGCACGCCTTCGGGAGTCACGTCGGCATTGGCGAACGTCGTCGGGACCGCGTTCCGCAAGAAACCGGCTGCCCAGCCCGGGACGTCCTGCACGCGGAACACCGTCGTGCGCTCGCGATAGACGACGACGTTCTGATCGTCGAAGGGTGGCGGCACGAGAAAGCGACGGCCATCCGTTCCACGCGCGACGCGTTCCCACTCGAGCCGCGTCGGCAGTCGCTTGCCGGCCCAAGCCGCGTACGCCGTCGCGATCGTGTGCGAGAGACCCACTGCGGGGTAGTCGTCGGGATAGTCGCTGAGTTCGGGCGGATTTCCGTCGGCCAGATACGGGGGCGGCAAGGCGCCCGTCGCTGCGAGGTAGGCGCGGTACTCGCCGAACGTGACTTCGTAGCGATCGATCGCGAATGGCGGAAGCGCTGGATACTCGCGTCGATCGTAGTCCGCACAGCGCGACACTTGAGGGTCGATCCCGGCAATGAACGGTCGTTCGTCCTCGAAGCGCACCATGTCGGTCGTAGTCTCGTCGAGCGGGAGGATCCGAGGTGCGTCGACAGTCACGTCCTCCGAGCGCACGATCTGGTCCCACTCGGCGAACTCGGAGTCGCTTCGCTCGACCGTGATGCGGTAGTAGCCCGGGTCGACCGCGATGGTCGCGAGCGGTCCAGAGCCGACGTCGCGGGGCGGATCGTGTCGAGACTCCGCGAAGTCGAAGCGAGCGAGCCACACGCGAGTGCCTTGCGGCGCGCGCACGCGCAGCCGCGGCCGTGGGTCGTAGAGAACGGCCCAGATCGCAAGGGCCAGGACCGCCGTCGACAATCCGATGACGATGCCGATCGCGACGCGGTTCCGAGCGACCCTCCGTGTCCATCGCACGATGCGGTGAACCGGTCGCGCGACGATCGCTTCGTGGCGCACGAAGCGTTCGAGGTCGAGGCGCATCTCGCGCGCGGACTGATAGCGATGAGGCGGCGCTTTCTCGAGAGCCTTGAGGCAGATCGTCTCGAGGTCCTTGTGGATCCGTGCATCGATCCGGGACGGAGGGTTGGGATCGGCAAACAGGATGTCGCGTAGGATGTCCGAGTCGTCCTTGGTCGGATCGTCACCCTCGCGTCCGAACGGCGGGTGCAGCGTCAACATCGCGTACAACACCGCACCGAGGGAATAGACGTCCGTGCGCGCGTCGATCGGATGTCGCAGCGCGAGCAACGTCTGCTCGGGGCTCATGTAGGCGACGGTACCGACGAGCGTACCCACGCGCGTGAGTTGCGAGCGCTCCTCGATCCGCGCGAGACCGAAGTCGATCAACCGCGGATTGCCTGCCTCGTCGAGCAGGATGTTCGCGGGTTTCAGGTCGCGGTGGATGATGCCCTTCTCGTGGCACGCTTCGAGCGCGTGGAGCACTGCGATCGCGATCCGTGCGACTTCGGTCGCGTCGAAGGCTTCGGTACCGCTCTTGCGCGCCTGCTCGATGCGCTCTGCCAGCGACCCGCCGCCGATGAACGGCATGACCAGATACGGGCACCCGTCTCGTTCGCCGTGCTCGAAGACGGGGACGAGTCCTTCGTGAGTGATTTCGTGGCCGATCTCGGCCTCGCGACGGAAGCGCTCCCGTGCTTCGGACGAGTCGAGGAAGCGTGGCTTGAGCACTTTGATCGCGACCAGCATCCTGTCTGCGAGCCGCTCGCCGCGCCATACGCGGCCCATGCCGCCCTCGTCCAAGAGGGATTCGACGCGATACCCGTCGAGTGCGAACTGTCCTTGGTCCGCAGTGCCCGAAGGGACGTTGGCACCCGGCCTAGGTCCCTGGCGAAGCTCGGCTTCGAGATCCTGAAGCCGTCGACAATCGCGCTCGACTTCGTCGCGCAACTCCGCCGGCACGGATTCGAGGAAGACCCTCAGCGGCGGGGCTTCCCCGCGGTCCCGGAGATCCAGGTACGCGAGTACCCAACCCTCGGCGTTCTCCGGGTCTCGTGGTTCTTCGGCCATGTCACGACAACAGCGATGCGCCGATCAGTCTGCGTCGCGGAAAACCCGGAGAACGACTGGATTTTGCTCATTTCCAGAAATCCCGGCGACGGACGGATCCGTTTCGGTCGCTGACTCGTAGCAGGCTCCGTTCGAAGCCCCTCCACGGGCGGGTGCTGCATCGGTTCGTCCGACGGTGCACTGGTACGGGAGGGAACGGTCTCGCACAACGCTTGTTATGCTGCCATCCACGAATGTACGTGCTGCCTCCAACTCGCTGCATGGCGCCGGTACGCTGTCGGAGTTCGGCGTGACCGACGAACGGACTTGCCTCCCCGACGACTCGAAGCGCGTTGCCCCTCGAGGTGCACGGATCGATACGCATGACCCTGCCGCACTCAACGCGTTGATCGATCGTTGTCTGCCGTGGATCCAGGGGCAAGTGCGTGCCCGACTCGGTCCTCGGCTGCGCGAGAAGGCCGAATCGGGGGACATCGTCCAAGAGGCGTTGCTGCGCTTCGTGAAGTACTGTCCACGACTCGGGGAACTCGATGAACGTGGCTTCTGCTCGTTGATGGCTCGCATCGTCGAGAACTCGATCCGGGACCAAGCGGGGTGGATGGATGCGTCGTGTCGCGACTCCGGACGCGAGGTATCGGGGCGGGATGCGAGCGCAGTCTTGGGTGGTCTCGCGCACGATCACGGCACGCCGAGTCGAATCCTCGGCGACCGTGAAGGCATGCGCATCGCGCAGTTCGCGCTCCGACTGCTGGGAGCGACCGATCGCTACGTGATCGTGCAGCGCATCGACGGTGTTCCGCACCGCGATATCGCCGTGGCTCTCGGGATCAGCGAGGAGGCGGCGCTCAGCCGGCACCGGCGCGCGCAGTTGCGGCTCGTCAAGCTCGTCAAGCGGCTCGAACAAGGCAACCTTGCGAACATCGAATGGGAGGACGAAGAGGGAGAATGAGGATGGTCGAACGAGTGAGTTTCCCTGGAAGTCGCGTGACGAAGCTGTTCGGCGCGCTCCTGCTGGTCGCCATGGTGTCGTGTTGCGTCGACGAGTCGCGCGATACGCGAGGTGCGGCGAGCGCGAACGCGACGCCAGCGACCATCGGAGATGTTGCATCTCAAGGTGAGTCCGCGCCGGCGAAACCCGGCACCGCTGCCGTCAAACTCTCCGAGAACGAGTGGCGCGAACGCCTCGACGAGATGTCGTACCACGTGCTTCGCGAGAAGGGCACCGAGCGCGCGTTCACCGGGGCCTATTGGGACCATCACGAGGAGGGCGTCTACCGCTGCAAAGGGTGTGGCGCCGAGCTCTTCGTCTCCGACTCCAAGTTCGATTCGGGCTGCGGTTGGCCGAGTTTCGATGCGCCTGCCGCCAAGGACACGATCACGCAGCAAGCCGATCTCTCGTTCGGTTGGAACCGCACCGAAGTGCTCTGCAAGCGCTGCGGCGGCCATCTCGGCCACGTCTTCGACGACGGGCCGACGCAGACGGGACTGCGCTACTGCATCAACTCGGCATCGCTCGACTTCATGAAGAAGGATGCCAGCACGAAGCCGTCGAACACGGCGGAAGAGGGCGGGCGCTAAGCCCCGCCGAGAAGCCGAGCGCGCACCCGGAGGCCGCGAGGCGCGAGCGCTGCGATATCGATCTGATTGCCGTGGATTCGATCCCTCTGCACAACCGCTGCGAACTCTGCGAACGCACGCTGATCGCCGGGACGACGGCGCACCATTTGATTCCGCGGCGATGTCATCGCGTGCGGTGGTTCCGTGCGCGGTTCACGCGAGAAGAGCTGCAGCAAACCGTGCCGCTCTGTCGGGACTGTCATTCGGCCGTGCACGAGTTCGTGTCGGATGAGAAAGAACTCGGAAAGCACTATGCGACCGTCGACGCCCTGCGCGCGCATCCGGCGATCGCGCGTTTCCTCACTTGGGTGCGCAAGCAGAGGTAGTTGCTCGATCGTGATCAGCGCAGCGGGATCAGGACGATGCATGCGTCCTTGCCGCGGTCCCACTGTGCAGCGCCAGATAGCACGCGTGGTTTGCCGTCTTCGACGAAGACCGATGGGCGTTCGAAGCGCGATGGCTCGAGGAAGCCGCCGCCCGTCTTGGCGATGCGGAGGCCATGAACTCGCGCGTGCTTCGCATCCCGCCATTCGATGCCGTCTTCGCTCGCGATCATGATGAACCCGTGTCGATCGTGCAGGACCGCGTACGTCAGTGCACGCGCAGCGTCGTGCCAGACGGATGCATCTTCCGAATAGCGCTCGAATGCGAGGCGCTTCTGGACCTCGAACGGACCTGTCGGAGACTTCGCGATCGCGACGGCTTGTGCGACACGCGACACGGGGTGATCTCCCTTGAAGATCATGCGATACGTACCATCGGCTGCGCGCCAGACGGCGGGATTGACGCTGACCGTCGACACGGGACCGGCTGGCTCGACGATCGGTCGATCCAGGACGGTCCACGGACCGAGCGGACTGTCCGCGACCGCGACACCCGTGCGTTGACTGTCGCGCAACAAGCGCCAGAAGGGGTGGCGATAGCCGGTGGCGGCGATGTCAGCGAGCTCGGCTTCGGTCAGCTGGTGGCTGCCTGCGTTGGTCGCGATGAAGTAGAGGTAGTACCGGCCCTCGAAGCGCTTGGCTTTGACGTTGTGCGCATTGATCGCGTTCCACGGGAAGGCACCACGGCACGGCAGCACACGCCCCGCGAAGCGATACGGCCCGGCAGGTGCGTTCGAGACTGCGCGCGCGATCTCCGAGTGCGTCAGCCAACCGTAGAAGCCGTGCTCCTTCGGCCAGCGCACGTAGAAGAGGTGATACCGCCCGTCGTCACCGCGAAGGATGCTGTTGCACCACGTGTAGTAGCCTTCGTCGTGGTAGAGGTTGGCCTCGTCGATCGGCTGGCACATCGATGCGAGGTCGAGATCGTCGCGCGGCAGCGAACCGACTCGTGTCGCGCGATCGCCAGCGGATTCGTCCGCCTGATCCGGAGCGCGCCCCAAGGTCTTCGCAGCCGCCTTGGCCGCGACTTCGAGCGCCGACATGTCGGGTCGCAGTGGCTGCCCCGTGGCGTCCACCGGCCACTGCGCGTCGAGCGCATCGAGGCGCGCGATCATGCGCTTCGCCATCGCGAGGGCGAGACGCGGCTCTCTAGTGACGAGGTTCTCGCTCTCGTCCGTATCGAGCGCGACGTTGGTCAGTTGCCAGTTCGACGTGGCGTGTTCGTAGATCAGCTTCCAGTCCCCATCGAGCCACGTGCTGTAGAGCGTGTCGTTGTGCCGGTGAGGGAAATGGATCGCGAAGCTCGGCGGCGCGTGCGTGCCCGGGATTCCGCGAATCGCGGCACTGACGTCACTGCCGTCGATCGTCGCTCCCTTCGGTACGTCTACGCCGGTGATTCGGCAGAGCGTCGGCAGGAAGTCCTCGGGCGTGACGAGTTGACGGGAAACCGACTTCGCTTCGATCGGCAGTCGCTTCTGCATCGGATTGTCGGCGTCGGCTTCGGCCCACGCCACGATGAGCGGCACGCGCGTGCCACCTTCGAAGCGCGTGCCCTTCTTGCCACGCAACGGGCGATTGAGTGGGCCGTCACTGCCGTTGTCGGCATAGAACACGACGAGCGTCTCCTCCGCGACACCGAGGGACTTCAAGTGGTCGAGCAAGTCCCCGAGCGACTTGTCCATGCCTTCGACCATCGTCGCGAACGCGAGCGCCTTGCCCTCGAGGTCGGGGTAGTTCGCGGCGAAGCGAGCATCGACCTCGAACGGTGCGTGCACCGCGTAGTGCGCCATGTAGGCGAAGAACGGGCGCTTCGATTCGACCGCTGCCGTGATCGCGTCCTTCAGCTCGAGCGTCAACGCTTCGGTGAGGTGCACGTCCTTGTCGTGGTACTTCGCGAGCCCGGGAACGTCCCAGTCGTGACCGCCGTTGCGCCAAGCTGCACTGAACTTCGTCTTGCCGTTGTACGAACCAGGACCGCCTGCACCATGCCCCGCGATGTTGACGTCGAAGCCGAGCGATTTCGGGTCGCCGGCAGCCGTGTCGTTGGGTCCGAAGTGCGCCTTGCCGCAGTGGATCGTCGTGTACCCCGCCTCCTCGAGCAGACGTGGAAGCGTCGGCAACGTGACATCGAGGCCCTGCATGCGCCACGCCGGGCTCCGCACGCCGTCCTGCTGGACGAAGCCGGTGTCCTTGGTCACTTGCGGATGCGTCCACGTTGTGATGCCGAGCCGCGCGGCATGCTGCCCCGTCATGATCGACACGCGTGTCGGCGTGCACACGGTGCAGGCGTGTGCGTTGGAGAAGCGCCTTCCCCGTGCCGCGAGTCGCTCCATCGCCGGCGTGCGATAGACGGTCGTACGACCTGGTTCGATCGGGCGACCCAGTGGATCGAGCACGAAGTCGACCGATGTGTCGCGCGCGCCCATGTCGTCGACGAGGAAGAAAAGGACGTTGGGTCGCTTCGCGTCGCGCGTCGGCGAGTCGGATCGCTGGGCGTGCCCGAGCGCGGACAATGCGAGCAATGCCGCGAGCGCAGCAATCCGCACGCGTGCGTAGCTTCGCATCACGCGAGGATGTCGTGCACGACGCGGCCGGCGATGTCCGTCAACCGATACCGACGTCCTTGGTAGCGATACGTGAGCCGCTCGTGATCGATCCCGAGCAGATGCATCATCGTCGCGTGCATGTCGTGCACGTGGACCGGGTTCGTCAGGACGTTGTAGCCGAAGTCGTCCGTGCTGCCGTAGTCGATGCCCTGGCGGATGCCGCCGCCCGCGAACCACATCGTGAAGCAGCGGGGGTGATGGTCGCGACCATAGGTTTCGACGTTGTAGGCACCTTGGCAGTACGCGGTGCGCCCGAACTCGCCGCCCCAGACGACGAGCGTGTCGTCGAGCAAGCCGCGCCGATCGAGATCCTGGATCAGCGCGGCCTGCGCGCGGTCGACGGCCCTCGCCTGCAGAGTGATCTCCTTGGGTAGATTGCCGTGTGCGTCCCAGCCACGTTGATAGAGCTGGATGAAGCGCACGTCTCGTTCGGCGAGGCGCCGTGCGAGCAAGCAGTTGGCGGCGAAGCTGCCGGGCTTGTGGACGTCGGGCCCGTAGAGTTCGAGGGTCTCGGCGCTCTCCGAGCTGAAGTCGGTGAGCTCGGGAACCGACATCTGCATTCGGAACGCCATCTCGGCCTGCGAGATGCGCGTGCGCACCTCCTCGTCGAGGCAGCGCTCGTATTCCATCTCGTTGAGCGCGACGACGGCGTCGAGCATGCGACGGCGGTCGCTGCGCTTCATCCCCTTGGGGTCGTCGAGGAAGAGCACGGGATCCTTGCCGCTTCGCAAGCGCACGCCCTGGTGCTCGCTCGGCAAGAAGCCACTTCCCCACATGCGCGCCGAGAGGGCTTGCATGTTGCCGAAGCCTTGCGAGATCAGGACGACGAACGACGGCAAGTCGCTGTTGGCGCTGCCGAGGCCGTAGCTGAGCCACGAGCCGATCGCCGGACGTCCGGGGATCTGGCTGCCCGTCTGCAAGAACGTGATCCCGGGCTCGTGATTGATCGCTTCGGTGAACATCGAGCGCACGATGCAGAGCTTGTCCGCCACGGCCGCGGTGTGCGGCAGGAGTTCGCTGATCCACGTGCCACCGCTCTCGTTGTCGTAGCGGTCGAAGCGGAAGCGCGACGGAACGAGCGGCAAGCTGCTTTGCCCGCTGGTCATGCCGGTGACGCGTTGGTTCTGCCACACGTCCGGCATTTTGCGCAGGTCCTTGCCCGCCATCTCGACGAGCTTCGGCTTGTAGTCGAAGAGGTCGAGCTGGGACGGCGCACCCATTTGGTGGAGGTAGATGATGCGCTTGCACTTCGGTGCGAAGTGGGGGACCGCGTCTTCGGGTCCTTCGACGCTCGGTGCGGCGATCACGCGTCCTTCGAGCTGCGACAGCGCCGCGATACCGAGTCCTGCGGAGATCGAGCCGCTCGCGCGGCCGAAGAACTGACGCCTTGTGACGAGTCGATGATGTTCTTCGATGGGATGCATGTCGGTCGGCTCTCTCAATCGCGAACGATGGTTTCGTCGAGGCTCAGGATCGTGCTCGCGAGCATCATCCAGGCAGCGAGTTCGTGGGTGGCGCACGTTCCGTCTTGGAACGTGGCGGGCAAAGGCGCTTCGCCGATCGCGAGCAGCGCGGTGACGTCCTCGGGTGAAGAAGCGTAGCGCGATCGGAACGCGGTGAGGGATCCCTCGAGCACGTGTGCTTCGGCCTTGCCCACGTGGCGTCCGGTGCAGCGCGTGAACATCGCGTCGATGCGCGCTCGGTCACTCAGGTGCTCTTCGCCCAGCGTGCGTTGTGCGAGCACGCGCGCAGCTTCGAGGAACTGCTCGTCGTTCCACAGCACGAGTGCTTGCAGCGGAGTGTTGGTCACGCCGCGCCGCACGACGCAGTACTCGCGCGTCGGCGCGTCGAACATCGACATCTGCGGATTGGGGCTCGTGCGCTTCCAGAACGTGTAGAGGCTGCGGCGATAGAGTTTGTCGCCGTCATCGCGCTCGAAGATGCGCGTGTTGGAGCTGCCACCGATCGAGAGTTCGCGCCACAGACCTTCGGGTTGGTAAGGACGCACACTCGGGCCGAAGGGTTCGTCGCTCAAGAGCCCACTCGCGAAGAGCGCGAGGTCGCGAATCGCTTCGCCCTGCAGTCGCTGTCGCGGGAAGCGTGCGAGAAGACGATTGTCGGGATCCAGCTTGCGTGCGGTCGGTGTCGGTCGTGCCGAGCGACGATACGTCTCGCTCGTGACGATGCTGCGCAACAAGGCTCGCCCGTCCCAATCCTGAGCGAACCGCGCGGCGAGCCAATCGAGGAGTTCGGGGTGCGAGGGCCACGACGCCTGCATGCCGAAGTTCTCGCTCGTCTCGACGATGCCGCGACCGAAGATCATCTGCCAGAGCCGGTTGACGTGCACACGCGGCGTCAGCGGGTTGTCCTTGCGCACGAGCCAGCGCGCGAACCCCAGACGATCGTTCGGAGCGTCCGCGGGTAGCTTGCCGCCGAGGAAGAGAGGCGGGCGGCGATCGACCGGACGACTCTCGTCGGCAGCGTCGTAGCGTCCGCGGGTGAGGACGTGCGTCGGGATCGGCTTGTCGAGTTCTCGCATCACGAGCACGGGGACGGCCTGTGCCTGCAGAGCCTCGAGGGCGGACTTGCTCTCACGGACTTCGGCATCGAGCGCGGCAAACGTCGGCGACGTCGTGCTCGCCCATTCGCGCGCGTAGCGCTCGGTCAGAGTGTCGTCGCGATCGGCAGAAGGGACCAGCGCGACCGGTGCGTAGCGGCCCTGGATCGTGCCGTCCTGCGGGTAGGTCAGACGTCCGTGGAATGCACCCGGTCCGCCGTCGTTGACGATCTTGACGACGACTGCGTGGCGTCCGCGGGGGATCTCGAGTTCGAGGTGTTCTTGGTCCCTGGCGACGCCGCGGAGGACGCGCTTGGACAACACGTCGTTGCCGTCGAGGAAGACACGGATCGCATCGTCGCTTCCCAGATGGAGCACGATGCGCTGCGGATGCTCGTTGCGGAACTCTCGTCCGAAGTAGTAGGCGCTCTTCGTGTTGTTGAACGAAAACGTCGTGTCGTCCTGCAACTTGTCTTCGTAGCGCCAGCGCTGCTTCTTCTTGCCTGCGACGAACGACGCGTCGATCGCGATGCGCGACACCGACTCGGGGCCGAAGGCGCGGTCGTAGGCTTCGTCGAAGCTCGCTGCCGGGAACGGACCGCAAGCGAACCAGCTACCGTGGCGCTCGGGAATCTGCTGCGTGACGCTCGCGTCCGCTGCACCGAAGCTCACGCGCACGCGGCCCGCGAGGTGCTGCGCATAACGACTCTCGTAGTGGACGTGCAACGTGAGCTTGGTGCCGCCTTCGAAGCCGAAGGGCTGCTTCGCGACGAGAATCGCGGTGCGACGGTTCTTGTCGTGATGGCCGGCGAGAGCCCAGCCCTCGCTCGGATTCTCGAAGCCGCTTCCCGGGAGCGTGTTGAGGATGTCGAAGTCGCCGTTCCGCTGCTCGAGATCGGCCCAGGCCCAGGCGAGCTCGACGAATTCGCTCGTTGCTTCGGCATCGCCGCTCGCGATGGGGGCGACTTCGAGGACGAACTTCGAAACGACGGCGTTGCCATGCGGAACCGTGCCGACGCTCTTGCCGGGCAAGCGGTCGTCGACGAACGCCTCGTACCGTACCAGCCTCAAGTCCGTACGATCGGTCGTCATCGAGAACCGATGGACGTCGCTCGACGGTGGCCCTGCTTGCTTGTCGAGATCGAGCAGCCAACTACCGTCGTCCTGTCGGACGAGAGTACGTCCGCTCTGGGCGACTGCTGTCATGGCCGTGCGGTCGAGCCACGCGACGTGGTGCTTTTCGAGGACGGCGCGATCGTGCGCTTCGCGCTCTTGTCGGAACCCGGGCTGTGCGTCGGCCAAAGCGGCTTCGGCTGTGCCCACGCGCTGGCGGGCTTCGGCGACCTGCGCTTTCATGCCGTCAGGGAAGTAGTCGAGTCGTGCCGGATAAGCGCGCGCCTGTTCGAGGTTGTTCGGGTAGACGCCGCGCTCCTCGATGCTGTTGAAGAAGGCGTAGAGCGAGTAGTAGTCGTTCTGCGTGAGCGGATCGTACTTGTGATCGTGACACCGCGCGCAGGTCATCGTGAGCCCGAGGAAGGTCGTCGAGATCGTTTCGATGCGATCGCAGACGGCTTCGACCTTGTATTCGGGATCGAGCGCTCCGCCTTCGTCATTGATGTTGTGCATCCGCGAGAACGCGGTCGCGATGTGCTGCTGCTCGGTCGCGTTCGGAAGGAGGTCGCCGGCGAGCTGTTCGACCACGAACTCGTCGTACGGCTTGTTGTTCTGAAAGGCGCGAATGACCCAATCGCGATAGGGCCACGAGGTGCGGACGTTGTCGTGGTGGAAGCCGTTGGTGTCGGCGTAGCGTGCCGCGTCGAGCCACAGGAGCGCCATGCGCTCGCCGTGGTGGCGACTGCGTAGAAGGCGATCGACGTGGCGTTCGTACGCTTCGTCCGATGGATCGGCGAGGAAGGCGTCGAGCTCTTCGGGAGTCGGTGGCAATCCGGTCAGGTCGAGCGTGACCCTTCGAAGCAACGTCGCGGGGTCGGCGGTCGGCGACGGCTCGATGCCGGCGGGCTCGAGCCTCGCGAGCACGAACGCGTCGATTTCGTTGCGCACCTTGCCGTTCGTGGGACGGGGCACGTGCGGGCGTTCGCAAGGGACGAACGCCCAGTGTTCCTCGAACTCGGCGCCCTCCTGGACCCACCGACGAAGAAGCGCGCGTTCTTCGTCGGACAACTTCAGCGCCGAGGATTTCGGCGGCATGGCGTGGTCCGGGTCGTCGGACTCGATGCGCCGCACGAGTTCGGAGGCGTCAGGGTCCCCGGGCACGACGGGGGTCTTCCCTTCACGGGTCTCCCGCTGCCCGGCCAACGTGTCGAGTCGCAGATCGGCTTTCCGGGCCCGCGCATCGAAGCCGTGACACTGAAAACAACGATCCGACAAGATCGGCCGAATTTCGCGGTTGAAGTCGACGCGCGCGGCTTGCGCACGCAATCCAGGCACGAATCCGAGCCCGACGAACACGACTGCGATCCAGAATTTCATCGCGGAGAGAGCTGGCCCGAGGAGGAAGAGGTCAAACCCCCAGGATAGCGCCGCATCCAGGCGCACAAAGGGTGCCAGGGTCGCTTCGCGGTACTTTCGTGCGTGAAACGTGCCAGGGTCGCTTCGCGCTACTTTCGCGCGTGAAACGTGCCAGGGTCGTTTCGCGGTACTTTCGTGCGTGAAACGTGCCAGGGTCGTTTCGCGGTCTTTTTTGGCGCTTCGTCTGCTTGGAGCCCACATCACCGGACGTAGACATCGAAGCGGCAGGTTCGCTCGCGGACGCTGTGGTGGGGGGCGGATCCTGCGAGCGGCGGTGCCGTGCGCGGGCGTTTGACGACGACGCGGGGGGCGGCGGCGCGGGCGGCTTCGAGGAGGTCGGCCACGTTCTCGGCTTGCGGTGATGCGCCTTCTTGATGCAAGAGCGCGCGTACCAGCTGCATCGCGCCGGACGGAAGCGCCGACTTGTGCGCGGCGTCGGCGAACATCGGGTCGAGATACGCGACGCACGGCTCGTTGGCTGCGCCGAGGTCGCGTAGGACGGCGGTGGCGTCGGCTTCCATCAGAGTGATGCGTTCGGCGATCGAGCGGGTTCGCTCGTCGAGGCTTGCGCGGCTTAGGCCGTCGCGGAGCAACGCGGCTAGGACCGCATGGCGTTCGACGGCGATGACCCGCAGGCCGCGACTCGCCGCGATCGCGGTGTCGACGCCGAGTCCTGCGGTCGCGTCGAGTACGGTCGTCGCTCGTGCAGCCTTGCCGCGAAGCGCGTGGACGAGCGGTTCGCGCCCGGCACAGCCGCGTAGCCTGCGGAGCAAGCGCGGTTGCGCGAAATCGACGCGTAGGCACCGATGCGGGGGCTCGAGGTCGATGAGGCTCATCCCGTCGGCGCCGACACGGACCGCAAGCGTGTGTTCGCCCACGGCGTCCCCACGACAATCCCCGCGACAGTCCCCACGAGAGCTACAGTCCCCACGAGAATCCCCACGACAGCCCCCACGAGAGCGAGAGTCCCCACGAGAGTCCCCACGCGCGTGAGAATCGGGCTCGCCAACACGAGAAGCTCGCCACTGCACCAGTGCTTGCTCGAACGCCACCCCTTCGGGCAGAACCGCGACTTGTCCTGCGAATCGTGCCGACACCGCGCGTGCAGCGTCGCGATACTGAGCGCCCTCGGCCAGGACGAGGATGCGCTTCGTTTCACGCATGGATTGCGCTTACCGAGTCGGTGAGCTTGTCGGAAGCCGCTATGGCGATGAAGGCGCGTGCTCGCGTCCCGTGATCTCGGCAACGCACTTCGGACGCGCGACACTCGTCGCTTGCGTGGTCGGCCGCGCGACACTCGTCGCTTGCGTGGTCGGCTGGCACGCTGCGAACGTCAGCGGCTCGACTTCTTCCCGTACTTCTGCAGAAGCCCCGGAATCGCTTCGGCGAGTCGCTGCGCCCTGTTCTCGGGATTGGGGTGCGTCGACAAGAACTCCGGTCCCGACGACCCGAGTGCGGCCATGCGCTTCCAAAGATCGACACTCTCCCAAGGGTCGTAGCCTGCGCGAATCATCAGCTCGACGCCGTAGAGATCGGCCTCACTCTCGTGGCTGCGCGAGAACGGCAGCAGCACGCCGTACTGCGCACCCATTCCGAGCGCACTCATCAGCGTTCCCGTCGTCTCGGTGCTCCCTCCGAAGAGCGCCTGCCCCGCATCCATCGCGCCCTTGAGGATCATGTTGGTGCTGATGCGCTGATTGCTGTGCCGCAGCACCGCGTGTCCGATCTCGTGGCTCATCACGACCGCGATGCCGGTCTCGTTCTTGCAGATCGGCAGGATCCCTGTGTAGATCGCCATCTTGCCGCCCGGGAGGCACCACGCGTTGACGGTCTTGGGCGCTTCCAGCAGCTTGCACTCCCACTTGAAGGGTTCCGAGAAGCTCTGCGCGACGTCGGCATTCGCCTGCTGCGCCAGCGTCCTCGTGACGCGCTGCACGATCTCGTAGTTGGGGCCGCTCTTGATCTCCGTGTACTTGCCCGTCTCCTCCGGATAGGCCTGGAGTCCCATTTGGATCTCCTCCTCGGCCGACAGGAGCATGATGCCGCAACTCTGCAAGCCGAGCGTCGCGACGAGGAAGAGGAGGCTCGAGGCCAAGCGGTGGAACTGGATCGAAAGCGTGAGCATGACGCGAGCACTCTACGCCGAAAGTCGGCCACACAACACCGGCGCCTCCGCCGATCCGCCTCCGCGTGCGATCGAAGAGCGGCCAGTTCTCGCAGTGCGGCCACAGTTTTTTTTGGCTGCGTCGCTAGGAATGCGTTCGATACGCTGAACCCGTGATGATCGGACTCGACGGTTGCGAGACCGGTGCATCCGACGCCAGCAAAGGTGCGAAGACGCCGAGAAGCGAAGAAGCAAACGAACCGAGGGGGGATCGCGATGAGTTCGAAGAACGGGAAGAAGTCGGCCAAGCCAGTCGAGGGATCTGCCTCGAAGACTCTCGAGCAGCGCGTCCGTGATCAACCCGAGCTCGAGCAGTTCTTGCGCCATCTCAGCTCGGTTTCGATCGATCTCGACGACGAAGAGCTCGACATCGAGTCGACGCTCCCCGACAACTCGTTCGCGTTCGGCAACTCCAACGTCAGCTATAGCCGCAGTTTCGACCTGACGGACCACCCGGCGTTGCGGGATGCGGTCAAGAACCTCGTGCGCGAGATCCACACGGTCGCGTTCAAGGCCGATCCCGAGTACGACCCGGACCGTTGTGATCGTTGCGTCAAGTCGGACTGCTGTTCGATCGACCGCATTCACCTGACGGAGGCGGAGCGCCTCCGCATCCTCGATCACCTCGGCGAACGCGACTCGAAGGCGACGTCGGCGAAGTACTTCGAGTTCGACGACGACCTCGGCGGGTTCTACAAGCACATCATGCGCCACACGAACGGCGCGTGCTCCTTCCTCAAGCCGATCGGCCCGGGGGGGATGATGCGCTGCAGCATCTACGACGTGCGACCGAACGTCTGCCGCGAATACGACCCCGGCTACTGCACCGAGGCCACCAAGCTCAAGCCGAAGCGAGCGCACATCCAGGTCTGAGCGGGCTCGACAGGCTCGACAGGCTCGACACGGCGCGGGGCACCTTTCCCGATTTCCGTCGAGTCCGCAGCCTCCGATGGTCGATGGGGTACCGAAGTACCCGTCCCTTTCGTCCTGGAGTCCCCATGAAGACGTCGAATCCGCTCACGACGCCCACGCGCACGACGCGTTCTCATCCCGAGGTTGCCGGAAAGCCGCTGCGGCGCGGTGTTCTGGGCACGATTCTGACCGAGCTCGAGTTCGGCGAAGACGAGCAACAGGCGCTCTGCGATTGCGCCGAGGAACTCGCCACCGAGTTCGATGAGATGGCGTTGCACTTCGCAGACCGGGCTCGCGAGGTCGCGATCAACGCGGAGCTTCACGGCGTTCAGGCGCTCGCTCCCCAGAAGACCGTGCGCGCGTCGATCCGCAATCTGCGTCGGCACGCGGCCCGCCAATGGCTGCAGGCAACGCTCGACGGGCAGTTCGACGCCGCATTCTCGCGGCAGCTCCGGCACACGTGGATGCCGATCCTGCTCGCAGAACCGCAGCACACGCGTGCCACGGGTGCGGCGATCGCGGCCTTCTTCGATTACGTCGAAGGCTATGTCGGCAGCCTGCTCGTCGGCGATGTGAGCGACAACCTCGTGCCCGGATGGCGTCAGTTCCACGCGTTCCGCACCGCGATCGACGTCCAGCGTCGCGTCTTCGGCCACGCGAGCAGCACGCAGACCTGGCGCCCCGCGGACTGAGTGCGCGATCGGCGCCGCGGCGCGACTAGCGAAACGTTGCAATCGCTCTTGACGCTGCGAGGCGGAGCCCTACTCTCCTTCGCCTCGCGTACCCGTAGCTCAATCGGATAGAGCACCTGACTACGGATCAGGAGGTTGGGGGTTCGACTCCTCCCGGGTACGCCATTTCATCTACCCGCGCCCGCCCGACCGAAGGGGGACGAGAAGCGCGGCAGTCGTGACGATGAACTTTCGAAGGGCATCCTCGCCACGTGCTTGGCGGATCGAGTCCACACGTAGAGCGCGCGACTCAGTGACGAATGCGGAGTTCGAGGTCCGACTCGCTCGCCTCGACGTCGATCGATGCGCCACGCCTCGGAGTCGAGCTCGTCAGGGCAGACACGCGATGCCTCGTGCAAGACTCGGAGACGCGTAGACAGAACTGTCCCTTGTCGTCCGTGAATACCGGTCGCGCCGAGTAGCCCGCGAGCACGCGCTCGATGAACTTCGTGGCGATTGCGTGCGGTGTCGACGTCACTTGGAAGACCTCTCGGACCGCGCCACTGATCACGCGACCGCGCACGATCTGGAACGCGCGCATCGGGACGTCGACGGTGACTGGGGAGGGACCCGAATCGTCCGGGACGCGGAAGCGCAAGAGGCCGTCGCCGACACCCTCCTGCCATGCGATCGCGTAGTACTCTCCCGGAAGCAGCCGCGTCGTCACGCGCCGTGCGCGAATCGGCAGGCGAACCCGCTGACTCGAGTACCGATCCGCGCACCAGATCTCGAAGAACGAGCCATTCGACGAGCGCGCTGCGTGTTCCATCGACGGCACCGTGCCGATCGTGAAGTCGACGGTGCGCAGATCATTGAGATCGGCGACGGTACGTGCCGAATCGGGCGACAAGAGTACGGGACGTCCGTCGCGAACGAGCACGAGGGCGTCGTGGGCAGGATCGTGGAGCGCTTCGAGTTCCGCGCTACCTGGTTCCCCGAGCCGTGTCGCGAGTTCGAGCGCGAACACGTCGTTCGTCAAGAGCACGCGATCGTCCTCGTGCCACCCGAGGAATCGCACCTTGCCAGGGTCGCGCGCAGCAAGACCGAACTGCAGCGAGCGTCGTGTGTACGGCAATCGTCTGGAGTAGGTGTCCTTCGCGTAGGCGAAGAGGTGTTGCACACACTTCGTCTGCAACACGCATTCACCGAACTGGTCGGGCCGGCGCTCGAGTAATAGCCCCGACGACACCCGGCCGATCAAGCGTGCCTCCGTGTGCCCGCGTCCGCTCGGACGCTCGACGCGAATCGAGTCGTGGCAGGGAGGCGCGACGTTCACGACTTCGGATGGCTTGCCGTTGCCGAATCCCTCGACCATGAGCGGGCGCGGCGTGAGCCACGTCTCCGTCTCCGCGCTTCCCGATGCTGCATCGACGAGCGCCACGCAGAAAAAGCCGAACGGCAACTGCGGCACGTCGATCGCTGCTTCGTCACCACGGTCGGGCAACGGCACGTCGAACACCGGAGCGATCGAGCCGAGGTGCAGCGGATCCGTTTCGAGCAACGGGTATGGCCAGCCTGGCTCCATCCGTTGTCGCCATTCCCAGTACCACGCTTGCCCGCCGACGAACTTGGCGCGCAGTCCGCCGGTGACGACTCCGCGCCACGCCGCGAGTCCACGTAGCACGACCTCTCGCGTGGACACTTCGTGGAGTTCGAGGCGAAGCGGACGGCCTGGTTCGATCGACGACTGCGCGAAGCTCGCCCTGCGGGTTTCCCCGTCTCGAGACGTTGCCCAAGCGGACCAAGTGCATCGCGGGTCGAGATAGAGCCGTGCGTTGCCTTTGTCGTCACAGGTCGCGTCGAGCACGGTTTGTCCGATCGGCGTGTCGAGGTGGGGCAGCGGCTGGGTGACCGCGTGGACGATGGCTCGCGCGACCGGCTGCCCGGTCGTCGCATCGACGACGCGGAATCGCGTGCGACCGAGGTCTTGCGTGTTCACGCAGGCGCAGGCGAGCGTTGCAGCACAGGCAAGATGCAGTTCGCGAGACGTGGAAGCCCTCATTGGATCACGATCTTGCAGGGCACGGTTTGGTCGCGCAGGCGCTTCGTGGACGCCTCATTGGACGACCATCGTGAAGTCGTCCGTCGTGCTGAAGTCCTGCGAGACCGTCGGGGCGCGCCCGGGTTTGCGGCACGCGTTCGCGCTGACTCGCATGATGGACATGCGGCTCGATGCGCGAAGACGCAGGGGGCCAGGCCCCGGCACGAAAAACGGACCCGCGTTGTAGTTTGCGAGCGTTTGCGCGACTCGGTCCGGTTTGCGGACGCCACACAGCGCGGACACCATGAACGGGCCCTCGAGCTTGCTTTCGAGATGGAGGCGGGCCTCGACGAACGGTTGCAACGTCACGGGAACCCGCAGCGGGGGGAGGGTGGTTGCACCTTCCTTGGGTTCGACGTCTTCACGTTGATTGCGGGTTCCTTGCGGTGCCACGCGGAGATCCGTGAGCGAGTCTCCGAGAACCGGATGCCAAACGAGCAAGCGATACCTTCCGGGTGCGAGCTTCGTGGTTGCGCGCCCGCGCGTGTCGAGCGGGACGCGCACGTTGAAGAACGCGAACTTCGCATCGTGCTGCCAGATTTCGACGAAGCCACCGTACGGAATGCGACGCGAGGTCTCGTTGCGTTCGCTCGTGACGTCGAACTCGAGCGCCTGTAGAGCATCGAGGTCGATCACGGCGCGCTTCGCGTCCCCGTCTGCGCTGGCTCGCACATTCGGCAGCAAGATCGGTTCGCCAGCGCGCACGAGCACGAGACCCGAGCGACCGAGCACGTCGAGTGCTTCGAATTCCATGAGGCCTTGCTCCACGTTGACGCGCGTGGGTTCGAGCCGCAGAGCCGAGTTGTCGGAAGTCGCGTACAGCTGGTCGCCACGCCGCGCCGCGCGGAGTTCGATGGTCGTGACGGTGCGGGGCTCGAGCTTCACGTTGAGCTCGAGCTTCTCGACGTGGCGCCAGTTTCGGGCGCGATCCGGCGCATGGATGAAGACCGTGCGCGGAGTCGTCGAGCCGAGCATGCAGCGTCCACCCGCGTCGGTCCTACGCGTGGTGACGAGTCGGGAGGCCATCTCTCCGGTCACGAGGACGTTCGCGATACCGCGACCGTTCGCGCTCTCGGCGCGGATCGCGCTGTCGTCCGGCGCTGCGAACGCGACGGTCAGCGTCGAGCTTCCGCCGGTGAAGCCTCCCTCGTGGGGCACTGAGATCGGGGAGAGCCGAGCTTCGGTGAAGAGGGCTTCTCCACGCGAATCGCCGATCGTCACGTGGTAGTAACCGAACGGCAGTGGAGGGACTTCGACTTCGGCACTGTCGCCTTCCAGCGGCCTCTCGATCACGGACACCGGCGACATGACCGCCGCCGTGATCGGAGATGCTTCCATGCTCGGCACGACCCCGTCGCCGAGTTGGTGCTGCAGCACGTACCAGTGCACCGGGTTCTCGGCGACGAAGACGGCGCGGATCGGACCCCCGCAGACGTCACGCCATTCGTCGAGGCCCTCGAGTCGCACGCGACGCGTCGTCATCTCGTGGCATTCGAGTCGAAGCGGTCGTCCCGGTTCGACGTTGCCGCTCAGGAAGCTCGCAACACGGCGATCGTCGTCCGATTTGGTTGCCCAAGCGCTCCAGAACTTCCCCTGCTCGAGTTCGATCCGTGCATCGCCGCGTTCGTCGGTGACGGCCTCGCGCACCGTTTGCTTCACCATCGGCACGAGCCACGCAAGGTCCTGTGTGAGGACGTGAACCGTGGCGCCCTGGATCGCTTCGTGCGTGACGGCGTCCACGACGCGGAACCTCGTCTGCTTGACTTGCGCGACGAGGATCGAACTCGCGACAAGGATCCCGAACGTGATTTCGAGAGTCGGGCGTACGAAGGATGTTCTCATTGGATCTCGACGACGAGGTTGCCTTCGGTTCCGAGGTGCAGTTTCGTGGTGGACCAAGGGGATTGTTCGCCTTGGCCGTCGTAGACGCGCATCCAGAAATACCGCGTCTGTGAAGAGACGCGCGTTTCGAAGCAGCCCTGCGCATTCAATCGGACGACGGAATCCGAGAATCGCGCGACGCAATCAGCGGGCGTGGACGGACAGAAGGTCTCCGAGGCAACGGCTCCCCGGTCGAGGTCGTGGCCTTTCCACGCGACGACGCCGTGAATCCACCGAAACTCTTCGAGTGTGATCCTCGAAACGATGACTTGGCTCGCGTCTGTCGCGGTGTTCGAATTCGGGGGGACCACGAGCCGTGCGACGCAATCACCGCGCTTTTCGTTCCACGCGAGGAGTGCGTACGTGCCGGGTCGCAAGTGAACTCGTGCGGTTCCGTTGTCGTCGATGGCTACCAGGAGCCCGATCGGCGCCAATCCTCGCCATTCGGGCAGGATCTCGATGATTCCACCTCGGACCAAGCGATTGCGTCGTCCGCGTGCGCGGACCTCGACAGTTCGAAAGGACGTCATGTCGATCGTGAAGTCACCTCTCGGAGACGAGACGTGGTCTGCGAGAACGACAGGATGTCCTCCATGCACGGCAACCAACGACCAGGGGAAGCGGCGATGCGCGGGCAATCGTACCGCGCCGTCCTCGTTCAACTCGACTCGAGTGGCCAGGTCGTCTTCGACGTAGTAGACGGCAGCGTGCTCGTCGATCCCACGTATCGAAGCAAACCGTGCCTTGTGAGCTCGAAGCTTCAGGTCGAGCGAATCGCTTCTTGGCCAATACGGGCTGCGATCGACGATGCGTGGGTCGAACGCGCGCACGCGCGGAATAGTCGCCTCGGAACCACTCGTCGCCGAGCAGAACACATGGGCCGTTCCATCATCCGTCGTCTCGATCGCGTGGTCGCGTGACGAAGCGTTGCTCAGCGTCTGCCAGACTCGCAATCGAGGGATCGGTTGCTCGAGAACGGTCACGGCGCGGAGGGGTAGTCGAGCCACGTCGCAATAGCGGAGCGTGGTTTCGCTGGCATCGATGTCGTAGCGGCTCGAATCGACTCCGAAGACGGAGGTCAACGGCAATGCGCGTCTCGAGTCGAGTACTCGTCCGTCCGCACGGACCAACTCGACGAAGAAAGAACCCAGCGGCACAGGTGGCACGACGAACGAGGACGAGTCGGTCGCCGCGAGAGCGACATCGAACGATGGCGCGACGAACGTCCCGGTGTGAGCACCGACGACAGGGGTTCGACATTCGTCATGGGATCGTCGGAGATCTCCGAGCCACGCGGACGGTCGATCGGCAGAGATGCGCGCGGTAAGGCGCGTGTCGCCATCGAGAACTTCGCGCCAGGCATCGAGGTTCTCGATGGTGATGCGATCGAGAGCGAAGGGCTCGAGTTCGATTCGAAGTGGGCGTCCGAGTGTCACTGCGACGTGGGGGAGACTCGCGAAGCGCGCAGAAGCGCCGTCCCGTTTTGTCGCCCAAACCGTCCAGCTGCGCGTCGGATCGAGTTCGAGACGCGCCGTCCCGGAGTTGTCCGTCGTCGCCTCGACGCATTCTCTTTGGATGTCGCCGACGAGGAGCGGGAACGGACTCGTGACGGCGTGGACCGTGGCACCGACCACGGGCCGTGCGGTGGCTCGATCCACGACGCGGACTCGTGTCGACGGGAACTGCGCGAACGCGATCGATGCACAGGCAACGACCGCAAGGTGCGCAGTGATCATGCTTGCGGTCGAAGAGACCCTCATCGCATCACCACGACGAGATCGCCCTCCGTCGTCGGAGTCCAATTGGTGACGACGCGCGCCGTCGAGCCGCCTCGATCGTCGTAGACGTTGAGGGACACGTTGGCCGCGCGAGACGAGACGCGAAACTCGAACCTGCCTTGCTCGTCGATCCTGGCGGTTCGGCTCGAAAACGCAGAGAGGCGAATGGAAGGCAAGGACTCGTCGGTCGGTGCGACGGTGGTGGCGTCGACGAAGCCGCCAGCGAGTGGCTTCGTCGCGCGCTGCACACTTCCGCGAATCACGCGGAACGCGTCGAGTTCGAGGCTCGCACTCGGATTGCGCCCCTCAGGTGCGGATTCGGGCACGACGATGCGGCACAGCCCGTCCCCGCGACGTTCGTTCCATGCGAGGACGTGGTAGGTCCCGGGTCGCACTCGGAAGCGAGCGACGCCCTGTGCGTCGATCGCGGCACGGAGACCGATTGGCGGGTCGCCATCGGACTCGGCGAGCACTTCGACGAACCCGCCCGTGACCGGACTGCCGCCGCGTCCGCGCACCGTGACCTCGACATCTCGACAGGAAGCCACGTCGATTCGGACGTCCCCAATCGGTGCCGAAGCGTCGTCCGCGAGGACGACGCCGTTGCCGTCGAGCACGGCGAGCAGACTCCACGATGCGCGACGGCCGGCAGCGGGGAGGCTCACGGAGCCGCCCTTGTCGGGAGTGACTCGAACCGCACGACCTGCCTCCGCGTAATAGAGCGCATCGTCTTTGACCAAGCCCTGGATCGTCGCGCGTCGCATCGCGGGTTGCCCGACGACCAGCGAGAGCGTGCCGCTCGCGATGTTGCGGACTTGTCGATTCGAGAACCGCGGATCGAAGACCTGAACCTGAGCGTCCGACGAGTTCCCCTGATTGTTCGAAGGAACGAAGGCGTTCGCCGTTCCCTTGGCATTGGTCTCGAAGTACCGGACGCGCCGCGAGCGGACGACGGGATACGACTGCGCGAGGCGGAGCCCGAGGATCGGTTCGCCCTTCTGCGTCGTGGCCCGGACTTCGACCTTTTGCATCCCCGAGAAGAACAGCGTCTTCTTGCGCGCATCGAAGTCGTAGCCAGGAGCGTTGCGATTGGCGGCTCGCAACAGGTGCATGATCCACCGCACGTCGAGGATGTCCCCGTTCGCACGCTGCAATTCGACGAAGAAGAATCCGAGCGGCAACGGTGGCAGAACGAACGACGAAGAGGCCGTGTCGTCGAGAGCCACGACGAACTCCGGCGCGACGAACCCGCCGGGGATCGGTCCGATGACCGGCGCTCGAAACTCACTCTGCGAGTTGCGCAGATAGCCGAGCCAGTTGTCGGGACGATCCCCCGTGATGCGTGCGGTGAGCCGCTTGTCACCATCGAGCAACGTGCGCCACGCGTCGAGGTTTTCGAGCACGATGCGATCCACCGGGAACGGTTCGAGTTCGAGCCGCAACGGGCGCCCCACGACGTGTCCGACGCTCGGCAGGCTCGCGAAGCGTTCGGTCGCACCATCGCGCTTCGTCGCCCAGATCGTCCAAATGCGCGATGGATCGAGTTCGAGGCGCGCCGATCCGCGTTCGTCGGTCGTTGCCTCGGCGCGTTCGAGTTCGAAGTCGCCGATCAGCTGCGGGAACGGACTCGTGACTGCGTGCACGGTCGAGCCGGCAATCGGCTCGGAGCTCGCGCGATCGACGACGCGCACCCGTGTCGAACCCGCGTCACGCTGCCCGAAGCAAGTCGTCGGCGCGAGCCACGTCGCGACGGTCATCGAGAAGAGGATGGCTACGAGCCTGCCGCGGTCGCGATTCGTGGTCACTGCGTTCATGGGCGATCGTCGGGCCGCATGGTGCGTGTCTCGGGGCGGCATCACCCTAGCAAGAAAAGCGCACCGCTGCGTGATTCGTGTCGACGAGTGCGCCTGCTACCCTGGCAGCGAATGGACTTTCTCCTCGACGACCTCAACGATGCGCAGCGCGAAGCCGTGACTTATGGCGAAGGCCCGCTTCTCGTCGTGGCGGGCGCGGGTTCGGGCAAGACGCGTGTGTTGACGCGGCGGATCGCGTGGCTGCTGCACCACGGTGTGCCCGAATGGGCGGTGCTCGGAGTCACGTTCACCAACAAAGCCGCGCGCGAGATGGCGGGACGCGTGCACGATCTCGTGCCTGGCTCGCGGATCCGATTGTCGACGTTCCACTCGGCGTGTGCGTCGTTCTTACGGCGATCGGGTGAGCGGCTCGGCTTCACGCCCGATTTCACGATCTACGACACTCAGGATCGAGACCAGCTGATCAAGACGTTGATGCACGACCGGGACATGCCGGTCAAGGAAGTCCGCCCGTCGCTGATCGGTCACGTGATTTCGTCGCTCAAGAACGCGGGCACGCTGCCTCGGGACTACGTCCCCGACGAGATGGATCCGGTCGGGCGCTTCGTCGGGCGCCTCTACGAGCCGTACCAGGACGCGTTGCGTTCGATGAACGCGATGGACTTCGACGACTTGTTGCTGCACTTCCTCGGGCTCGTCGAGTCGGAACCCGATGTGTGCGAGTACTACGCTTCCCGGTATCGCCATGTGCTCGTCGACGAATTCCAGGACACGAACAACGTCCAGTACCGGATCGTGAAGGCGCTTTCCTCGGTTCACGGCAACCTGTGTGTCGTCGGCGATCCGGATCAGTCGATCTACAGTTTTCGCGGAGCCGTCGTCGGCAACATCCTGAGTTTCCCCAAGGACTATCCCGCGACCAAGGTCGTCAAACTCGAGACCAACTACCGATCGCGCGGTTCGATCCTCGAGTTCGCGCAGACGGTAATCGAGCACAACCGCGAGCGGCTCGACAAAGTGCTCGTGCCGTCGAAGCCCGGTGGGCCGCCCATCGAATACCACACGTCGCACGACACGCGCGAAGAAGCGCGCGAAGTCGCCTACCGCGTCACGGGGCTCGTGCAGCGCGGTGTCCCGCTCAGTGAGATCGCGATCTTCTATCGCGCGCGCTTCTTGTCGCGAGGGCTCGAAGAGGTGTTTCGATCCTTCAATCTGCCCTACGAGCTCGTCGGCGACGTCGGCTTCTACGGTCGCAAGGAGATCAAGGACCTCCTCGCGTATCTGCAGATCATCGTGAACCCGCGCGACACCGTAGCGCTCCAGCGCATCATCAACGTGCCGACCCGCGGGATCGGGAAGGTCACGCAGGATCGCGTGTTCGCGGCGGCCGCGAGTGCCGGGATGACGCCGGGCGAGATGTTGCTCGAAGGGATGACATCGGAGC
>JAGQQW010000428.1 GCA_020426005.1 Planctomycetota bacterium | reverse complement strand
ACCCCTCGGCGTGCACGTAGCTGATCTCCTTCAGCTTCAGCGCGCCCTCGAGTGCGATCGGATAGTCCGGACCGCGACCGAGGAAGAAGTAGATCGGCTTGTGCGCGAACTGGGTCGCGATGCGTGCAACGTGATCCCGTGCGGCGCCTCCGACGAGTTGGTCCATCGCGTGACGAGCGATCCGCAGCTGACCGAGTCGCGCTTCGACGGCGCGATCATCGAGCTTGCCGCGGGCGCGTCCGAGTCGGAGCGCGAGCAGGTGGATCGCGAGCAACTGTCCGGTGAACGCCTTCGTCGACGCGACCCCGATCTCAGGTCCGCACTGCGTGAGGATCGTCGCATTGGACAAGCGGCACAGACTGGAGCCGCGCACGTTGCAGATCGCGATCGGGCGCGCACCCTTGTCGATCGCGACGCGATACGCGCCGAGCGTGTCGGCGGTTTCGCCGCTCTGGCTGATCGCGAGCACGAGATCGTTCTCACCGACCATCGGATTGCGGTAGCGGAACTCCGATGCGAAGTCGACCGTGACCGGAATCCCGGCAGCTTCTTCGAGCAGGTACTTGCCGAGTCGCGCGGCGTGGAGCGCGGTCCCACACGCGAGGATGATGATGCGCTGGTAGCCAGCGAGTTCTTCGTCCGGAATCGCGAAGTCGGGCAGGATCTGACTACCGGAGCCGATCGATGCCTGCAACGTCCGACCGACGACGAGCGGCTGCTCTTCGATCTCCTTGAGCATGAAGTGCGGGTAACCACCCTTCTCGGCCGACTCGGCATCCCACTCGATCGTGTCGATCGGCAGGTCGACGGGCTGCAGGGTCTCGTCGAAGATCGCGCACTCGTCGGCAGTCACGTAGCCGCACTGCCCGTCTTGCAGGTAGACGAAGTCGCGCGTTTCTTCGAGGAGCGCCGCGACATCCGACGCGACGAAGTTGCCGCCTTCACCGATGCCGACGACGAGCGGACTCTCGTGACGCGCGAAGAAAACGCGGTCCGGAATCGCATCGTGCAGGATCGCGAGCGCGTAGCTACCGCGTGCGCGGAGCATCGCGCGCGAAATCGCGCCGAGCATGTCCTCGACCGTCGGATTCTCGGAGGCGTTGCCGAGCTCGACGCGCAGCAGTGCTGCCCAGACTTCGGAGTCGGTTTCGGAGCTCCACGTCGAACCATTCGTGCGGAGCTCGTTCTCGACGAGTGTGCGCATCGCGTCGTGGTTCTCGAGGATTCCGTTGTGCACGAGCGTGACCCGATCGAAGCGATGCGGGTGCGCATTGCGTTCGGCAGGCACACCGTGCGTCGCCCATCGCGTGTGTGCGATGCCGATGCGCGCCACAGGCAGCGGATCGCGATCGATCACGGCCACCAGGTCGTCGACCCGCCCTTCGGCGCGTCGGCGCGGCATGCCCTCGGCATGGAGGGCAACCCCCGCCGAGTCGTAACCGCGGTATTCGAGACTTTTCAGACCGGCGATCAGCGCATGCTCGGCGCTGCCGCTGGAGTAGCAGACCCCAACGATGCCACACATGGGTTCGTCCTCAGACTCGGGCTTGGAAGTAGGGCAGGGTGCGAGCGAGGCCGGCGTCCAGGTCGACCTTGGGCTCCCAACTCAGGACGCGCTTCGCTTTTTCGATGTTGGGCCGACGGACCTTCGGGTCGTCGACGGGCAGGTCCTTGAAGATGATCTCGCTGCGGCTCCCACAGAGCTCGCGAACGCGCTCGGCGAACTGCAGGATCGTGAATTCGCCGGGGTTGCCGATGTTGGTCGGCTCGTTCTCGTCGCTCAGCAACAAGCGATGGATCCCGTCGACGAGGTCGTCGACGAAACAGAACGAACGGGTCTGGGATCCGTCGCCGAACACGGTCAGCGGTTCCCCACGGAGCGCTTGCCCCATGAACGCGGGCAGCACACGACCGTCCTCGAGACGCATGCGCGGACCGTACGTGTTGAAGATACGGACGATCCGCGTCTCGACACCGTGATAGCGCTGGTAGGCCATCGTCATCGCCTCGGCGAAGCGTTTCGCCTCGTCGTAGACGCCTCGGGGTCCGACCGGGTTGACGTTGCCCCAATAGTCTTCGGACTGCGGATGCACGAGCGGGTCGCCATACACCTCGGACGTGCTCGCCAGCAAGAACCGCGCGCCCTTCTCCTTCGCGAGACCCAGCGCTTTGTGAGTCCCGAGGCTGCCGACCTTGAGGGTCTGGATCGGCATCTCCAGGTAGTCCTTGGGCGAGGCGGGGCTGGCGAAGTGCAGCACCGCGTCGACCGGGCCCGGCACCCACACGTATCCGCTCACGTCGTGACGGACGAAGGTGAAGCCGGGCTTCGCGAAGAGGTGCTCGATG
>JAGQQW010000427.1 GCA_020426005.1 Planctomycetota bacterium | reverse complement strand
ACGAGGCTCATCTTCTTCAGACTCCGCCCATGGCGGGTCCAGTCCACCGCCAGGGTCCTTTCCCGGTAATTCGCACGACGGCCGTTCCAGAGTTCCATCCGATAATCCCCGGCAGGGTCGTGAGCTTCGGCTCCGGCCGCGAGAATCGCGAAGCGTCGGTCCAGACATTGCGAACAGCAGCCGCAATGCGGGTGCTCCGTCGTCCGCGGTCGAACGCTACTGCAGCTGTTCGTCTGGCCTATGAGCTCTGCTCCGCCCAATCGCACGAGCCGCTCGACCACCTCGGCCTTGGTGAGCGACTGGTAGGGATTGCTGATCGCGACCGCCTTCTGGTCGATCGCCGAGAGCAGGCGCTCCATGTGCTGGAAAAAGAGCGAATGGGTGGTGCGCGTCGCCATCGTCCCGACGACCTCGTGATTGATCGGGAGATTCGCGCTGACGATGCCGTTCTCGTAGAACAGGATTCGTGACGTCCCCACCAGGGAGGCGGCGCCATATCCGAGGGCGGCATAGAGGAACGAGCGCGACCGCTGCGTCGTCTCGCTGGCCCGGGCCTCCCTGTTCACAAGCGTACCCAAAACGGGAACCCAGAGCACCTGGCCCGGAAACTTCTTCTGCAGTTCTTGCGCCAGGTCGGTCTGCACCCCGGTCGTCTTGGACCCGGAGCGGTGCGTCACAAGGAGAATTGTCTTCGCGGGGTCGCTGGTGAGACTCTCGAACGCGCCCGTCAGGGAGTCGAGGCCGCCCGAGAAGAGCACCACTTCATCGGCTCGGGGAAGGCCGCCCGTGAGGGCCAGGGAAGGCTGCCGCCGCTCCGAACGCTCACGGTGCAGGAACTCGAAGGCGAACCTGTCGCCGGTGAGGAACTCCAGGGCATTGACGAGGGCCCCGACGTTCGAGCGCCAGAAGGCCGCGTCCAGGACAGGGATCACGAACCGGAATTCACGGGACCAGGCAGCTCCGACATTCTCGCGGACCTCTCCACCGCGCCCCGTCTGCGCGTCAGCGGCGAACACCGCTGCGGCAATCAGGAGGAGGTCGAGCGGCCGCGAGCGGAGTTGGTCGACCATCGGATTGAATAAGGGCAGACTTCGCAGACGGAAGGTCCGTGCACCGCGGTTGACCCGGATCTCGAGATCTCCCGGCTCCGCGGGAGCCGCGTCGTTGACGATGACCCTAGGCATCCACGCCCCGATGGCGGCCGATCTCCTCGCCGATCCTGCGGAAGGCCACGGCGCCGAAGATGGCCGCGCGCTCCGGTGTGACCGAACCGTCCTGATGGATGCGAAGCCTGTACCAGTCCTCGGCGAACTCGCGGATGATGACGGCGCCTGCGGCGCAGACCTCGTCGATTGCGTGGTCGAACGCGTCCCGGTCGCCGATGCTCCCGAACCGTTTTCCCGGACCCACTCTGGTCGACAGCGTGCGGTCCAGCCAGTAGCCGAGAGTATCCGCCGTCAGGCGTGCGAAGAATGCGTGGGCCGCCCAGGCGAAGGCTTCGGGTTGCGCCAGTTTCGCGACGGCAGCGCGCGTCTCGTCGGCACTCGCCTCGAATGGCCACGAAAGGACGTCTTCGCTGAAGGATATCAGCGAGCCCAACAACGCGCGTCGAACGATCTCGCCGAAGTCGGACCGGTCCTGCGCTCGCCTCACCCCCTGTTCGAACGCCAGCGATATCCCGACGACGAGATCTCCGAGCCCGGGCGCGGCCGGGACTTTGACCTCCAGCGCGGCGAGCTTCTCCTCGAAACGGTCATCCTGGGCAGCCCGGGGAACCATCGCCAGGAGGTGGACTGCCGCGGCAAGGGCGGGGTCCTGCGCCGCTCCGTTCAGCGTCCCTTCTGCCGCAACGGCGCTCGCGCGAATGACGTCTTCATCCGTGGCGTTGCTGTCGAGCAGCCCGGCCACCTCGCGCCATGCCTCCGTATTCGGCATCGTCGCAAGAAGGATGTGTCCCATAACCGGCCCCCCATTCACGTTCCGTTGGAACGTGGTTGGAACGTCCCTGTCAATCCGGACTTGTCGTGTGACGCACGTGACACAGGATTGCATACCCCCTTCACGTGCGCGCGCATTGAAGGGTGTCTGTATCCGTGCGTCACCCGCGTCACACCTCGAACGGGAAGCTCGGAAGAGCGGCGCGAACGGCGGGTGATTTCGACGTCAAGGAGCAAGAGGCAATCGTCGCTCGGCGACGCATTCTGACATTAAATGTCGATTATACAGTGCGTTACGTGGCGTGTTACAATGCCGCGAAAGCGCCCGAAACACCCCGCGGATGCCCAACCCCGGGGGCCGGGCGCCTCGCTAAGGAGAGCCCCGCATGCCCGTCCGCCTCGAAGCCGCCAGGAA
>JAGQQW010000426.1 GCA_020426005.1 Planctomycetota bacterium | reverse complement strand
GGACGCGGACCGCGATGTCGTCGCGGGGCGAGAAGACGTTGCGCGGCTTCCGCGTGACCGGGTCGACGAGCTCCGCCTTGACGACGCGCGCATGGTCGTCACTGTGCATCGGCTTGGGCGCGTCCTCGTCGTCCCACGGCGTCTTCTTCTCGGCTTCGGCCGTGAGCGTGTTCTCGTAGGTCGCGTATTCGTTCGTGACGATGACCGAGTCATCGAACATCTTCACTTCGCCGTTCTTCATCCAGACGGCTCGATCACAGATCTGGCGCACGTCGTAGAGCGAGTGCGAGCAGAAGAACATCGTCTTGCCGCGCTCGCGATAACTCATGATCCGGTCGACGCACTTGCGGCGGAAGTGCATGTCTCCGACCGCGAGGATCTCGTCGATGATCAGCACGTCCGGATCCGTCGCGACGGCGACGCTGAACCCGAGTCGGCAGACCATGCCCGAAGAGTACGTGCGGATGGGGGCGTGGATGAACTCGCCGAGCTCGGAGAAGTCGAGGATCTCGTCGTACTTCTTCATGGCCTCGCGCCGACTGAAGCCCATCAGCGCGGCGTTCATGAAGATGTTCTCCTTCCCCGTGAAGTCGCGGTTGAAGCCCGCGCCGAGCTCGAGGAGGCTCGCGATGCGACCACGGATCCGAAAACCGCCACCCGTCGGGAACGTCGTTCCGGTCAGGATCTTCAGCAGCGTCGATTTGCCGGCGCCGTTGCCGCCGACGAGTCCGACGCACGTGCCGGACGGCACGTGGAAGTTCACGTCCTTGAGGGCGTGGACCGCCTTGTGCCTTTGGCGTTTCGCACCGGGGAGGGACTCGAGGACACGGTGCCACGGATTGCCGTACAGCCGGTACGTCTTCGACAGGTTCCAGACTTCGATCGCGGGGTTGTCCATGCGTTCAGGAGGCTGTGTCAGACGAGGTCGGCGAACTTGTGCTTGCGGCTCATGAAGAAGCCGTAGCCCACGACGAAGAGCACCGAGGCCCAGATCGCGGCAGCGATCAGGTTGCCGGTCAGCGTCATCGGAATGAGCTGCGTCGAGGACGGTGGGATGGATTCAGGCAGCCCGATGACCTGGCGCGCCGCCATCGTCACGGGATAGGCCGGATTGAGAACCATGATGTCGAGGATCCACGGTGCGCCGGTGACCTTCTGAGCAACCAGATCGAGGCGCCAGAAGATCGGCGTCATGAAGAACCACGCCTGCGCGACGATGCGATACAGGTGTGCGATGTCACGCGCGAACACGTTGGTCGCCGCGAGGAGCAGGCCGATGCCCGTCGACATCACGAGGGCGCACAGGAACACCAGGGGCCAGGCGAGGATCTTCGCCGAGAGAACGATGTCGCCCGTGATGAGCCCTGCCGTCAGGAGCACGACGGATCCGACGAGGTAGACCGTCTGCGAGACCATGACCGGACTCAGTGGCAACAGCTCGCACGGGAAGGCGACCTTCTTGACGAGGTTCGAGCTCGACACGACGCTCTGCATCGCCTGAGTCGTGCCTTCCATCAGCGTGTTGAAGATCAGGATCCCCGAGAACAGGTAGATCGCGAAGTCCGTGCTCGGACCGCCGGTCTCCGTGCGGTGCTCGAAGAGGAACCCGAAGACGAAGAAGTAGATCGCGAACTGGAAGATCGGCTGGATGAGGACCCAGAGGATTCCGCCGGCACTGCCTCGAAAGCGACTGAGGAGCTCTCGCCGGGCGAAATTCCAGAAGAGCGCCCGCGACCTCACGACCTGCGAGAAGTAGCGAGGCCACTGGAAGGCGTATTGCCAGAAGCCGTGCTTCGCGGTCGCTGTGTCGTAGCTATGGACGAAATCGTGAGAAACGGTCACGGAGTCAGGTTGCCTTCCACGGGGCAGGATGGACGTTCGCGGGGGGAGCTCGAAGAGTCGGTCGAGCTTCTGGGCTCTTCGACGAATTTGGCGCCCGAGGATAACGGAATCGGGTCGCCGCCGGGATCCTCAGCCGGCCGTTCAGCCTGACGCGCCATGCATCCGAGCGTCGCACCTCCGGCGATTCCAGGTAGGTCGAGAGGAAAAATCGTAGACCGGGGCATCCGGTCGCGTGACGGATCGTCCCGATACGTTAGGATTCGCCTTCTCAGGCACCGCGGCTCTCGCGTAGATCGAGAGTTCGTGATCTTCATCGCTTCGATCCAGCGGGGTTCGGCATGCAGAAGCTCTTCGTATTCGTCGCCGCCGTCGGTGTTTGCATGGCAAGCACCTACGCCGCACCGCTTAGGGCGAGTGGGACCGAGGTCCCTCTCGAGACCAAGGTCTACCGGGATTGGAAATTCCGCCTCCCGGCTGAGTCGTGGAAGCCGATCGGCAAGGCCATCGAGCTGCCGTGTCTC
>JAGQQW010000425.1 GCA_020426005.1 Planctomycetota bacterium | reverse complement strand
CGTCGCGGCGCTCCCCGTCAGATCCGCTCCGTTCGGAACGGCATCTCGAGGTGATACGTACCGGCCTCGACGCTGCTCTTGATCTCGAGGCCGGTGCTGTGGAACAGGTGCAGCATCGGACGGTTCTCGGCCAGCACCTCGGCCGTGAAGCCGCGGATGCCGTGCGTCTCGGCGATCTCGGCCAGCTCGGAGAACAGCTGCGTGCCGAGGCCCTGGCGCTGCCATTCGTCGGCGACCATGAAGGCCACCTCGGCCAGGTTCGAGGCCTTGTCGCGGTAGTACTGCGCGACCGCGACGATCTCCGGCTCGCGATGCCCGTCGCCGTGCTCGAGCACCAGCGCCAGGTCGTTCTCGTAGTCGACGTCGATCAGATCCTGCAGTCGATCGTACGGCAGGCTCTCGAGCACTTGCATGAAGCGCTTGTGCACCGTCTGGTGCGAGACACCGTAGAAGAAGGTCTGGATCTTCTGCTCGTCGCTCGGCTTCAACGCGCGCATCCGGCACAGGCGGCCGTCCTTCGCGCGCACTTCGCGTTCGAGCTCGCGCGGGTCGCGGCCGCGCGGCTCGTGCGTCGCCTGGAAGACGTAGTGACGCTCCTTCGCGGCCTCGAGTCGCTCGCCGCGGAAGTCGGGGTGCGCGATCGAGATCAGCGCCATCGCCCGCTCGCGGATCGACTTGCCGAGCAGGTCGGCGATGCCGTACTCGGTGACGACGAAGCGCACGTCGCCGCGCTAGCCTGGCCTATTCACGAGTGCCGCTTCTCGATTGAGTGGATGGTCGGATAGCTGCTCCGACGGCCACGCAGCGAGGGAATCAGACCTCCCAGCAGCCCGGACACGGCGTCGAAGGGCACTCTCAGCGGCTTTTTACGGCGTGCGAGTCCAGTCGGGGCATACCGCCAGATCCGAGCACCCGCTCGTTCAGCCGGACACTGCGGACTTCGATGGCCCGTCAGGCAAGAGCGACGACCCGTCGCGCCGCCTTGATCCACAGGTCCTTCCACGGATGAGCGGAGGACATCGAGACCACGACACGGCGGACGCTTTCGCTGACGGTTGCACCGATCTTGATCAGGCGCAGCCGCAGCGTCGCGACCATCGCGCGGTGGAGGTCGGTTCCTCGCAGGGCAGCACGCAGTTCTTGGTAGAGCACGTAGGCGACGGCAGTCAGCAGGACGCGCACCTGGTTCGCGAGGAAGCTCGTGCAGCTCGTCCGGTCGATCTCGAGGTCGTTCTTGAGCTCTTTGATCCGGTTCTCGCTGTCGCCCCGCCGGCAGTAGATCTCCCACACTCGCTCGGACTCGTGGCGCAGGTTCGTGACCACGTAACGCGCGTTGTCTCGCGGTGGCTTGCCGGCGGCATGCACGACCTCGGCCTTGAAGATCACCCGTCGCTCGTGCTTCCACGATCTCGTCTTGTAGGTTGCGTCACCGAAGAGGGTCGTCGTCTTCCCGAAGCGTTCAGTAAGCACGCGTGCGGCGTGCATGTGGCGCTCGGATCGCGAAGCTAGCGCCGAGTTCGCGCCCATTGCCACGACGTACTCGACTCCCAGCTCATCGAGTGCTTCGAAGATCTGCGGGTACGCGAAGCCCCCGTCGAGACGAACGCGGATTCTGGCGTTCTTGAAGGCTTTCCGCAGGTGCTTCACGGTCCGCTGCAACAGCGCGACCGTGCCTCGAGCCTCCTTCGAGAGCCCGGGACGGAGCCGAGCGTGGAAGAGGTACTGCTCGGGTGCGCCGTCGACGGACAGGAAGCCGAGCATCGGGAGGTAGCACCAGGTGTCGTAGTGCCCGTTGAAGAAGGTGAAAGGCTGCTGCCCGTGAGTCGGATCGACGCTGGGATCCAAATCGATCGTGATACGTCTGGCACGAGGGTGCCGGCGCCGAAGTCGCTTGATCACGACTTCTTCCAGCCCGCGTCCGAGCGACGCGACATCCCGGCCGCTCAGACCGTGCTCGAAGCGCGAGAGGGTCGGCTGGGACGCGAGCGACCGCTCGTCGCTCGGACGGCGCCCGCACACGAGCTTCATGGCCGGATCGTGCCCGACGCGCGCGCTGTCGTTGCCGTCTGGATAGCCGAGCGCGATCGAGAAGACGCGCTGGCGGAACAGGTCCTCGTACGTGTGCTCCACGCGCGACGCGTCTCGGGCATCGTGCAGAAGCCCGCTGAGGTGCTCGGTCAACCCGATGCGACGATCGACCGCCGCGAGCAGCGACGCCCCACCGTCGGACGTGCGTCGCTCCGAGTCGAACCTCGAGATCACCGTCTTTTCGAACAGCCCCTCGAAGAGGGCTCCGTGCTCGCTATCCTTGGCCATGCGGGTGTTGCCTTGTTTGCCTCATGGAGTTGTGTGGTTACTTCTCCAATC
>JAGQQW010000424.1 GCA_020426005.1 Planctomycetota bacterium | reverse complement strand
GGCCTGCTCGCGTGCCGAATCCGAGGTTGCCTTCGATTAGGTTGCCAGTCTCCGTGCCATCCTCGAGGTAGAACGAATGACCGACGATGTCGTATGCGATGTTCCCCACGAGATCGACATCATTCGTCCCATGAATCACGTAACTACGATTCTGGCTGTGGGCTACGACGCAGTTGCGCACGGAATTTCGACCGGCGCTCGGTGCATCGCCGTTGAGGTGGAAGTGAACGGGATAGCGACCTAGTTGTCCGTTCTTGCCGAGGTTCTCGAATCGTGTCCACGAAATGTGAACGACAGGGCCGCTGGGCGTGGTCGTGTTTTGGCTCGTGCCCCTGAACATGACGTGCCCACGGTTGTCTCCGCCATTCCCTGCTACGACGATGTTGCGATTCATCAATGCCACTTCGGCGAACATGGAAACACCGCGATCTAATGCTGCGAAGTGCTGGCGTTGGAGGGATTCCGGGAAGTTCATTCGTGTCCCACCGACCGTGAACGATGTCGGTAGGACGAACTCGGCGACCGTCGGATCTGGCAGTGTGGTGTAGGGCCGATAGAAATCATTAGAGACCAAGGCCACCGAGTCGCCTTTTCTCCAAGTCACCGCCGTGTTCAAAAGTGCGAATCCCGGAGTCGTGGTCGAAGTATCGTTCGGCAGGGCTGGTGTGGACTGGGATAGAGTCGTCCATGGTAATCCGCGATCTTCTCCGTGCAGTTCGATCGTGCCCTGAGGGTGAACGATGAGGCTTGCGGTTTCGTATCCGGCCCCGTTCGCAGTGTCGAGCAAGGCGACCCGTGCGTTTCCGAGATAACGCACGGTCTGTGTCCCGATCTGCAGGAGTCCACCGCTCAGGACTTCGATTCGGTTGGCACGCAGTTCGAGATTGGAATTCGCCGCATTGGTGAGTGAGCCCTTGATGTGGACTTGCCCGAGATTCGGCGTCGTCGTGGCGATCGTGATCGTCGTCGTCTGAGAGATCACGACATCATCATCCGCCGCTGGGACGCCAGGCGGATTCCAGAGTGCAGAGTTGGACCATGCTCCTGACGCGACGGAGACACGCGTGACCTGAGCATGCGCCGCGGACAACGCGATTGCCGAGAAGATGGCGCAAGACGCCAAGAGAGTTCGTTGCATTTGGGGTACCTCGATATGGAAGTACCCCCAACAGGCGGAACGCGCCTTCGGACCGGAGCTACGCTCTCGGAGTTTCGGCGAAGCGATTCGCGTCCGATGACTTCAGCGGCCGCGCCCTCCGCCTCCGCCGCCACGGTTGCCGCCGCCACCGGTGCCTTGGCGGAAGAGGCCGTCGAGGCCACCGCCGCCGCCGCTGCGACCACCGAGTCCGGGGATCGGAATCGTCGTCGCGCCGCGTCCGCCGCCCATGCCGGGAATGCCTCGGCCTCCGTTCGGACGCCCGGGACCACCAGGGCCGGTCGTTTGGATCGTGTTTCTACCGCGCTGCACGTTTCCAGCACCGCCGCCGCCTCCGCCACCGCCAGCCTGCGCGTTCTCTGCGGTGGGGGCTTCGGACGGAACGACCGGCACGAGGGCGATGCCTTCGTTGAGGATGTTGACGCGATCCTGCGAGAACACGATGTGCCGCTCGTACTTCTCCGTGCGCCCGCCGACCTCTTCGACCTCGACGAGTGCGTTGTGCGTTTCGGCGCTGCGTTCGAGCTCGAGTTCGATCTTGATTCGGCGCGGGAGGGTCTTCTTCTCGGCGCTGTCCCAGTTCTCGATCGGCTCGGCTTCCTCGCCGAGATCCTCGTAGTAGTTGACGTCGAAGAAGCGCACGCGCTTGCTCAGGAGCTGGTAGTTGCCGCCGCGCCAGAGTTCCTTGTCGAAGAGCGGGTCTTCGCGCCGCCAGAGTTCGAGGAGGTTCGGGTTTTCGCGACTCGTCTTGAGGATGTAGCTGACTTCGGCGTACGGCGCGGGGCGCAGCTCGTCGTTGTCGAGGCGCACGGGGAAGACGGTCGAGCCCGCAACGAGCATGTGGATGCGGTCGGCGGGCGTGCCGACGATGTCCCGATCCTCGCCGAGGAACACGCGGTTCTCGTCGATGTCGTGGTGACGCCGCACGAAGCGCAGCGCCTCGAGCACGCCGTCGGCGGCGTCGGGCATGTAGGCCCAGCCGTCCTTGCGATACATCTCGTAGGTCTCGGTCGGCGCCGCGAGCACCAGCCCGCAGCGATCGGCGAGCGGCGCCCACTGCCGCAGCGCGCTCGCGCCGTCACCGCCGGCGACGTGTCGCACCAGCAGCAACGGCGCCGGCTTGGACAGGTCGACGCCAGCCGGCACGCGCACCAGGATCTCGGCCGCGCGCGCCGACTCCTGCAGCCACAACGACGTGCGATAGCGCAGCGTGTGCTCGTCGACACGCTCG
>JAGQQW010000423.1 GCA_020426005.1 Planctomycetota bacterium | reverse complement strand
GGCTTGCGTCTCCGTCGCCAGGAACGGATGCGTGGTCTCGGACCGGTCAAAGCCAAGATTGCCGAATACTGGCCGCAGAACGCGGGTGGGACGCGGCACGACGACGTGGTCTACCTCGTCGAACCCTGGACATACATGAACCTCAGCGGCCAGGCCGTCGCGGCCTACGCACGGTTCTTCGGGATTGCTCCCGACTCGATCTTTGTCATCTACGACGACCTACACCTGCCTCTGGGACGGATCCGCATTCGTCCGGGAGGTAGCCCAGGCGGCCACAACGGCATCAAGTCGCTGCAGGCCTGCTTGGGTTCCGAAGGCTTCCCCCGTCTCAGGATGGGGATTGCGGTCAGCGGACTCGATGCATCCGACATGGCGGATCCCGATTTCGTGCTCGGTCGATTCACGGACCAGGAGCGTGTGCTCCTCGAGCCGGCGATCGAACGCGCGATCGAGGCGACCCATGCATGGATCGACGACCGACCCGTCGACGAACTCATGTCGCACTACAACGCGGCACCGAGTTCTGCTTCGGGACAAGCGCCTTCGGAAGGTCCAGATTCACCAGACCAACCGAAGTGAGCGAGTGAGAGTTCACTCGCGCATCGAAACCGAACATGACACGCAAGAAAACCTACGAATGCATGCTCCTCTTGGACAACCGAGAGGTGAAGAAGGGCTGGGATGCCCTCAAGGAACAGATCGACGGCGTCCTGACGAAGTACGGGGCCAAGATCGTCGTCGCGAAGCGCTGGGACGAACGCAAGCTCGCGTTCGAAATCAAGAAGCAGCGTCGTGCGACCTACTACCTGAGCTACCTCGAGGCCGAGCCTGCGTCGCTCGACGAACTCGAGCGCACGCTACGACTGACCGCGCCGGTCTTGCGCCATCTGGTGCTCGCATGCGAGGAGATCCCTGGCGAAGCGTACGAGCCCGAGCGCGAGTTCGATCTCGACCGCGACGAGGACAAGCCCGACGAAGGTGATTCCGAAGAGGCAGGCTCCAGCGACGAGCTCGAAGAAGAATTCCAGCCGGTCGGTGACGCGATCAGCGACGACGACAACGACGAGGATTGAACATCATGGCAGCCAAATTTCGTCGGTTCGGGCGTGAAGCGAAGAACGTCAAGCCCGAAGAACCCCTCGACTACAAGAACATCACGTATCTCGCGAACCACATGACGCCGCAGCACCGGATCTTGTCGCGCAAGCGCACTGGATTCAGTGGGCGCAACCAGCGCAAGCTGACCGCGGCGATCAAGCGGGCGCGCTTCTTGGCGCTCTTGCCGTACACCGCTTGATCCGAACGGAAGGAACATCATGAGTAAGAAGCGTCAAATCGAAGTGCTGCTCATGCAGGACGTCGGGGAATTGGGCAAGGCCGGACAGCTCGTCAAGGTCGCGCCCGGATTCGCCCGCAACTGCTTGCTGCCTCAGAAGCGCGCAGCGATTCCGACGGGCGAAGCCTTGCGCGCGCTCGATGCGAAGAAGAAGCGCGATGCCGAACTCGTTGCCCAGCGCGCGAGCGAACTCGAAGCACTCGCCGAAGCCATTCCGGCGACGAACGTCACACTCGAGATGAAGTCGTCGGGTGAAGGCAAGCTGTACGGCGCCGTCACCGCGCAGATGATCGCGGAAGCGATGCAAGCGGCCGGTCTCGACGTGCACGCGCAGCAGGTGCGACTCGAAGATACGATCAAGGAGATCGGTCAGTTCGACGTGCCGATCCACGTGTTCGGAGACGTGACGGTCAACGCGCGCCTCTGGGTCGTCAACCAGCCCTGATTGCAGGCAGCCCTGAGTTCGGTTCGCCTTCACCTGGAGACGAACGTCCAAGGGCGCTACCGTGGAGCCCGCGGGTCGCTCGCGGGAGCGACCACGATCGACACTGTGCACGAAGGCGGTCGCACCGTTGGCTCTTCGAGATGCTAGCGGTGCCCGCTCGGGGCCTCGAGGGGAGGGTGGCGCATGAGCGGAGTGCAAGACGTCGCGGCACGTATGGCGCCGCACAATCTCGAAGCAGAGATGAGTGTGCTCTCCGCAATGATGATCGACGAGGAGTCGCTCGCCGAGCTCGTGCACCTCGTGCATCCGGACGACTTCTACAAGCCGGCGCACCAGGCGATCGCGAGTGCGATCCAACGGCTTGCCGAAGTCCACGAGCGGGTCGACCACGTGACCGTCGCCGACCAGCTCGGTCGCGATAGCAAACTCGACGAGATCGGTGGTCGTCCGTACCTGTTCACGATCTCGGGGTTCGTGCCCTCCGCGGCGACCGCCCGCTACCACGCGGCGATCGTTCGCAACAACGGCATCCTGCGTCGCCTGATCCACGTCTCCAATGACATCGCCGCGCGCGCGTTCGAGGGCAAGGAAGAGGCGATGGAGCTTCTCGATGACGCCG
>JAGQQW010000422.1 GCA_020426005.1 Planctomycetota bacterium | reverse complement strand
AGGACTCGGGTCGATCGACGACGCGCAAAACGCGCTCTCGCGAGGACTCGTCCGGCACCTCGCACGTCAAGAAGCTCGCATCGGAGAAGCCCTTGGGGCGCGCCGTCGCGAGCGCTGCCGCGAGTTCGTCCTCGAACCGCGCGCCGCCCTCCGCGCGTGGCCGACGCACGATGTCCGCGATCGCTTCGGCCTGGTCCGACGCTTCGAGCACGAGCGTGCGTCCGAGCTCTTCGATCCGCCGGCTCGCGACTCCGAGGTCGTCGAGCAAATTGTTGCGCTGACGTTCGGACTGGTTCTGCTCGAGAAGGTTGTTCACGAAGACAGAAACGATCGCGAGAGGAACGATCGCCGCGAACGCCACGCTGCCGAGGAGCTGCGCACGCATGCTCGCCCGCGGCGCGACGGCGAACAAGAAGTGCACGACGAGCCACGGAACGGCGAGCAAGGCGACGATGAGCCCGAAGATCCAGACGGATCGCGTCACCGAGCCGAGAGTCGGATCCCGCACCGAGACACAGAACGCAGCCGCACCCCAACCCTCACCGTCGAGCCGCACCCAGGACTCGAACGAGCCGTCCCCGAAGAAGTCCACCGTCGACGCTGCGCCGTCCCTCTGCAAGTCGTCCGCCAGCTCGGCGGGCATCCGCCGCGATGCGTCGCCCTCGGGCTGCGACAGCACACGATCTCGGAACACGTGGAACGACGCGTCGCCGAGCATCGAAAGCGCATTCGGCGCGAGCCGATACGCGCCGATGCGCTCGGCGGGCACGAGGAGCGACTCCGGACCCGTATCCGAGTCGATCACGCGCGGGATCGCACAGACGATGCTCCGTAGCTCGATCGGATAGTTGCCATCATTGGTCAGCGTCACCGTCCGCACGGACGACAGATCCGGCAGATCGAACGCGACACCGGGCGTCACCTGCGTCGCGCCATCCATCGATTCCCACTCGTAGGCGACGCGTGCGCGCGTGTCGGTCGTCAGACGCTGCAACTCACTGTTCGCGTCGAGCCGGCGCGCGAAGAGCTCGACTTGGTGCCGTAGTGACCATTCCGCCGCCGTGCCGTCCGCCATCGTCGCATGCAACTTCGCGACGACCGCGCCGTCCTTCGTCGCGCGGAAGTCGTCTCCGGCGAGACCAGCTGCGAGGACCCAGAGTCGATCGACACGTTCGACGGCAGGCGTGAGCTCGCAGGTCCAGGATTGACCACGCTCGAGCTTGATTCGCGCCGCGAGTGGTGCCGCCCCAACGAGCGACGTGCGCACTCCGGAGCCGAGCCTGGAGACGGTTTCGAGGAAGATCGGTCGCCATGCCGTGACTTGCTCGCGACCGCGCGCGCATACCCCCTCGATCGTGACGCTGCCTTGCTCCGAGGTTCCGATCGAAACCTCGCGAACCCCCTGAGGCAGTTCGAAGTCCGCGCTCCAAGTCACCGCAGCCGGACTCGGCGCCAAGCCGCCGCCCAGCGCCGCCATGCGCACGCATTCGAGATCACTCCGAACCGAAGCCGCCTCGACCCACAAGACGGGTGCTCGCGGGACATCGGCATCGTCGTGCGCGGCAACGTTCGGGACTCCATCCACCTCGGCCGGCGCCGAGCGTGGCTGCGACACGACCAGTCGCAACCGGTCGCCGGCGCGAAGACCCGCGAGCCCGACGCGCAGGGGAGCGTCTTGGAGTTCGACATCGTAAGGCCACACGACGGTGCCGCCGCCGAGGTCTCTTCGCTTCCAGCCAAAGGCATCCGGCCTCAACGTCTGCAGATCGACGAAGTCGCTCTCGAGCGGCTTGCGCACCGCACCTCCTGTCAGGAGGTCGACGAACGGCGCATCGCGACTCGGCCCTTCGAACCCCGCAAGGCCACTGCGCTCGAGGTCTGGCAGCTTCGACACGACCCATTGCACGATCGAATCCGAACGAGCTCGAAGTTCGCTCGACCGCAACGTCGCCACGACGAAGGGAACGAGGACCGCTGCGAACGCGACGACGAGAGCCGCCCCGAGCACGATCCGCTGTCGCGTCGGATGCATCGCGATCGATCGTCGATAGACATGCCGCACGACGAGGAGCAAGATGAGAACGGACACCGCGGGCAGCAGCGCGCCTAGAAACGTCAGAACTTGCGAACCGTCTTCTCCGCCGGTCGCCGCTTCTCGCGGAACGAGTGGCGCAGGACCATCGAACACGAGTCGACCGAACCAGCCCGTGCTCTCCGCAGGAGAGCGACTCCCGGCCCAGACGAGGTAGTTGTAGTTGCCACGCCCCTCATCGCGGTCCCCGTAGGCGATGTTGAAGCCGATCTCGCGAGTCCCCGGTTCGAATCCGGGCAAGTTGTGGAGAGGAATGACGGCCTCGAGGGCCACGCCCCCCTGCTCGAGTTTGCGTGCGACTCGAATCCCTGTGAAGCCG
>JAGQQW010000421.1 GCA_020426005.1 Planctomycetota bacterium | reverse complement strand
TCAGCTCATGAACCGCGACATCGCGAACGAGTATCGCGAACGCATTCTGAGCCAGGGATCGGCCAAGCCAGCGAGCACGCTCGTGCATGACTTCTTGGGCCGCGACTACGACTTCGCGGCCTTCGAGAAGTGGCTCAACGCGAGCTGAAAAGTTTTTCGCAAGAACGCGTGACGTAGCTGCACGCGAAACGCCGTGCCCGCGGATCCGCGGTCGGGTGACGGTCACCCACCGCGCAGGTCCGACGAACCTGAACCTCCGCAGGGAGCGGTGCGTACACGCACCGGCACGAACTCATGATCAAGCTACTTCGATCCCATGCGCCGTTGTACGGCGCCGTACTCTCGATCGCTGCTACGGGTGGCATCACTGTCCATGTTCGCGGACAGGAAATGGCACCCAACGAGCCGTTCTCCGTTCCGGAGTATTCTGGCGTCGCGATGGGTGCGCACCTTCAAGGTCATCCCGCTGACACCAAGTACGCGATGATCCTTGGCGACCTCAATCCGACGATCGTTCCAGGTCCCAACCCACCCGCACCGCCTCAGATTGACTGCGCGTCCCATGTCGTGATCAACAATCCGTACGAGCGACCGATCACGGTATTCCTCGAGGCTCGCAATCCGAACGGCGCCGTCGTCGCGTCGACGTTCTTGAACATCGACCCATTGGGTTTGCGAGAGTGGACGACGACCAGCCTCCAACAGTTCGGATACGGCATGGTCCGCATGACGACACTCGATGAGGAGGACGCGACCGTTGGTGCGGTCGCGACCGGCGCGAGTCGATTCATGAACCCCAACGCACCGAACCTCGTCCACCGAGGAGATATGCGTTCGTGGCAGCAATTGCAGGCGCGCCAGGGAAACACACGCGTGCACATCGGGCCATTCCCTTTCGTGCGTGGAACCGTGCGGGACGAAATCAATGGCTCGTACGGCTTGGGCTTCGTCATGAACCCCAACAGCACGCCGAACGACGTACGAATCGATGTCTCCATCGACGGCTCGTACCTCGCTCCGCGCTTCGCAACGATCGCGGCCTATGGCTCACTGCTGATCGACGACGTTTGGCAGTCGCAAATCGCAAACTACAACTCGCCAGTCCTGAATTTCGGAGCAATCGTGACGGTCACGTCGGTTTCGCAGACGCCGCTTCCGTTGATCGCCGAGGGCTATCACTTCGATTGCACGGATATCCAAGGCGGAACGAGCCCGAGCGGTGGTGTTCCACGCCTCGCGTCTTTCATGGGCGCGATCGAACCCGCCAGCCTCCTGACCGGTTCCGAAGTCACCGAGTGGACCAACGGCATGCTCGTCAACTCGACTCTGCTCGTCGCCAATGTCAGCGGATCGAGCACGACGGTCACGATCGCGTATCGCGACGCTCAAGGTTCCGTCATTGCCACGATCAGTCAGCCGCTGGGTGCACGGCAAACGACGTTCGTCGGTCGGGGTCTGACGCCGACGGTACCAAACGTGGACTTGTGGCGTCATACGGCGACCATCCGCACGTCCAACGGGGCGAAGATCATCGGCTGGAGCATGCGTGCAGCGACCTCGACCGAGAACGAAGCGCGCCCGATTTGGGGTGAGTCGCTCTTGGGCGCCAATGGCATCGAACCGGGCATCGGCTTCTTCGATCCGACGGTCGTGGTCGAACCGTACAAGAGCGTCGCGTGCTGGACCCCGAACCGTGTTGCTGGCAGCGACCCCGGCTATGTCACGTTCTTGCAGGAGACACCATTCGCAACGTCCAACTGGTACTTGTTCCGTTATTACCGACAGGATGGAAATCCGAATGGCTTCGGCGCCTTCAGCAACCTGCCACAGAACTACGTCTCGTTCACGTTCGAGGATCCCATGATGTCCTCGCCGCAATCGATGAACCACCACTGCATCCTCACCAGGGTCGCCGCTCCGTTCATGCAGGATCCGATGCGAGCCGTGAGCGGTCTGTGGACAACGGGTCCCGAACTCGACGCGCTCGACCTGCCGTATTGGGAAGGCTCGCCGGGGGTCTACGTCTTCGAACCCGGACCCCACAAGTAGGAGCTTCCCACGGCCTCGGAACGGCGCGACAGCTTCGCCACGATGCCATCGCGCTCTCGGCGCCGAAGAACATTATTCCGAAGAATCTGCGTGACGAAACAAGCCGCGCGACGCCGTGGTCGCGCACTTCGCCCCCCTTCCGACTACGCTACTTCGATGAGAATGAACTTCCTCTGTGGCTCTTTCTTCCCGGCAGTCCTCTGTGCGGCTGTCCTGACGACCGCATCCACCGTCGCCCGTGCGCAGCAACCGATCGAACTCGAATATCAACACAACAACGCGTGGCTGAGCCCGGCAGATCCAGGCGCAGTCGTCGAACTCGACGACACGCTGAAGCTCCGGATACGCGGTCTGGAGCAGATG
>JAGQQW010000420.1 GCA_020426005.1 Planctomycetota bacterium | reverse complement strand
CTGCCCACCGTGCAGGCGGAGCTCGACCGGGTGGACGCCCTGAGCGTGGTCCTGGAGGGCGACGGGGGGTTCGCGATGCCCGTCGTGCCCGACGTCGCGCGGGTCCTGGATCGCCTGGCCACGTCCGGAGCGGTGCTGGACGGGCGCGAGCTGCAGGGCGTGCGGGCGCTGCTCGGCGCCGGTCACGCGCTGGCCGACCTGCTGGAGACCGCAGCTCCGGCGCTGCAGCCGCTGGCCGCGGCGCTCCTGCGGGATCCCGCGCTCGAGCGGCTGATCGACGACACGGTCGACGACGACGGGACCGTGCTCGACCGGGCCTCTCCCGAGCTGGCCCGCCTGCGCCGCGAGTTGCACGGAGCGCGCGCGCGCCTGGTCAAGCAGCTCGAAGCGGTGGTCTCCGATCTCCCCGAGCGCTTCCGCGTCGCGGACGCGTCCGTGACCGTCCGCCAGGGCCGCTTCGTGATCCCGGTGCGTCGCGAAGGGAAGGGCAGCGTGGGCGGGATCGTGCACGACGAATCCGCCTCCGGGCAGACGCTGTTCGTGGAACCGCCGCAGGCCGTCGACGGCATGAACCGTCTGCGCGAGACCGAGCTCGCCGAGGCGCGCGAGGTGCACCGCATCCTGCGCGACCGCTCCGAGCGGCTGCGTCCCCACGCCGATGTCCTGCGCGCCAGCCTCCAGGCCTGCGTGGCGCTGGACGCGCTCCAGGCGCGCGCGCGCTACGCCGCCAGCATCGGCGCCGTGCGGCCCGCGTTCAGCGAGCCTGGAGGACCCTTCCGCATCCGTCGGGGACGCCATCCGCTCCTCCTGGCCCGCGCCGGCACGGTCGTGCCCTTCGATCTCGACCTGTCCGGCGAGGAGCGCGCGCTGGTCATCTCCGGCCCGAACGCGGGCGGCAAGACCGTGCTGCTCAAGGCCGTGGGCCTGCTGGTCACGCTGCTCCAGTCCGGCGTGCTGCCCCCCGTCGGTCCGGGCAGCGTCTTCCCGCTGTTCCGCCGGGTCTTCGCCGACATCGGGGACCGGCAGTCCATCGCCGAGGACCTCTCCACGTTCTCCGCGCATCTGGCCGTCCTGCGCGACATCCTGGAGCAGGCCGACGACGGCGCCCTCGTGCTGATCGACGAGATGGGAACCGGGACGGATCCCGCCGAAGGAGCGGCCCTGGCCGAGGCCGTCCTGGGCTCGCTGGTGGAGCGGGGCGCACGGGTGCTGGCCACGTCCCACCTGGGCGCGCTCAAGCGCGTGGCCGAGGGCGAGGCCCGCGTGGTCAACGCCTCGCTGCGCTTCGATGCCGAGCGCATGGAGCCGACCTTCGAGTTCATCAAGGGGCGGCCGGGCCGCAGCTACGGTCTGGCGATGGCGCGCCGGGCCGGCCTCCCGGCGGACGTGCTGGCGCGCGCCGAGGCGCGCGTGGACGACACCGAGCTGCGGATGGAGCAGCTCCTGGCGCGTATCGAGCGCCAGGAGCGTCAGGCCACCGAGGACGCGGCCCGCGCCCAGCGGGCCGCCGATGCCGCGGAGGCGCGCGCCCGCGACCTCGAAGCCCGGGAGGCCGCCCTCGCGGCGCGCGAGAAGACCGCCGAGCGGGACGCGCGCGCCGAGGCGCGCCGGATCCTTCTGGACGCCCGGCAGGAGGTGGAGGACGCCATCGCGGAGGTGCGGACCGCGGCGGACCTCGATCGCTCCGCCCATGAGGCGCGGCGGGCGCTGGAACAGGCGGCGCAGCGCCAGCGGGAGCAGGCGCCGGCGAAGCGCGGGGGTCCCAGGGAGGGGCAGCCCGCCGTGCAGCCCGGGGACCGCGTGCGCGTGGGGGAACGCGGGGGTGTGGGGACAGTCGTCGAATCCGAGCCCGGTCGCATCACCGTCGAGCTGGACAACGGGCTGCGGGTGCGCGTGCCCGACGTCGAGCGGCTCGAGGAGGCGCCGCCGCTGAAGCGGCGCGCCCGCGGCTCCAGCTGGACGCCCATCGAGCACCAGGCGGCGCACGAGGTGGACCTGCGCGGCCTGCGCGTGGACGAGGTGGACGCGGCGCTGCGGCGCGCGCTCGACCACGCGGTGCTCGGGGACCTGCCCAGCCTGCGCATCATCCACGGCAAGGGCAGCGGAGCGCTGCGTGGCCGCGTGTCGGAGCTGCTGGCCGACGAGCCTCGCGTCGAGTCCTATCGGCCGGGCGCGGACGGCGAGGGCGGCACCGGCGTCACGGTGGCGAGCCTGCGATGATCCCGGACGACGTCGTCGAGGAGGTGCGCTCGCGCGCCGACATCGTCGAGGTCGTGGGCGAGGTGGTGCCCCTCAAGCGCTCGGGGAAGGACTACAAGGGGAAGTGCCCGTTCCACGAGGACCGCACGCCCAGCTTCTACGTGGTCCCGGCCAAGGGGCTCTTCCACTGCTTCGGCTGCGGGGTGAGCGGCGACGTCTTCACGTTCCTGATGAAGC
>JAGQQW010000419.1 GCA_020426005.1 Planctomycetota bacterium | reverse complement strand
CGTGGCGCAGCATCGTCCCGGCGGACTTCGATGGTCCGTGCCTCACGATCGAGCAGGATCCGGTCGATGCGTCGCTGCTCTTCGTCGGCACCGAACACGGTCTGTGGATCTCGCGCAATGGCGGCGGAAAGTGGACGCGGTTCGAGAAGAAGGGTCTGCCGACCGTCGCCGTCCCCTCGCTCGTCGTGCACCAGACGCAACACGATCTCGTGATCGGGACGCACGGGCGCGCGGCCTACGTGATCGACGACATTCGCGCACTGCGGAACGCGGACGCGTGGACCTCGGGTGAGGTCGCACTGTTGACGCCACAACCGGCGATCCCGTGGGAAATCGCGCAGACGGGCGAGAGCCGCTTCCCGGGGAGCGAGGAGTTCCGTGGTGAGAACCGTGCGTACGGCGCGATCCTCGCGCTGTGGATCGGCCCGAAGGCGGCGGAGCAACTCGACGAGAAGAAGGTGGCGGCGAAAGGCGCGCCGAATCGCGACAAGGACGATCCAGTGTCAGGCGACGCCGAGGGAGCCGTCGAGTCGGGCAGCTCCGAAGCCGATCGTGGTGACGCAGCGAACCAGCAAGGCGAAACGAAGCAAACGCCTTCCGAAGACGAACCCGCGAACCGTGCCCCGTTCGCACTCGAGCCCGGCGAAGTCGAACTCGTGATCGAACGCGCGGTCGAACCCGACCTCGGACGCCGCGTCCGCGTACTGCGCACGAAGGTCAAGGCGGGTCACAACCGAATCGTCTGGGACTTGCGCGAGGATCCTGCACGACCAGGCAAGAACGCGAAGCCCGGCAGCGGCGGCGGCATGCTCGTACTGCCTGGGCGCTATCGCGTGCATACGCGCATCGGCGAATTCGAAGCCGAGACGCATGTCGACGTGTTGCCCGATCCTCGCCTTTCGATCTCCGAGTCGGACCGACGCGCCAAGTACGACGCGATCCGCAACGCTGAAGGACTCGCGTCCGCGATGCGCGCAGTGTTCGAGCGCATCGACAGCGTTCGCGCCGACGCGAAGGCGATGTCCGCGCGCCTCGACGAGCTCCGAAAACTCCGCGCGCACGAGACGCGCCTCGCGGACAACGACGAGGTCGCCCGAACGCTACCGACCGACGAGAGCTTGGCGGAAGCTCTGGGAAGCTGCAAAGCGTTCGACAAGAAGCTGAAAACGATCGAAGAACGCTTCCGCGTCCCCCGTGGCTCGGTGCAAGGCATCGCCGACCGCGACACGCTCGCGTCCCGCGTGTTCGAGGCCATCTCGCGTTTGCAATCGTCACGGGACGCGCCATCGCCGCAGCAACTCGAAGCGGTCGACCGTGTGACGGCCGAACTCCGCCCGGCGCTCGAGGCTTGGAATCGGTTCGAGCAGGACGAAGTCCAGGCGCTTCGCGACCAGGTGCAGCCGCTCTTGCAATGGTTGACTCCGAGACCGCCGATCCGGATCCGGTGAGTTCGAAGACTCCTACCAGCACCGATCCTTGATCGCCGCGAAGCGCCCCCGCAAAGTCGAGTCATGCAAAACCCTGCTTCTCCGCTGCGCTTCGCGACCTCGTGCATGCGCTTCGCGCCCCTGTGCGTCGCTGCGCTCCTCCTGAGTTCTTGCATCCTCTACCGCAACGACAAGAACGAGCCGCTCGACGCGCCGTCGATCGCACGCCTCGTGCCCGGGACGACGACCGCACAGCAGGCACTCGACCTGCTCGGCGCACCCAACGACGTCATCCAACTCGGCAACCGCAGCGCGTGGTACTACGAGTACGCGCAGAGCAAGACCGCGGGCTTCTGGGCACTGCTCGTCGTGCTGTCGGGAACGGACACGCGCACCGATCGCTTGTGGCTCTTCTTCGACGAGAACGGCATCCTGCGTCACAGTGGTTCGACGTTGGCTGCGAATCGCGCGGGCTACTCGCTTCCGTGGTCGGACCCGCACGGCAACGTGCCGAAGGCCGCTACGGAGCAACGATGAATCTCATCTCGAGGCGCGCCCGCGCTGTCATGGTCGGCACTCTGCTGCTTCCGCTCACGAGCTGCCTCTCGGTGAGCTGGCAAGTCGCGTGGAACGAAGAGCCGATCGCCGAGTCCGCGACCGCGGACCTCGCGAAGACACGCGCCACGATCGACGACGTGTTCGAACGCATCGGCGCTCCCAACATCGTGCGCCGCGCGACCGAAGGCGGCGCGTGGCTCTACTGGATCTCGGCGCGCAACGGCGACTTCGGCCTCGACTTCTCGATTCCGATTCGCTTCGCGAGCGTATCGCTCAGTTGGCAGGACGACGCCGAACGCTACGACGCGGTTGCCGTGAGACTCGACCCTGAGTTCCGCGTACTCGAAGTCCGTCGCGGAGCTCTCAACAACTTGCTCAAGGGCGCTATCGACCCGACTCGCCGACGTCGCAGTCGTGCGTTCTCCCTCGACCCCACATCGTGATATGAACATCG
>JAGQQW010000041.1 GCA_020426005.1 Planctomycetota bacterium | reverse complement strand
TCGACGGAACCGTTCGTCCGTTCGCGTTCACGGCGATCGACGATCGCGGCGACCTCGCCAAGACGCGGGAACTGTTGGAACAACGTCTCGCGGACCAGCGCTGCGACCTGATCGTCGGATCACCGCTGCAACGGCTCAGCGATCCGAAGGTCGCCAAGCTGTTGCGCCAACACTCCGTGCTGGTCTTCGAGCCCGATGCATGGACCTCGGGGGGAGATCGTCGTGCACCGACGACGATGCGTGCGCCGATCGAGACGCTCTTCGAGGCTCTCGTGAAGAAACTCGTCGCGGACGGTTGTGAGCGCTTCGGGATCGTGTTGCCGCACGAAGACGCGAGTCTGCGTTCCGTCGTGTCCGAGATCTTCGAGCGCCAGAGGGTCACTCCCGCCGCGTGGATACCCATGGAAGCGGTGGGCGATGGGAAGCGCGAAGCTCGCCGCATGCAGAAGCTGCGCCCGGATGCCGTCCTTCTCCTCTGTGATGCCGAGCGCGCTCTGCGGTTCGCGCGTCGCTTCGAAGCGCTGCGCGGCGATGCTGTCGTACGGTACGGCATGACGGCGGATATCGACACGCACGCGCTGGTCAAGGCACTCGGGGATGCCGCGGACGGCTCGTACGTGGCTTCGAGCTTTCCGTGGCCATGGCTCGACTCCTATCCGATCGCGAACGATTATCGCGCAGCGATCGAGCAACAGAAGGCGAACGAAGCGGACCTCGGAGACTCGCGCGTGTTCGAAGGGTTCGCGCTCGCGCTCCTGCTCGAACGCGTCGTCGACCGCGAGATCGGGGGCCTCGACGTCGCGACGAGGCTCGAGCCGACGCTCGCGAGCCACGAGACCGCACTCGATCTCGATGGCCTGCGCCTGGCTTGGCCGAAGCGCCGCCCGCACGGCGGTTTGCGCGCATACCTGTCGGTCGTGCTGCGCGGCAAGCTGGAGTTCTCACCGTCGGACGACGAAGCGAGTCCGTCGAAGTAGTCGGCCAAGAGCGGGGGCGAGCGAGCGGCGATCGCGCTATCGTCGTGGGGACAAGCCCCCATTCGTCCGAGAGGCCACCACCGTGCTGCAAGCGTTCCCTCGTTCGCGACCCCTGGTTGCGAGCGCTCTACTCTCGTCCATTCCCGTTCTATCGATCGCTGTAAGCGCAACCGCGCAGGTCGCGCCGAACCCCTACGACACCGTCACGATCGCCCGAGATTCCGGTTCGCTCGCGAACCACGACGTGGTGCATCGACTCGTGTGGCGCCAGCGCGTGCGTGTCGACGGTGCGAACTGGCTACGCCTCGTCTTCGATCGCGACAGCACGCTCGAGCGAGACAGCTTCGTGACGCTGACATCGCTTCGGGACCAGAACGTGCAGTTCTTCGAAGCCTGGAGTCTTCGCGACTACCGCGGGATGTCCGCCGGATTCAATGGCGATACCGTCGACATCGAACTCTGGGCCGGTCCCGGAACGATGCACAACCGGTTGTCCCTCGTTGCTGCCGAGGCGGGTCGTCCGCACAGCGTCGGCATCCAGTCGCAGTGTGGACCGACCGACGATCGCGTTCCGTCGACCGACCCACGCCAGGCGCGGCAGTTCCCCACGGGCTGCACGACGTGGCTGATCAGCAAGTTCGCTGGCTTGACTGCGGGACACTGCACGTCGAACACGGCGCAGCAGATGCACTTCAACTGTCCGCCGTCGTCGAGCACGGGATCGATCGTGTTGCCCGCGCCTTCGGACCAGTATCCGTACGACGTGAGTAGCGTGCGTCGCTTGAACAGCGGCGTCGGTCGGGATTGGACGGCGTTCGCGACGGTGCGCAACAGCAATACCGGACTCTATCCGGGTGAGAAGCAGGGATCGTGGTACGAGCTCGGAACCCCGGTGACGAGCACGACGATCCGGATCACGGGTTACGGTGTCGACCGCGATCAGCGGAATCGCAGCCAGACCCAACAGACGCACACGGGTCCACTCGCGACCTACAGCTCTTCGCAGACTCGCCTCTGCTACGTCGTCGACACGGAGGGTGGGAACAGTGGTTCGCCCGTGATCGACGATCGCACGGGAAAAGCGATCGGGATCCACACGCACGGTGGGTGTTCGACGTCCGGCAGCGGTTGCAACAGCGGAACGGCGATCAATCGCACCGATTTGCAGGCAGCGATCCAGGCGGTGCTGCAGAGCCGCGTCGCGGGCGCCTTCGAAAGCGTCGGCGTGGGCTGCAAGGGCAGCAACGGGGTGCCTCAGTTGGACGCTCTCGGGACGCCGGACATCGGGCGCAACTTCGTGCTGAGTGGCAAGGGGCTCGCCTTGAACGCTGCGGGGATCCTGAGCTTCGGTTTGTCGAAGTCGAGCTGGCTCTCGGTCCCGTTGCCGATCTCGCTGACGAATGCGGGAGCGACAGGCTGCTCGATCACGTCGAGTATCGACGCGACGGAGGGTGTCGTGTCGACGACCGGCCTCTGGTCCCGAAACATCAGTTTGCCGAACGACAAGACATGGATCGGAGGACGCTTCTACTTCCAGTGGATCGGCCTCGACAAGGCCGCCAACTCCCTCGGGATCACGACGTCGAACTCGCTCGGGGTCGAGGTCGGCGGTATTCGCTGACATCTCTTGCGTGATCGCGATCGCGAGCGGGACGCGGTACGATCACGCGAGATGAATCCCGAACCCACGCCGCGCCGTCGGCGCCGCGCCGTCCGCAGGTATCTGAGGCGAGTCCCGCTCCTGCCGAGTTTGCTGACGCTCGGCAACGCGTTCTGCGGTTTTCTCGCAATCGTCAAGGCGACCGACGCTGCCCAACTCGTCGGGGATGGGCAGCTCACCGGTGCAGCGCTCGCCACCGTCGAGACTGCGGGTCTCTTGATCTTCCTCGCCATGGTCTTCGATGGCCTCGACGGCAAGGTCGCGCGCCTGACGCATCAGACGACGGAGTTCGGCGCCCAGCTCGACAGTCTCGCCGACGTCGTCACGTTCGGCATCGCGCCAGCGGTGCTCGCGAAGTTCGTGATCAACGTCCACATGGCGCCGCGGTTCGAGAACGCCGAAGCGTGGGAGGTCCTGCCGTACCATCCCAAGATCTACTACCTGTTCGCTGCGTTCTACGTGCTGTTTGCAGTGTTGCGTCTTGCGCGCTTCAACGTCGAGGTGCGCGATCCTCGCGAGAAGAGTCACCTCGAGTTCGACGGCCTGCCGAGCCCAGCGGCAGCGACGATCATCGGGTCGCTGATTCTCTTCTATTGCGCACGCAACGAGCGAAACTCGATTTCGCGTCTCTTGTTCGACGACGAACGGCTCTACGACTGGCTCGTCTTCGCGATGCCCGCGATGTTGCTGGTCGTCGGCCTCTTCATGGTCAGTCGTCTGCCGTACCCGCACTTGCTCAATCGCGTGCTGCGCGGGCGCAAGAACTTCGCGCACCTCGTGATCGCGGTCGTGCTGTTGATCCTGTTCGTGCTCGAGTGGCAGATCGTGTTGTTCGCGTTGAGTCTCCTCTACTTGATGAGCGGGCCGGTCCTGGGTGTCTGGCGCTTCGTGACCGGGCGGCGCGCTCCTGTCTTCGAAGATCTCGACGATGACGACGAGGGGGACGAGTTCATCGAACTCGACGAGAACGGCGCCGAAGCAGAGTCCGGGCGCGACCCGGGTCGTGCATGAGCGACGCGTTGTCCGTTCGCACGCTCCTGGCGCTCGGCAGCAACTTGGGTGATCGTCGAGCCGAGCTCGATGCAGCGATGCACGAGCTCTCGTTGCACGGGGACGTGCTTGCAATCAGCGACATCGTCGAGACCGATGCCTGGGCGCCCGGCGCGGAGCTGCGAGAAGACCTCGCGCCTTATCTCAACTGCCTCGTCGATCTTCGCGCTTCGCTCTTACCTTGGCGCCTCTACGACGCCGTCCGTACCTTCGAGGACAGCCGCGAACGCGATCGACTGCGACGCAATTCGGCCCGCCGCATCGACATCGATCTGCTCGCTGTCGCTCGTACGACGATGCGCGGACCGAAGCTCACGCTTCCGCATCCCCGGCTCTGGCGACGCGGTTTCCTTCGATCGTGCTTCGCATCCCTGCCGACCTGCGAGTCGTGGCATCGCGAGTTGGAAGGCGTGGCATGGTGATCGTGCCCTGATGGCTGGCGCGATGCCGGAAAAATTCCGTTACATCGCGGCGCATCGTGACCTTGCTCGTGCGGTTGACCGGACTCCAAGGGAGTTCGCGTCGGTGTCTCGCCGAAGTTCGGCGCTCACATCCGTCCCACAGAAAGGTAAATCATGAAACGACTTCTCCAGCTCGCGCTTCTCTTGATGACCATCGTTTCGGCCACCGAGGTTTGCGCGGCGCAGGCGCCGAACGGGAACTACACGATCGTGGCGATCACTGGTCCGAAGATCCCCGACAACGTCACGATCCAGACGGAGTTCGAGTTGAAAGACGGGTCGTTGCGAAGCACGTCACGCGCGAACGACGGCACGGGATGGAAGGATCTCGGTACCGCGACGTATCGTCAGATGGGCCACAGCACGACGTGGGAGATGTGGACGTCGGGAGGCGCATACGGCCTTCTCTACTACAACGAGACTGCGGGGGCATGGGAGACCATCATCCTCGCGGGGAGGTTTCCCGGCCGTATCGCTCGATACGTGAGGTGAAGCACGTGAGGTGAAGCGCCACGGTTCGCGTGGTTACGTCTCGATGGCTCGTGGATCGAGGCGTGCGGAACCCGTATGCTCTGCGTTGGATATGCGATCGAGACGTCCATGGACATCTCGATCGCAGAGCAGGCCATGGCCTGCAACCGATGCAACCCATGCAAACCATGCGAGTTCAACCCATGAAGCACACACCGTTCGCGTTCACCGCCATCTTGTTCCTTTCCGGTGTCTCGACCGCACAAGTTTGGGATAACTATCTGCCGCAGGATCTCACGAAGTTCGGCCTGACCGTGAATCGGAACGAGATCAACATGGACCTCTACAGTTCCAGCAAGATCATCATGTCTGCGAAATCTTCCTCGGTGCAGACGCCGGTCACGTGCCAGTCGCCGAAGTTTCGCGTTCCGACCACGGGGACCTACCTGCTGCAGACCAACTGCGAGGCACTCTCGTTCGGCAGTCCTCACACCTCGAGTTGGTCCCTCGGCGGCGCGAGCGGTTCGTGGAGACAGGTCTACGATCCTGCGAACTTCGTTCCGCAGTGGTTCGTGCAGCTCACTGCGGGCGTCGACTACACGTTGACGATCCACACCGATGTTCCGAGTGGCGGGAATGGAATCGTGAGGATCGGGAATGGCCGTCTGTACCCTACCGATCTTCCTGCACTCCGATGCGTCCGCTGCGACAATCCCCAGTTCGGTCCGAACGTCGCTTGGGAGATCACGCCCAGCGTGTCGTACGCCAACCCTGGCTACCTGGTCTACATCGGGTCGCGCCTATGGAAACCGATCCCGATCCCTGCGCTGGGCACACTCTGGCTAACGTCACCTTTGCTCATCAGCGCAACGACGACCACGCATCAGCAGTTCGGATACCCAGATGCAATCGCTGACGTCGCGTACCGCGCGATGACTGGCGGCACGCACTGGCAAGTCGTGGAGTTCGACCGCAACAAGCCCGCGTCGACGCTGCGGCTCGGTGGGTTGACGGTCACGCAGAGGCTCTACTGAAGTCCGCGAGACGGCGCGGCGCATCGGGGAAGCGATCCGCACTGGATGCGGGGAGGGCCTGCCGAAGGTAGACTCCGAGCCCATGAAGATCGCTCGGAGTCAGGCGGACCTTCGACGCTTGCGTCGTGAGTTTCCTCGTGCAGCGTCGTGCGGATTCGTCCCGACGATGGGGGCACTGCACGCGGGCCATGGTGCGCTCGTCGAGCGCGCGCGCCGCGAGAACGACGTGTGTGCGGCGAGCATCTTCGTCAACCCCAAGCAGTTCGGCCCAGGTGAGGACTTCGAGAGCTATCCGCGCACCGAGGACGCGGACTTGGCCATGCTTCGCGATCTCGGTTGCGATCTCGTGCTGATCGGTACCAACGACGACTTGTATCCCGAGGAGTTCGCAACGCGGGTCGAACTCAAAGGACCGCTCGTCACGGCGGCCGAAGGTGCGCGGCGACCGACACACTTCGCGGGCGTGACGACCGTCGTCGCCAAGTTGTTCGGTCTCTTCGAGCCGACGCACGCGTACTTCGGCTGGAAGGACATGCAGCAGCTGCTCGTCATTCGTCGCATGGTCGATGATCTCTCGATGCCGGTCGAGGTCGTGGGGTGTGAGATCGTGCGGGAAGACGACGGGGTCGCGATGTCGTCGCGCAATCGCTATCTCGATCGAGAAGAGCGGGCGCGTGCACCCAAGATTCACGAGGCGCTGGTGCTTGCCGCGACAGCGTGGCAAGGCGGCGAGCGTCGTGGCGAGAAGCTTCGTGCGATGGTGCGCGAACATCTCCATGGCTTCGACCTCGAATACGTCGAACTGCGAAGTGCATCGAGTTTCGAAGAACTCCAGGACCCCGTAGGACCCGGCCGCATCCTCGTCGTGGCTCGCATGGGGACGACGCGGCTCCTCGACAACTTTCCGCTGGATGCACAACCGTCTCTCGCTGTTGTCTCCAGCGACGATGCCTCGCAGGAGCGAGCACGCTGATGCCGAAGTTGCGCACCCGCGCCTTCGCCAAGATCAACCTGTCCCTCGCCGTCCGCGGCAAGCGTGACGATGGTTATCACGATCTCGATACGCTGTTCGACGAGATCGACTTCGGAGAGGACATCGGATTCGAAGTCGGACCGAGTGGCGAGTTCACGCTGTCGCTCCGGGACGCTCCGAGTGCCGTGCCCAGGGACGACGACAACCTGGTGCTGCGCGCTGCGCGCCTACTGCAGCGGACCTTGGACCTCGACATCGGTGGCCGCTTCGTTCTCGAGAAGCGCATCCCCGCGGGCGCCGGTCTCGGCGGCGGAAGCGCCGACGCGGCCGCAGCTCTTCGCCTCGTCGCCGCTGCGGCGGGTCTCGATATCGAGAACGCCGATCTTCTCGATCGGCTCGAGTCGATCGGGCGCGAACTCGGTGCCGACGTCCCGTTCTTCGTGCGCGGTAGGCGCGCATTCGCTCGCGGGCGTGGCGACGAGCCGACGCCGCGCTCCGCCGAGCCGCCGATCTTCTACGTCCTGCTCCTGCCTGGTTTGCATTGCGACACCGGGCGAGTCTTTTCGCGATGGCATCGCGAGTTGAACCATCGCGAGCCGCCGATAGGATCCGAACCATCAGCAGCGGCGTCCGGCTTCCCGGAGGCCGTCGCGAACCCCGAGACCGTCGCGGTCATTGCGGATGGAGGACTCGCAGGTGTCTTCAACGACCTCACCGCTGCAGCGATGCGAGCGTATCCCGAGTTGGACGCGTTGCGGAACGACTTGTCCCGAGCTTGCGCCTTCGACCTCCATCTGTCGGGCAGTGGTTCGACGCTGTTCTCGGTCACGTCCGATGAGCGAGGACACGCGACACAGCGGACCGTGCTCGAATCCGCCGTCGCTTCGATCGCCGCATCGCATGAAGCCGTCGCCCCGATTCGAGTTCTCGCTGCGCGTTCGGTCGCGCCTGGTGCGCGCGCAGTGCACCGAACCCCTTGAGCAAAGGCGGCGATCACGGAGGTGGTCACGTCGATGAAGATCTCCGAAGTCCGAGTTCGCCTTCTACCGCCGGATCAGAAAGGCGGTGAAAAGCTGCGTGCCTTCTGCTCCGTCACGCTCGATGACGAGATCGCGATTCGCGATCTGCGCATCATCGAAGGTCCTCGCGGCCTCTTCGTCGCGATGCCATCGCGCAAGCTCATGACACGCTGTCCATCGTGTGGGACCAAGAACGCGATTCGGTCGCGCTATTGCAACGACTGCGGACGACGCATCGCGGGCGACTCAGCGCGCAAGGACGCGTCCCCACGCGTACGACGGCTCTATGCCGATGTCGCGCATCCGATTCATGCGCGTGCCCGAGACCGCTTGCAGCGCGCGATCCTCGACGCGTACGAACGCGAACTCGAAGCCTCGCGCCAGGACGGCTACGTGCCGCCATCGTTCGACGACTTCGACGATGACTTTCGTCTCGATGTCGACGACGCGATCGAGCCGCGCACGGCCCGAAATCGTCGAGGTGGTTTCGGAGAGGCGAGTTCGGATTGACTCGAGCGACGCGTCGCGCCGGATGATACGAGCAGCGCCGGGTGAAAAGATCCGGACCGGTCACGAAGGAACCGTGACCGATCCGGATGCGATGAGGTTGCTCTGTCGTTCTCTCTCTCTTCTCTCTCTCTGGTCGAGATGCTGTCGGGATCGGACGCGCCCTCGCCTGCGCGTCCCGCTCGGCGTTCAAGAGACAAGTATCCGCCGAGCGAGCCCGACCCTCTCGAGCCCACCTCCAATGCGATGGCTCGCCGAAAACCGGCACGGCAATTCCCGCGAATCTGCAGAATTGCTCGGTCTCGACTCGCCGGCGACGATCCTGCAGGATCGCGTGTCATGGGTGGCACGACGAATCCGCAGAGCGGGGGAGAACGCGATTCCGCCTCAGGCGCGCTTTCGGTCGCGATCCTCGGGGCGGGGCGTGTCGCTCGTGCCATCGCGGGATCCCTGGCGACGACCGCCGGCCGGGTCTCGGAACCCGGGAAACCGAGCCTCCGCTTGGTCGGCTGCTGGGCGCGTCGCGAGGCGCAGGCGCTGTCGGCGTGCCGTAGATCCCTGCGTTTCGAAGAACTCGCGACCGCCGAGATCGTGCTCTTCGCCGTGTCCGACGGCGCCATCGCGCCGCTCGCGGAGCGACTGTCCGCCCTCGACTTGCGCGGAGTGCGCGTCGTCGCGCACCTGTCCGGGGCGCATGATCATGCATTGCTCGCGGCGCTCGAAGGGCGCGGGCCCGCGCTCGCGCGCATGCATCCGCTCGCGAGCGTGCCTGCGGTCGCGCGCAGCGCGGACTTCCTCGTCGATGCCCCTTGTGTTCTTTCCGGGGACCCGGCGGCGAAGGTTCCGCTGACGGCTTTGGCGAACGAGATCGGCATGCGGCCTACTTGGGTCGAACATCTCGACTCATCGCTGTACCACGCAGCGGCTGCACTCGCGAGCAACGGAGTCACCGCCCTCGTCGATGTTGCTGCCCGAATGTTCGCCGCTGCCAGCGACGATCGTCTCGGCCTCGACGTCGCTCGGGCTCTTGCGAGCAGCGCATGTCAAGGATTGACGCGGGCGACGCCAGAGGGAGCGCTTACGGGACCCGTGAGGCGGGGAGAGTTCGACGTCGTTCGTCGGCACCTCGCCGCGTTGCGTGGCAGTCCGTTCGAAGCGCTCTACGTCGCGGTGATGACGGCAGCGCTCGACGTCGCGAGACGCGGAGGACTCGACGAGGCCGTGTCCGCACGGATTCGATCGCTTCTCGCTGGCGAGGTGCACGAACACGACGGCGATCACGACAGCGATGGCGCGGCACGATGACGAGCGATGCGGTTCGTCTCGTCGCGAGCATTATGCCTTCGTCCGTGGACCACGGCATCGCGCTCGCGCAGCGTGCGCGCATGCGCGGCGCTGACTACGTCGAGTTTCGGCTCGATCGCTGGAGCGATCCGAGCACGGTCGCGAACTTGCTGCGCGGGACTCCGGGACCGACGATCGTCGCGTGCCGCGTGCCCAACGATGGTGGCGTCTTCGAAGGTGATCCGGACGAACGTCGTCGCCTGCTGCAGGCAGCCGTACTCGGCGGGGTGACCTGGATCGACCTCGAACACTGGGAACCGTACTGTCCTCCGCCCGGCGCCGGCGTGCGCGTGCTGCGGAGCTTTCATCGGTTCGGGACCGCGCCGCGCGACCTCGTCGGCATCGTCGATCGAATGTCGACCAGTGGCCCCGACGCCCTCAAGGTCGTCCTGCGTGCCTACGACGCCGCCGATCTCGACTTGCTCGACGCCCTCTATGCGCGCGGCTACGACGTCCCTCTCGTGGCCTTCCTCGCAGGCGAACCCGGGCTCGCGAGCCGTTTCCTCGCGGTGCTGCGCGGCGCGCCCTTCCTCTATTGCCACACCGCTGCGGACGCGGCGACGGCACCCGGGCAGCCGGACCTCTTCGAGGCTCTCGAGATCTACCGCGCAAGGTCGATGCGGCAGCGCGGTCGGTTCTGGGGTTTGGCGGGCTCGCCCGTGTCGCACAGTCTCGGCATGCGACTGCACAACTTCGTCGAGCGCCACGTGGCCGGAGCTCCGACGTATTTTCCGTTCGACAGCAAGGATCCCGAGCGCCTCGTACGCGTCCTCACTTCGTTCGGAAGCCGGTTCGCGGGCCTCTCGATCACCGCGCCGCTCAAGCAGCACTTCGTACCGCTCTGCGATGAGCTGAGTCCGGCTGCTCGCGCATGCGGTGCGATCAACACGTTGATCCATGACAACGGTCGGCTTCGCGGCGAGAACACGGATGTCGTCGGCATTCGCGCAGCGCTCTGCGAAGCGTTGCCACGCCGCGGTGCCTTCGCTGGTCGTCGTGCCCTCGTCCTCGGCGCGGGCGGTAGCGCCCGTGCCGCGGTCGTCGCGTTGCAGGATCTCGGTTGCGAGGTCGCGCTCTCGGTTCGGTCGCGTCAAGGCATCCGCGCGTTTGCCGAGCAGCACGACGTGTCGCTGTACCCTATCGATCGCAAGGCCTTCGAAGCGTTCGAACCCGACGTGCTCGTGCATGCGACTCCCGTTGGCCAAGGCGATGGTCGCGGGTCCCGGGGGGATTGTCTCGTCGACTCGCGGAGCCTGCACGCCGGCATGGTCGTCTTGGACCTCGTCTACGCTCCGGTGAGGACTCCGCTCTTCTGTCACGCGGTCGCCGCCGGTGCAACCGCGGTGAGCGGACTCACGATGTACCTGCATCAAGCGCGAGAACAACTGCGGCTCGTGCTCGACGCGCGTGCACCTTCGATCCCATCCCTTCATCGACTCCTCGGTCCGTTGAGTCACGAACCGCTCGTGATCCGCTCCAGCGAGCATGGTTGACGTGCTGCCCCCCGTGTACATCGTCGGCCTGCGCGCGAGCGGCAAGACGAGCATCGGCCGCGAACTCGCCGCACTTCTGGGGGGGACGTTCTGGGACAGCGACCAAGCGATCGAGACCGCGAGCGGCAAGTCCTCGGGCGCGTGGTTGCGGGAGGACGGAGTCGCCGCATTCCGCCGCATCGAGGCGGCGGTGATCGGAGAGCGGCTCGACGACGCACCCCTGCCGCCGGGCCTCGTCATGGCGCTCGGTGGCGGCAGCCTCGAGAACCGAACGGTGCGCGAGCGGCTGGCGATGCTTCGCGTTTCGCGCGGACTGACCGGGATCTGGCTGCGCGCGCCGTGCGGCGTGCTCGTCCGGCGCATGGCCATGGCGGCTCAGGTGGATCGGCCGCCGCTCACCGACCTCGACCCCGAGGCTGAGTGTCGCCGACTCGAGCGAGTCCGTGGGCCGATCCATGCGAGGTTCGCCGACATCGTCGTCGATGCCGCGACCATGGGGACGCCCGGGCGATCTCCCCGTGAGGTGGCCGAGTGGCTCGAGGAGGCCTGCCGGGCGGCGTGCTCGCGACCATGACGGAGACCGCAAAAGAACGCCGATTGTCTCGCGCGACAGGGCATCGGGTTCCGAGATAGAGTGATGGACCCCAATGCCGCGAACGGGCCATGGCCGCGGACCGATCGTTGGTGGGGAGTTCTGGTGTTGGCGAACGTCCTGTTCGCCTGGCGATGCGCCTGACAAGGAGGTCAGTAGGGACATGGTCGTGATTCGAGATGGACGCTGCCTCGGTGCAGGATCGTGCGTCTCTCGAGTTTTCACGTGGCCCGGTGCCCTGCGGATCGTCTTGCTGCTGACGGTGTCCTGCCTCGGCATTCCGCGTCGAGTCGCCGCCGAGCCCGCACGGGTTCGCGTCGCGTCCCTCTCCGCCGCACAGGCATCGACGTCGACCGAAGCGCGACGCGACTTGCCGAAGGACGAGTTCGCGCGCGAGCGAAAGGTGCTTCTCGGCGGCGGCCAGGCCAGCGACTCCGAAGTCTCCGTCATCGTTGCCAAGCTCGTTCGCAGCGATGAAGCCAAGGCGCACGACCTTCTGTCCGCGACTCTCGACGCCGTGCCCGCGCGCGCGTCCCTGGCGATCGGTGTCGAAGTCCTGCGTGCTCTCGTACGCGAAATCGGTATCGATGCAGATGCGGCACTTCGCGACGAGGAACGAGCGCGGATCGAGCGTCGATTCGAATACTACGAGTCCTACGTCGGCCGCATCGTCGCGCTTTGCGCACGCCAGCCAGGCATTCTCACGAGTGGCAACAGCCCGCGTGGCGACACGACGGGCCATGATCCCGTGGCGTATCGCAATCTGATTCGCGCGTTCTTGATGAGGTTGCCCGACGATGTGCGGCGCAAGGCGCTCGCTCGCACGTGGCAGCGCGCCGAGGACCCGTCGGCTCGAATCGGTATTCGTCTCGCGGGTATTTGTGATGACCCGCGGCTCGCCCCCGATCTCGCGCGGCTCCTTGCCGAGCCCTCGTCTCGCGAAGCGGCGCGTCTCGCGCTCGCAGATCTGACGTGGCGCGCGAAGCCCTTCGAAGACCTCGCCGACTTCGAGTCGTGGTGGGCCGATCACAAAGACGCTTCGTCAGCCGAACTCGCCGTGATCGCTGCGCGTGCAGCACGTGAACTCGGCAAGGAGCACCGTGCCGAATTGCGTGCCGAGCGCGAGCGCTTGCAAGCGAAGTTGCTCGAGCGTTCCCGCGATCTGGTCGGGCAGTTTCTCAGCGCGCCGTTTCCGCCGTGGAAGCGCATCGGCGTCGTTCTCGACGATCCCGATCTCACGGAGATGCGCGCATCGCTGCTCGATGACTTCGCGGACGGGTTGATTCGGCGAGGAGCGCCGACGGATGCGATCCGACCGACTCTCGGTGAGCTCGGCGTGCTCCGCGACCATCTCGCGGAGCAGTTCGATCAAGCGAACGATGACGAACGTGGTGCGTTGCTCGCTGCCTGGACCATGAGCTCGAAGTGGTCGGGAGGGACCGCGGCCAAGGAGATCGTCGATCGACTCCTCGGTTTTCTCGCGGCGCGCGGAGGACCGGTCTCCCTCGAGAGACTGTTCACGCTACTCGAGGAGTTCCCCGAGGATCGCGTACGCGAGCAGGTCTTCGCTGCGCTGTCCCGACCCGAGAACGCGTCGGCGCTCGCGTCCGGCATCCAGTGTCTGCGCAAGCTCGGGTTGTCCGAGAGGTCGTCCCTCGTCGAACGGGGACTCGACTTCTTCGACGCCGTTGTCCGTGATCCGCAACAAACCGCGAAAGTGCGCGAGAGCGCTCTCGAGGCACTCGGCGAGATCGGCAGCTCGCAGCTCGCCGCGCTGCAGCGCCTCGAAGGACTCGTCGCTCCACCTGACGACGTGGAAGGCGCGCCGCTCGCCGACAATCTGAGGCTGACCGCGCTCCAGTGGGCCGTTCTCCAGGGCCGAGTTTGGTTGCAACGCATGGGCAACGACGAACTCAAGGCGCGTGCGAGTGCGGATCTCAAGTTCTTGTTCGCCTGTTTGGCCGATGCGTCTCCGAGGCTGCGGCAGGAGAGCGCGAAGGCGCTGAGTTCGTATCCTGGCGATGTGTCGCGCTTCACGAAGGAGCACGTCCAGGAGCTCGGCCGCAACATCGTGGGGCGTCTGGGCCGTGCTCTGGCCAACGAAGCGCAGCTGGCGTGCGCCCGTCAGGAACTCGAATCCCTCGTGCGCCAAGCCGAACGCACGGGGCTCGAAGATGTCGCGCTCGCGCAGCTCGTCAGTTCGCTGACGAAGTGGAGCCGCGACGAGACACAGCGACGCGAACTCCTCGTGCCGCTCCGTCCCGTGTATCGGCAAGATTTGGCGAGCCTCGTCAAGCCGGACAGTGCGTCGCCTGGAGTGCTCATCGAGCATGCACGTGCGTTCGGAGATGCGCGACTTGCACTCGAACAGGTCCTCGTCCTACGGGCACCGGTCCTCGCGGCTGCGGATACCGACTTCGGCGATGCCGACGCAGACGACAGCGGGTTGCGCAAGATCGCGATGCAACGGGCCAACTGGGTTCTCGACATCACGGATCAGCGTGCGAGCGGTGCGCTCGCCGAGGACATCGAGGGTTTCGACGAGTTCCTCGTCAGTGCACAGCGTGGCATCGCGGCCGTGATGGCCGAGCGCCCGTCGGGCGCCGTCGTCCTGGCTTCGACTCTGCTCGACCGCAAAGCCAGTCAAGCCGCGCTCGAGCTCTTGGAACGGTGGTGGAAGACCGTTGGTCCACGTGCGCCAGCAGCGTTGCAAGGTCGTGCCCGCCTCGCGACAGCTCGCGCATCGAATGATGTCGGGCGCCCGAGTGAGACGCTCACGATGCTCGCGGGTGACGAGCGACCCGAAGCCAAGTTGCTCGTCGCGAAGGCGCAGCGTCAAAGCCAAGAGCTCGAGGCTGCGGAGACGATTCTCGTCGGCATGGTCGAGGACCCATCCCTCGATCCGCTGATCGTGGAGCAGGCTCGCAATGTGTATCTGGAAGTGCTGCTCGACGGCAAGAAACTCGACCAGGCCGAGACCTTGATTGCAAAATGGCCGACCGCGACCGGTGTCCTCGAGCGCGACGATCGGGCGAAGCTCGAGCAGCGCCTCGCGAGTCTGCGCGCCGGCACGGGTCGCACGAAGAACGTCGACGCCGCAGGGCAAGGAGCCGGCCCGGACAAACGGCCGTCGCGCTGATCGGGTCGGGATCGAGAAAGCTGCTTGCCTTTGCGAGCGAACGTCTTAGTCTCACTGCCTCAGCGGCGCGGGATGGAGCAGTCCGGTAGCTCGTCGGGCTCATAACCCGAAGGTCGCAGGTTCGAATCCTGCTCCCGCCACCACGATAGAACGACGACTCGTTCCGTTTTCGGGGCGAGTCGTCGTTCGTTCTCGGCACGCAGTTCGTGATGTTGCATCGTCTCGATTCGAACTCGACCGCGAAAGTACCGATGCGGTCCGCGCCTCGGGGAATCCGAGAGGTGTGGGAGTTCGTGGCGATCGCGGGCTACGTCGCGCTGATCGCGCTCCTGTATTGGAGGATCGGCGGTGTGTCGCCCATCGGCGAAGACGCGTTGCATCTCGATCGCGTCGCGACGTGGGACGCACCCTGGCCAGCGTTCGCCCCTGACCTGCAGCCCGCGAGGCCGCTGCAGTGGTCATGGCTCTACGGGATCCGTGCGCTGTTCGAAGCGTCACCAGCCGCAGCTCGGTTGCCCGCGTTCTTGTTGCATGCCGCGTTGGTCGTCGTCGTCCACGTGTGGCTTCGTCGTCGTGGAGTGTCGTATGGGACGACGATCCTCGCTGCGACTCTCGTCCTGGTCGCTCCGGTTCACGTGCACCTGGCTTGGATGTGCGCCTTCGGGTATCCGGTTCGAGCGTTGTGCACGTTCGGAGCGGCAGTGCTCTGGTGGCAGCACGTCTGCGGGCTTGTGCCAGGTGCGGATGGAACCAAGCTGACAGGTGTGCGCCGCAGCGGATGGTGGACCGTCCTGCTCTACGCCGTATGCATGCTCGCGCACGAGTCAGCGATCTTCATGGCACCGGTGTTCGTGCTCGCATGGTGGCTAGCCGATCGGCCGAGAAACCGAGTGCGTGCTCGGTGGTCGAGTGTGCGTGCGTGCCTCGGAGCGATCCTGCGTGATCGTCCCACAGTCGTGCTGCTACTTCTCGCACTCTGGCGAGTCCTCGACCTCCTGGTTGTCCGGACGAGCAGGCAATACGCCGTCCACGACATCGGCGCGCTTCCTGCCAACGTGGCTCGAGTCGCGTTCCACGTGCTTCCGGAGTCCGTTCGCGAAGCCTTGCTCGATGGATTTCGTGGCGTGCACGGAAACCTCGGCTTCGCTGCTGCGGCATCGGTCTTCGCGTTGTTCGTCGTGCTCGGCGCGTTCGTGTTCGTGCGCGGCGACGGGTTCCAACGCTTCTTGCTGTCGCTCGCCCTGATGGATGCCGTGCCTCAGGTCCTGTTCGTCGGTGTGGGGGTTCGCTACGTGCACGTCGCCGCGCCGCTCGTTGCCGTTGCCTTGGCGTCGTTCCCGATGACCGGGAGGCCGATGCGTGTCCAGGCCACGCGCGCTCTCCTTCTCGCGATCGTGGTTTCGTGGGGACTCCAAGCCCTGCGCAATCTCGAGGCGATCCGCGCAGCCGACAACGCCACGCGCGCGCTGATTGCCGATGTGGAGGCGACTCTCGTCGCCGAACCTTCCACGGTCGAGATCGTCCTCGTCGACGTTCCAGGTCTGTGGGGAGAGCATGGTCAGCTTCCGTTTCTCTCGTGGGGGACGCGCGAGCGTCTGTATCGAGCCGGCATCTCGCCCGAGATCGACATCGATCTCGTCAGAACGCGGCCGGCGGCAACGTCGAACGACCATCGCGCGATCGATACCGGTGAACTGGCTCGACTACGTCTCGCGAGCGGCGTCGTCGTGCTCGATTACGATGCGGCGACGAATCGGCTGAAGCGGCGCGGATCCTGATCCGAATGTCCCCTGCGGGGGACGACGATGAGCCGCTGCCGAGCCAACGTGCGACGTCGACGCCCGTCCGTCGCGTCGCCAGCCACGGTACGAGGCTTGCGATGATCTTTTTCGCTGCCTCACGATCGATTCCTCGCAGGCGCCCCGATCGTTGCCTTGAGATCCACTTTCGTGGCATCACACTGTGGGGAATTCGAGGTTCACCGAAGGACATGATGATGAACAGCTGTTTCTCGCGCACCGCTCGTCTCGCGATCACTCTCACGCTCGTTTTCCTCGCGGGATGCGCTCGCAGTCACATGCGCGTCGATCCGGATGTCGACGACGGCGTGGGGGGCGGCGGTACCGAATCCCAGGACGTCCGCACCATGGCCGACCAGATGTCGCGAGATCTGCTCGCCCAGGCGCCGCTCGACGCGAGCCATGGCACGCCCAGCCTCTACGTCGTGGGACTCGACAACAACGCGTCGCACCCGATCGACAAGCGGATGGTCGTCGAAATGATCCGCACCCGCTTGGTGCAGCACGGTCGGGACCGTGTTCGCGTCCTCAATCGCGATGCGTCGACGCTCCAGGAAGTCCAGGCCGAGCGACTCGCGAAGCGCGAAGGCGCGGTCGAAGGCAGCCAGAAGAAGGCGCTTTTGGGGTCCGACTACGTCCTGACGGGAACGGTGCGCACGATCAGCAAACGGGGACGCGACGGCATGAGTTCGGACTACTGGGTCTACTCGTTCGTGCTCGTCGACCTCGAATCGTCGGAACAGATCTGGGCCAACGAATACGACTTCAAGTGGGCCGGCAACCGGCCAGCGGTCTATCGCTGAAGCCCTTGCCGTGTCGCCATCGCCCAGAACCCCGCGCCACCGAATGCGGCGCCCCTGCACCCGCCAGCTCGCGAGTCGTGTCGCCCTGTGGGCTGCCGTTTCCGGTGGGGCGGCGTGCACGGCCTGGGTTCCGCCTCCGGTCGAGCCCTACTGGCAGGGGCGACTCGACGTGGCCGAAGAGCTCTTTCGCGAGCGGCTGGACTCGAGTGACGGGGACTGGGTGTTGATGGCCAACGAACTCGCGACGACCCTGGACGCGAAAGGCGATGTCGACGGTGCGTGGCGCCTGTTCTACGACGCCGGTCGCGCGATGGAGACCTGGGACGCGAGCATCGGTGAGCGCGTCGGGACCGTCGTCGGGCGCGAGGATACGCGCGAGTATCGGGGAGAGCCGTATGAGCGCGCGCTCAACTCGATCTACACCGGCATCCTCGCGTTCGAGCGCGGCGAACCCGACAACGCGCGCGCGAGCTTCAAGGAAGCGATGCTGCGCGATGCCGAACAGAGCGAGGAGGAGTTCGGGTCGGACTTCGCGCCGAGTTTCTACCTCGCCGCGTGGGCCAGTCGGGACAACGGTCAAGCGTCCGAGGCGCGTTCGTTCTTGCAGGAAGCTCGACAGGCTCGTGCAGGCGCCGTCGCGCACGGTGCGCGCGGCAAGAGCGATCCGCTCGCATTCCGGAACTTCGAGTCGAGCAATCTGCTCGTGTTGGCGTCGGTCGGTCGCGGGCCCTGGAAGGTCGCGCGTCGCGATCGCCCCGATATGGTCGTCATGGCTTCGCCGACGCAACGCGTGCGCGCCGCGAGAGTGTTCGTCGATGGCGTTCTTCGGGGCACGACCGAAGTGATCGGCGATGTCGACTTCCAAGCGAACACGCGCGGCGGTCGCTGGCTCGATGGGATCCGAGAGGGCAAAGCCGTCTTCAAAGAAGTCTCGGGAACCGCGGGCACGGTGCTCCTGCTCGAGGGTATCGACCGAGACGACAAGGGACTGATGCTCGCGGGCGCGATCGCACTGCTGGGCTCGCTCTTCATCTCGGTGGATCCCGATCTGCGTTGTTGGCGCACGCTTCCCGACACGTTGCAGGCGATCGCACTCGACGTGACCCCGGGTGAGCACACGGTGTTCGTCGAGTTCATCGCGACGGACGGCCGCGTCGATCCACAGTACTCGCGCGAGTATCGCATCACGGTTCCTGACCGTGATGCTCCGCGCCTCCAAACCACGATTCTTCACGCTCGGTCCGTACCGGCACCGACCCCACATCGATATCCCCCAACCGGAGGTTCGCAATGATGCGTTTCCGTTCGCTCGTCGCCGTCGTGCTCTTCAGTGTGTCGTGTTCCCATCGTCCGGTTCCGGCGACTTCGATGGTTGCCGATGATCTCGAAGCGTATGCCAAGGGACCGATCTTCGCGGATCCGAGCCTGTCGGGAGATCTCGAGATCGGGCAGATCGAGGCCGCGCGCACCGAGAGCGGCCGACTTCGCATCTCGATTCCGTTCCACAACGTGAGCGGAGAACGGCTCCAGATCCTTTGCCGCGTCACGTTCAAGGACGCTGCCGGGAACGCCTTGCCAGGGGATGTCACGAGCGACCTCTACGTCGGCGTTCCCGTTGGACTCACACGCAAGACCGTGACCTCCCTCAAGAGTGCTGCCAAGCACTACGAAGTACAGGTCCGGAGGTACGAACAATGAACTCCATGCACCTGCGTGGCCTCGCAATCGTGGCGGCCCTCGCGCTCGCGGCGTGTTCGTCGCAGGACGCAGCGCGGTACGACACCGGGCCGGAGTCCTACGACGAGATCGCCCGACCGGCGCCTCGTGACGAGCCTGCGACGACGCCATCGGCGCGCACCGACGACTTCGGCACCTACAGTGACGATGCCGCGGCGAAGCTGCTCGACGAGAAGGTGGCCGCCGAACTCGCGCGGCAGATCGAAGAACGGGATCGCGAGGCGAGGCAGCGCGAGGCCGATATCGAGATCGCGCGCGCCTATGCCGAGGCCGCGCGAACGTCGTCGGTCCGCTACTACGGGTCGGGCTATTACGATTCGGGCTACTACGGTCCGCGGCGCTATCGCAGTCCGATGCCGTGGAACACGCTCTTCTACGGCGGACTCGGTGCGATCATCGGGCACCAATACGGGCGCCGCGATCGCGGTCTCGCCATCGGTGCGGGGTTCGGCCTGCTCCAGGACGCGCTGCGCTGGCGTTGGTAGGGGCGTCGCGCCGAGGCCATCCTCGCAGGGGGCCTTCGAGCGGGAAAACCTGCCGTGCAAGTTCGTCCCGCGACTTCGTCAGGCCTTCTTGTAGCCGAGGCCCTTGAGGACCTCGAGGATCTCGCTGTGCGCAGGGAAGAGGCAGTTCTTCTCTTTCTTGTAGGCGTTCAGCGCGTTGATGAACTCGAGCACCTCGCCCGTGACTTCGGTCGTCGGGCTCTTGCGTAGTTCCTTCTTGTCGCTCGATCCCTTCGTCTTCGCACGCGGCGCTTTCGTCTTCGACTTCGCCGCTGCCGGGCGATTCGTCGCCTTGGGCTTCGCGCTGGGCTTTTTCTTCGGGCTCTTCGCGGTGCGTGCCGCGGCCTTTTTCGTGCTCTTGGCGGCGCTCGCCTTCTTCGAGCTGGCTCCGGCTTTCTTGGTGCTCTGGCGCTTCGTCTTCTTGGTCTTGTTCGCTGGCATGATCGCTCCGACGGGAGGGGGTCCCGTCGAAGCTATCGGCACATGCTGGCGTCCCGCTTGAACGTGCGGCGACTGCGTCGCCCGCGCGTCAGGTATCGCTGCCGTATCGCGCCTGCACTTCGCGGTCCTTCGCGAGTACCGCCTTGCGCTGATCGTCGATCCACTCCTTGTAGCGGCGCATGAGGTCTGCGTCCTGGAGGGCCAAGATCCGCACGGCGATCAGCGCCGCATTCTTGCCGCCGGCCTTGCCGATGCCGGTCGTCGCGACCGGAACTCCGCCAGGCATCTGCGAGATCGAGTAGAGCGCATCGACACCCGAGAGCGCCGAGCCACCGATGGGAACTCCGATGACCGGTAGCGGGGAGTGGGCAGCGAGGACGCCCGGGAGCGCAGCTGCCATACCTGCGGCTGCGATCAGCACGCGTGCTCCTTGCGCCTCGGCGCTACTCGCGAGTTCGCCGCATTCGTGCGGAGTCCGATGTGCAGAGAGAACTCGCACCTCGAAGCCGAGGTCGAAGTGACGAAGGAGCTCGAAGCCTCCTTCGAGCTGAGGAAGGTCGGAGTCCGAGCCGAGGACGTAGACGATCGGTTTCATGGTCACCAGGGTTTGCGGCCCGTCAGGGCTTCGAAGATCTTGACGTACTGATTGGATGCCGCCGTGCGAATCTCGAGAGGCAACGGCGGCGGCGGAGCCTTTTTGTTCCAGTCGAGCGAATCGAGGTAGTCGCGCACGACTTGCTTGTCGAAGCTCTCCGGCTTCGTCCCCGGCGCGACGTCTTCCTTGCGCCAGAAGCGCGAGCTGTCCGGCGTCAGGCACTCGTCGATCAGGACCACCCGGTCGCCGATGCAACCGAGTTCGAACTTGGTGTCGGCGATGACGAAACCCTTCTGTTCCGCATAGTCGCGCCCGCGTGTGTAGAGCGCGAGTGCGATGTCGCGACAACGATTGGCGATCTCAGCTCCGAGCAGCTCGGTGACGCGTTCGAACGAGATGGCTTCGTCGTGCTCGCCTTGTTCTGCCTTCGTCGACGGCGTGAGGATCGCGGGTTCGATGCGGCTCGCGTGTTGGAGACCCGGGGGCAGAGCCACGCCCGAGACCGAACTCGTCGCGAGGTAGTCCTTGTAGCCGCTGCCGGTCAAGTAGCCGCGGACGATCCACTCGATCGGCAAGACGCTCGCCTTGCGGCAGCGCATCGTGCGTCCTCGCAAGATGTCCTTGTACTCGGCGGGCACGTCGTCCCACGCGTCGACGTCGGTCGAGAGCAGGTGGTTGTCACACAGATCGCGTGTGAGATGGAACCAGAACGCCGACAGCCCGGTGAGCACGATGCCCTTCCCGGGGATTCCCTCGTTCATGACCACGTCGAACGCCGAGATGCGATCGGTCGTCACGATGAGGAGGTCATCGCCGAGTTCGAAGAGTTCGCGAACCTTGCCCGACGAGATCTTCGTGGCGAACGGGAGATCGACGACGAGAACCTCGGTCGGCGCCTTCCCGGGCGAATCCGAACTGGCCGGTGAGTTCGAGGCGGATGGTGGTGCTGCGCTCATGGGGGGCATCAGAACGTGAGATGGCCGCGAATCCAAGGCCGTTTGTGCTCACGGTTCGCGCGCGCGCCTTGGCAGAATCCAGACGTGTCGACCCGACTCGTGTTCTGCCCGCCTCCTTGCAAGAGTGCGTTCCAGCGCGCCGCCTTCCTCGGCCTGCTCGAACCTGGACGAACGCGTCTTTCGGTGCATTTGCCCGAGTTCGCGCCCGGGCTCGGTCGCGACGCCCGGGCAGCGCTGCGTGTCGTGAACGCTCTCGGCGCGGAAGTGATCCACGAACTCACAGGGCCCGGGATGGGCGACATCGTGATCCAGAGCCATGGCTGGGTTCGTCCATCGGGGGGCTCACTCGCGTGTGGGGAGAGTGCGACGACCGCTCGGTTCGTGCTCGCGCTGCTCGCGGGCCTCGGTGGCGACGCACGGCTCGAAGCAGAACCCCAACTCGCGCGACGCGAGGTTGGCGACTCGGTCGTGCACACACTCGAGTCCTTGGGTTGTGACTTCGACTGGATGGGGGAGCCTGGTTGCTTTCCGATGCGTATCGCGAGCGTCGGTGGAGACGACCCTCTCGATCTTCGCATCGACACGAGCCACACGAGCCAGGCGGCGAGCGGGCTCTTGATGGTCCTCGCGCGACGAGGCGGTCGGCTCGTGATCGATGGCCCGCCAGGGTACGCGCCGCTCACCGCGGCGTGGCTGCGTCGCTTCGGCGTGGCTCTAGAGATGGACGTGTGCTCGCGCCACGCGGAGTTCTTCGTGACGAGGAACCTGCGCGAGTCGGATCGAGCCGTGTTCGTTCCCGGAGATCCCTCTGCCGCGTCGTTCTTTCTCGCCTGGTCCGCGAGCTGCGGAGTGTCTGCCGAAGTCCGTGGTCTCGGAGATCTTCGTGATGGGCCCGAAGCGTTCCATCCCGACATCGGGTTCTTGGGCGATCTCGAGGCGATCGGCGTTTCTTGTCAGCACGACGAGAGTGCACTGCGCATCGACCCGGCTCGCGGGTCGGTGCCCTCGTCGACTTCAGCGGCTTCGCCGATCGACCTTTCCGATCGACCCGACTGCGTCGCTCCGCTCGTCGCGCTCTTGTCGACGCTTCCCGGTCGACACGCCCTGCGCTCGGCCAAGTTGCGACACAAGGAGAGTGACCGGCTCACCGTGCTCGCGCGAGGTCTGCGGTTGCTCGGATTCGCTGCCGTAGACACCGGCGACACGCTCGTCTTCGAAGGGCGCGTACCGCAAGCGCAGCCCGAGACGATCGAGGGCACACTCGAAACCGCAGGCGATCATCGTATGGCGATGGCGTTCGCGACACTCGCTTCGATCCACCGCCTGCGGGTGCGGCTCGACGACGAGGACTGCGTGGACAAGAGTTTCCCGGGATTTCACCGCGAACTTCGGCGGTGGGAAGCGGCGCGCCGCACTCTCTCGTAGACGACGAGCCTCCGCACTCGGTGCTCGGATTCTCCTTGTACCGGAGGAAGCGGATACAGGATGTCGGGCCGTACGCCGAGCCAGGACTCCGCGGCCGCGCGCTCGCCGGCTTCGCGTTCGTTTCGCGAGATGTCTTGGGACTTCCACTGCACGAGCCTCGCGGCGTCGCGTGCAAGAAGCGGCACGGCGTACCTGACGACGGTCGCGAGGTCGGCCATCGCTCGGGAGAGAACGACGTCGGCGCGGTCGCACAAGCCTGGCACGCGCGCGGGCACCTGCGCCGCGTCGAGCGCTACGACCTCGAGGTTGGAGAGTCCGGAGGCGGCTGCGCACTCCGTGATCGCGCGTGCCTTCTTCTGTGTACGCTCGATGCAGATCACGTGGGCGTCGGGCCATGACGCGGCGGCCGCGACGCCGGGAAAGCCGTTGCCGCTCCCGAGGTCGATGACGATTCGCGGTGGCGTTTCCAATGCGGCGTGCACCATCAGGGAATCGAGAGCGTGAAGGACACACGCGGCATCTCGATCTCGAATGGCGGTCAGGTTGACGTGCGCGTTCGCCGCGAGCATCGCATCGAGATAGCCAATGGCGCGATGCACGAGGGCGTGTCCGTCATCGGGGATGGCACCGGCATCCGCGGCGCACATCGCGTCCGTCCACTGTTCGCACAGTGCCGCTTCTTCGCTCGAAGCCCGGCCGAGAAGCCGGGCATGCCCTCCGCGGCCGCTCGTGCGTGCGTGGTCGGATCCCGAAAGGCTCGACGAATCCGTCGCTCCCGCTGTTGCGGCATCGTCCGACGCGGCAGCCGGAGGCGGTGGGGCCTTCGATACGGGCAGCGCAGGACGCCGCGTGCGTTGCCGAGGTCGCGGCACGTTCGTCTTGCGGCGCCCGTCGCCGGTCGTCTCGTCGTGATTCGTCATCGCCGTCTGTCATCGCCATCTGTCATTGCCGTCCGTAGTCGCGCCGTAGTCGCGAGTTCCGCAGTCCCACGTCACGAAGCGTGCGCGAAGAAGACGCGCTCGGCAAGGTCGAGAAGTGGACGATCGCGCCGCTCGTCTTCGACGGGCAGGAGCGTGATGTCCTGCATTCGGCGGAACCACGTTTCCTGTCGACGTACCAGCCGATGCGTCGAGTTCCGAACGCGCGACACGAGTAGGTCCGATGCCAAGTCACCGCGCAAGAAGTCGAGCACCTCTGCGTACCCGATGGCTTGACCGGCCGTCGGAGAAAAACCACCGGCGTCCTGGATCGCACGCACTTCGTCGACGAGGCCGCCCTCGAACATCGCACGCGTTCGCTCACGGACGCGCTCGCGCATGTGATCACGCGCGATCGAGAGACTCGCGAGTCGGTGCGTGTAGCGCGGTGGACCTTGTTCGAACTGACGCTGGAGTTCGCTGATCGGTCGGCCGGTTGCCTCGTACACTTCGAGAGCGCGCACGAGACGCTTGGTGTCGTTCCTGTGGATGCGTTGTGCAGCTTCCGCGTCGATGGACTCGAGCTCGAGGTGGAGGGAGCCGGGTTCGGCATCCTCACGGTCACGCAGCTCGCGGCGTAGATCGGGATTCTTCGGAGGACCTTCGAAGAACCCGCGCAGGATCGCCATCAGGTAGAGCGGCGTGCCGCCCACGAGCAGCAGGCGCTTGCCGCGTTTCGACGCACTCTCGATGCGTTCGTCCGCGTACGCGGCAAAGCGTGCCGCGTCGTAGTCTTCCCACGGATCGACGAGGTCGAGGCCGTGATGGACGACTCGTTCGCGCTCGGCTCGTGTCGGCTTCGCGGTGCCGACGTCCATGAGTCGATAGATGCTCATCGAATCGACGGAGAGGATCTCGAGGTCGTGGCGCGTTGCGATTTCGATCGCGAGAGCGCTCTTTCCCGATGCCGTCGGCCCCGTCAGTACGAGGAGCGGTTCAGTGGAGTTCGATTCCATACTGTTCGAAGAGCTCGTCCTGGAGTCTTCGCGTTTCGCGTGGAGTCGCGGGCGCGACCTTCAGTGACGCACGCAGCTCGGACTCGACGTCCTCGAGCCGGGTCACGACGCGCCTCGTGACTTCGATCAGGTGATATCCGTGGGACGTGCGCACGGGCTCGCTGACGACTCCCACGGCCTGCGCACGCACTGCGTCGGCGAACTCAGGCCCGTAGCGTTGGTACGCGTAGCCTTCGATCACGGTTGCCGCGCCACGCGTGCGAGGATCTCCTTGGCGTGTCTTCGTGGACGGATCGTCGGAGCTCGCTGCCAAGGCTTCGAACTTCGTGCCCATGCCCACGGCTTCGCGCAGCCGTGCAGCATCGCGGCGAGCTCGATCGGCGATCTGGTCCGGAGTCGGCTGTGGGTGACCTTCCGCGATCAAACGTCGTTCGGTCGCGACGAAGGAGACGAGGAGGTGGCGCACGTCGACGCTCACGCCGCCGAGGCCGTACTGAGTGTCGAACGCGAGCCGCAGATCGCGATCGTCGATGCTTCGCGTCGCGCGGACGAGTGCATCGACGCGCAAGCGCTGGAGCTCCGCGTTCTCGAAGGCTCGACGGCGTATGCGGCCGTCTTCGCCCGGGCCGAACTCCGCGGTGCGTCGCAAGGCGTTCGCGCGGGCGATCTGGGGTGCGGTGCGCGCGAGACCGCGGCGCCGGCACTCCTCGGCGATGACGCGCAAGAAGGCGAACTCTTCGAGGAACGATCGGTCCGCGCGTGCGACGAGGAACCGTTGATACTCGACCAGATCGATCGAGAGGCTCTTCCCTCGCACGATCGGTTTGCCCGAAATGGCGATCGGCGGCTCGAAAAACGTCCCACTGGGGTCGAGTTTCGGGGTGCGGTTCTGCGTCTCGGGCGTTTCGGGTGGCTCCTGAGCGTGCGCGCGAGCAGCGAGCGCGAGCACGCAAGCCACTGCGACGGCAGGGCGCCGGCCAACATGGTTGCGCCGATGCTTCGAATCCGTCGGGCATCGCGGGCGCCTTCTGGGCGTGAGTGTGCTGCAATCCTTGCGGGTCATTGGTCTCGAGCGTAGATTTTCGGCCCTTCATCTTGCCGCGTTGGGCGCCGGAGACGGTAGCGCACGCGCACACATTCGTACGCGCATGATCGCTTTCCTGTCCGACATCCACTCGAACATCGAGGCCCTCGAGGCCGTACTCGCCGATGCGAAGAAGCGCGGAGTCCGTCGCTATCTCTGCCTCGGTGACGTCATCGGCTATGGGCCCGAACCTCGCAAGACACTCGCACGCGTGATCGACGTCTGCGACTACTCGCTCCTCGGCAATCACGAACACGGTGCGATGTACTACGCGAGCGACTTCAACCCGAAGGCGCGGGCGGCGATCGATTGGACCAAGGAGCAGCTCAACGACAAGACCAAGCCTCGCGACGAGACGTTCCGTTTTTGGAACTACTTGTCCGAGATGCCGGAGTCGAAGGTCGATGGGCACATGCTCCTCGTGCACGGTTCTCCGAAGGACCCGATTCGCGACTACACGCTTCCGAGCGACGTCGCCGACCCGAAGAAGATGGCCGATCGTTTCGAGCGGATGGGCGGGTGTCGCATCTGTTTCGTCGGGCACTCGCACGTGCCGGGCGTGTACGAAGACGGCAACGGCTTTCGATCGCCCGCGGAACTCGACGGTCAGTGGACGCTCGGCGAGCGGAAAGCGATCGTCAACATCGGCTCGGTCGGTCAGCCGCGTGATGGCGATCCACGTGCCTCCTACGTCACCTACGACCCCGAGACCGGGGACGTCCGATTCCACCGCGTCGAATACGACGTCGAAGCGACGATGGCCAAGATCCGGGCCTCCGAACTGCCCGACTACCTCGCCGATCGCCTCGCGGTCGGACGCTGAAGTATGGAAAACCGAGTTTCGCGTTTCATCACGCCGCTGCTCATTGCGCTCCTTGCGTACTTGTTGATCGGGCAGTTCTTCGGCGACAAGTCGAAACAGCAGGTACCGGACACGGCGCCCGTCGTCATCGATCCTGCGAACAAGACGACCGTCGTGAATCCGGCGGGTCACAGCTTGTTCGAGAAGTCGTTCGGTTCCGAACTCGACAAGCCCGGCTTCGACGTCGCGTTCCACACGATCGGCGGCGGCATCAAGACGGTGCAGTTGCGCGACTTCTACTCGACGCCCGACTCGAAGCTGCACGATGCCGAGCACGTCTATCGTGTGATCGAGTACGAAGAGAACTCGGGGATCCTCTCGTTCGTCGTCGACGACTTCGCATGGAAGTTTCCGATCGAGGACGGTGGAGAACTCTGGTCGACCGACAAGATCGCGTGGACCCGGGTGCAGGACACGCCCGAGCGCGCGATCGCGTATCGCCTCGATCTGGCCAACGGTCTCTCGCTCGTCAAGACGTATCGCTTCTTCGAAGGGTCGAGGCATTTCCAAGTCGCGATCCGGCTCGAGGATCGGGGGACGACCTCGACCGGTGAAGACTCGGCGCTCCCCGCGACGTGGACCTACCGGTTGCAGTCCGCATCGGTGCTGAGCAACCCGATGGACGAGTACTTCGGGAACCCGGCGATGGTGTTCGCGATGCCGGAGGGGGGCGACGCGCTCGCGATGCATGGGCCGCGCAATGCACCGGAAGGCCGGGACATCCCACCGGTCCTGCGTCGCGCGGACGGAGCCGCGATTGCGTGGTGCGGACAGAGTTCGCGGTTCTTCACGTGCATTCTCTGGCCCGACGACGCCACGACGGGGCAGGCGATCCAGGGTGTGTACGTGCGCAGCCTGCCGAAGGTCGACAACGGGGTCCCCAAGACGAAGGCTTTCACGAACGTCGCGGCGGTTCTCGAGATGTCTCAGCGCATCGGTAAGGCCGGCGGTGAGGCGTCCGAACTCGTGTTCAACTGCTACCTCGGTCCGAAGAGCCGCGACGTGCTCGAATCCGATCCGCAGTACGCGCGATTCGAGCCCGTTTGCGACATCGATCTGCAGTCGGGCTGCTACTGCGCGCCCGGCGCGTCGACCCTCGCGAAGCTCCTCTTGTGGGTCCTCAAGCTCTTCCACGGCATCGTCGGCAACTGGGGCGTCGCGATCATCATGCTCACGATTTGTGTGCGTGGCGCGATGCTGCCCTTGATGTTGCGCCAGGGGAAAGCGATGCGCTCGTACTCGCAGCGCATGTCCAAGCTCAAGCCCGAGATGGATCGCATCAAGAAGCGCTTCGAGAAGGACCCGCAGCGCATGAACAAAGAGCTCATGGCGTTCCAGCGCGAACACAAGCTGTTCCCGCCGCTGATGGGCTGCTTGCCGATGTTCTTGACGATGCCCGTCTTCATCGGGCTCTTCACGATGTTGCGTGCGAGCTTCGAGCTACGGCACCAGCCGTTCATGCTCTGGATCAAGGACCTTTCGCTCCCCGACCGCGCGATGCATCTGGGCATCACGGATCTACCGCTTCTCGGCAACGGGCTCGAATACCTCAACGTGCTGCCCTTGATCATGGCCGTACTGTGGGGACTCAACATGTTCGGCCAACCGCTGCCCGAGGATCCTCAGCAGCGGTCGATGCAGCGCATGATGCGCTTCATGCCGTTCGTATTCGTGATCTTCCTCTACAACTACGCGTCCGGGCTCGCGCTCTACATGTGCGTGTCAGCGCTGTGGACGCTGTTCGAGCAACGCATTCAACGCAAGCGCTACGGAGACATGGCGACGGCGGGTTCGCCGATGCCGCTCTGACACTACTTTGTCAGGTTCTCGCGCAACTCTCGGGACTGATCTGCCATATCGCGCGTCCTGCGTGGTCGTGCTGCCCCTTCCCTCTGCTCGGGCTCCGAGAAGCGCGGGGGCGGACCTGCCGCCGGCTCTCGTCACCCTCGCGCCGGTCGCCCTGAAGG
>JAGQQW010000418.1 GCA_020426005.1 Planctomycetota bacterium | reverse complement strand
CTATCTGTCGTGGGTGTAGAAGAGTTGAGGAGCTTTGTTCTTAGTACGAGAGGATTAGAATGAACGTACCTCTGGTGTTCCTGTTGTCGCGCTAGCGGCAGTGCAGGGTAGCTAAGTACGGATCGGATAAGCGCTGAAGGCATCTAAGTGCGAAGCCGACTCCAAAACGAACTCTTCCTTGAGACACCTCAGAGACTATGAGGTTGATAGGCCGGAGGTGTAAGCACGGTAACGTGTTCAGCTGACCGGTACTAACCAGTCGATCGGCTTGACCTCCTTTTCTTCGTTCCTGATGTCTTCGGACAACAGGTTTGGAGAAAGGGATGCTCCCACTCGAGACAAGGTTTCGACTTGCATTCACCGTATTCGCCGATTCGTGGCGAGTGCACACGGGCCTGTTCCCGTGGTTCCACTCACCCCGTTTCGGGACAAGCGAATTCCCGGTGCCCATATCCAGTTGGATACACCCGTTCCCATTCCGACCACGGTCGTTAAGCAGCTGGAGCCGATGATAGTGCTAGTGTGCGAAAGTAGGTTAGTGCCGGGTTCAACCGAGCCAGGTTCTCTTCACGAGGACCTGGCTTTTTTCATGCCCTTGCGGTGTTCACGTCCCGGAGTCGTGTCTGGGTCTCTCGCCTGCGCCGGGCGCGCGGCATCGAGGCCATGCATCGCACTGTCCGGCTGTGCATGCTCCTCCTGTACCGTCGACACTTCGTGGGCGGACCGGAACAGCCAACAGCTGATGAGCCGATTCCACGTGGCTTCCGCCGTTGCCGCATAGTCGCCTGCTACGATGCGTTCGTGGTCGCGGGTTTGCCGTGGTCCGTGTCCCCCGTACGGAGAACAGTGCGCTGTGTGGCGACTCGTGAACTGCCTTGATGATCGGGCCCGTGGCGCGCGCAGGTTCTCGAGCGTGTTGTGCGATGCGAGAGTCTTACGGGCGTTGTTGGTCTCGCTCGCCGGTGCTGCGCCGCTGGTGTCGCAGTCCCCACCGGTGTCGTTCACTCACACGGTGACCTTCGGGCCTTCGAGCCACGTCGTGGACTTCCAACGACACTCTGTGCGCGGGCCGAGGTATTCGATCCTCGTCCAGCAGGCTGACGGTTCGTTGAGCACGCACGTCGCGCCAGTCGTGCGAACCTACATCGGCACCGTGCGTGGACAACCAGGTGCGATGGCGTCCGCGGTTTGGCGCGCGGCTGGGAAGATCTTCTACCACGTGGTCTTCGAAGACGGAGCCGAGTGGCAACGGACCGCTTTACTGTGACGTGCTGGATTCGTCGGAACGGTTCGCAAGCGGCCAACGCGGGAATCGTCTTCGCACGCGGGGGCCAGATGCGCGCGTGTGGCTTCAACTTCGGGGATCACAACGAACTGCGTTACCACTGGAACGGCGCCAACTGGAACTGGGACTCGGGCCTGATCGTGCCCGACAACACGTGGACGTTCGTCGCTCTGACAATCGCCCCGCAAGGCGCGACGCTTTCCATGGATTCGGGATCTGGCCTGCGGTCTGCGACGCACAGCGGCAACCATGGCGCAGAACCTTTCGATGCGGCACTGCACATCGGCCGCGATCCGAACTCGGCGAGTCGTAGCTTCCGAGGTGCGATGGATGACATCCGGATCTACTCCCGCACGCTGAGTCCGTCGGAGATCGCCGTCGCGGCGACGAGGCTCGGGAGCGCGGCGGATCCGAATCCGCCACAGCTCGAGTCGCGATTGTCTTCGCAAGTCCATCTGATCTGGAACCCGAGTCCCAAGACCATCCAGTCGCGTGTCTACTTCGCTGCGGACTATCGATCGGTGCGCGAAGGGCGCGCCGAAGCGGATCGCGGAACGACGACTGCGAGCATGTGGACAACGCCTTTGCTCGGGAATCGACCCTACTACTGGCGCGTCGATGCGAGCGACGGGACGAACTGGGTCGCAGGACCCGTGTGGACCTTCCAGGTGGTCGCGGGAGCGGCGTTCGCCTTCACCAAGAACTACGGCATCGGCTGCGGTGGATCGCAGAGCATCGTGCCGAAGTGTTCTGCCGCCGGCCTGCCGCGCCTCGGCTCCCAGTCCTTCGCGATCGACGTCGAACGAGCTCGTGCCCAGACCGCTGCCGCGCTCCTGATTGGTGCCGATTCGTCGGATCTCGCGATCAGCGGATGCAGCCTCCTGGTCCGCACGCCGTGGATCTCGTTGCCCGCAATCGTGACCGACGCGCAAGGTCGCGGGTCCACGTCGTTACCGCTCGGAACGGATCCTGCGCTCTTGGGAGTCCGTTTCTTCGGGCAGTATCTCGTGCTGGATACCGGCGCGCGGTTGTTCGGACTCGCGTCCCTGAGCGACGGGATTCACGTTGCGATCGGCTACTAGTGTCCCCCGTCGGGAGTTCGTTGCATTCGTCGGGGCGGATCGACGCCCCTCGCTGCGTTGCACCCCCTCGCCAGATCTCC
>JAGQQW010000417.1:2216-2475 GCA_020426005.1 Planctomycetota bacterium | reverse complement strand
ACGCACCATCGACGAGAGTCCGAAGCAAGTCTCATGCCTCGCACATTTCGCCGCCGTTAGTCCCCGATTCGCTCCTTCGACACGCACCCCTGATGCCGCGTGTCGCGAAAGTGAGAGGTCGATCTCACCACCGGTGGCGAAGCCCGAATGCGAAGGTCACGTCCGGCGACACGCTGCGGATCGCGTCTTCCCCCACCGAGGCCTCGAGGGTCGTTCGGTCGCTGACGGCCCAGCGGCAGCCGAGCCAAAAGAGTGCCTG
>JAGQQW010000417.1:0-2188 GCA_020426005.1 Planctomycetota bacterium | reverse complement strand
TTCGAGGAGCGACGTTTCCCACTCGATCTGTCCGGACAGCGAGAGGCGTGGCGCGACGGCGAACTCGACGCCGGTCCCGATCACCGACGGGTCGCGCCAGCGTAGGCCGGTCTCGCGCACACTCCGGGGTTCCCGCATGAAGGTGTGCCCTCCCCACGCGTAGATCGCGAATCGCTCCCAGTGGTAGCCTGCGACGAAGCCGAGCATCGTGTCGACGCTTCCGTTGCCCAGGCCTCGATCCTCGTCGCCCGTGGGGAGTTCGACACCGAGTCGAAGTCCGAAGGACAGCGGCTCCGTTCCATCGCTCGGGTCCGAGGGCGACGTGCCTCCACGCGCCGAACCGATTGGAAACCACGCGAGTTCGATCGGCACGTCCTGGATCGCGAGCGTCGTGGGCTGCAGCTCCCAAGCCGTCTGCGTGCCGGAGGGGGTCGCGCGGTCGACCCGCACCGTGAAGCGATCCTGATCGAAGCGATCCCGCTCGTTCTGCGGCAGGCCGAACTGCGAATGCCAGTTCTCGACGAAGGTATCGAGCACGCCCCCACCGGCATTCAGCAACGGAAGTGCTACCCCGATATCGAACCCTGCACCGAGACCATATCGCACGGACGGCGTGATCCGGACGAGCTCGCCGTCGAGTTCGATGCGATCCGCACCCTTGCCGGGTCGCAGCCAGAGGTTGGTCCAGTCGACGTTTGCCCCCGTCTCGACGACGCCTTGCGAGAGCGCACGAGTCGGGCGCGCGTTCGCGAGCATGGCGGTGAGCTGGACCGGATGCTGATTGCGCACGGCGAGCGGCGCCGGATCGACGAGGTGCGCGCCCTTGCAGCCGACGGACAGCATTGCGCCGACGACCCAGAACACCATGCACACGATCGTGCGAGGATCCACCGGTCGCCTCTGACGGGCGCCGCCCTTTACCGTCATCGACACCCCTCCGTCGCGCCGTGGAACGAGCGTCGATTTGTCACGAGAAGAACCACGTTGTCGCCTTGCCTCCACATGCCACTTCCACCACTGTAGGCGGCGTCAAGTCGTGACCGAAACGTGCTTTGCGTGACCTCGCACGAGTTTTCGCATGCTGGCTTCGCTAAGCTCCCGGCCCACGAGTCTTGATCCAAATCGACTCGCCAACAGCGGAGCGGAATGGCTGGTATCGCGCGTCTCTTCCACAGTTCGATCGGTCGGAAGTTCTCGATGGCCCTCACGGGCCTCCTGCTCTTCGGATTCCTGATCGGCCACCTCAGTGGCAACCTCTTGATCTTCAAAGGGCAAGGTCCTCTCAACGACTACGCGGCTTGGCTCGCGAGTCTCGGGCCCGTGCTCTGGGTCGTGCGCCTCGTGTTGCTCACGATCTTCGCCACGCACATCGTCCTCGGGGTCTCGCTGGCCAAGGAGAACCGCGCGGCGCGCCCCGAGCGCTACGCGTACGAATCGACGGTCAAGGCGACGCTGCCGTCGCGATGGATGGTGCGCACCGGTCTGCTCGTCCTCGTCTACGTCGTCTACCACCTCGCCCACTTCACGTTCGGGATCGTCCAGCCGGCCGGCCACGCGATGGTCGACGCGACGGGGCGTCCCGACGTCTACGGCATGGTCATCCACGGCTTCCGCAATCCGGTCGTCACGTTGAGCTACGTCGCGTTCCTCGCCGTGCTCGGCTTTCACCTCTGGCACGGCCTCGCGAGCTTCTTCCAGACGATGGGCCTGAGCCACGAGCGATACAGCCGCTGCGTGCGCGCGCTCGCCCATCTCGTCACTTGGATCCTGATCCTCGGATACGTCGCGATCCCGATGGCCGTCCTGACGGGCCTCGTCGGCAAGAGCTGAGGAGAACTACTGACATGACTCTCGACAGCAAGATTCCTTCGGGCCCGATCGCGGAGAAGTGGGACAAGCACCGCTTCGAGATGAAGCTCGTGAATCCCGCCAACAAGCGGAAGTTCAAGGTCCTCGTCGTCGGAAGCGGACTCGCGGGCGGCTCCGCGGCGTCGACGCTCGCCGAACTCGGCTACGACGTCGAGTGCTTCTGCTTCCAAGACAGTCCACGTCGCGCGCACAGCATCGCGGCTCAGGGCGGGATCAACGCGGCCAAGAACTACCAGAACGACGGCGACAGCGTCTATCGGCTCTTCTACGACACGGTCAAGGGCGGCGACTTCCGTAGCCGTGAGGCCAACGTCTATCG
>JAGQQW010000416.1 GCA_020426005.1 Planctomycetota bacterium | reverse complement strand
CGATAGGTCATCTCCTCGAGGTCCGCGAAGTCCTCGTCACTGAGGATGTGCGGAGTGAGGAAGAAGTAGAGGTTGGTCTTGCGCTTCGTCGTCTCGGTGCTGCGGAACAACGCACCGAGCAGCGGGATGTCCTTGAGCAGCGGGATCCCGTCGTTGGTCTCGCTCGACTGATCTTCGATGACACCGCCGAACACCATCGTCGAACCCGAAGGCATCGTGACGACCGTCTCGATCGTGCGGATGGTCTTGGGTGGAGGCACGGCCGCGGTCGAATCGAACGATCCCGTGAACTTCGAGACTTCGAGTCGGAGGTTGAGCTTGACGTAGTTGCCCTCGGAGATCGAAGGCGAGATCTTGAGGTCGATGCCGGCGTCCTGGTAACCGCCGAAGTTCGTTTGCGTCGTGACGTTGCCCGCCTGCGATTGCGTGGTCGGGAACGAGTCCTTGCTCGTGATGGTCGCGTCCTCGTTGTTGTTGACGAGCACGGAGGGGATCGACAGGACGTTCGACTGCGTGTCGGACTTGAGCGCGTTGACGACGATCGGGATCGCGAAGTCATCGCTCGCGATGATGCCGCCCGTGAGGCCACGCAGCGGGTTCTCGAGATCGGGCAGACGTGTGTCGGGCAATCCGTTGCCGTCCGTGTCTTCGTAGTTGGTGAGGCCGAAGCTCGTCAAGCCGAACGGGCGCGTGAACTTGTTGCCACCGATGTCGAGGAGGCCGAGTTCGATGCCGAGTCGTTCGATGTCCTGCGTGCCGAGTTCGATCAGGGCGGCTTCGATGAGGACCTGATCCTGACGCTGGTCGAGACGACGGATCAGCTCGACGATCTTCTCGTACTGGCTGCGGCTCGCGGAGATCAGGAGCTGGTTGCTCTTCTCGTCGTCCCGGATGACGGGCTTCTGCTCGCGTCGTCCCGCGGAGGCACCGCCCGCAGCACCGCCGCCACCGGCCTGCGCTTGTTGGACGGCGGTCGTCGATTCGGTGATGAAGTCGTTGAGGACCTCGCGCATCTCCTTCGCGAGGGTGTTGATCAGCTTGTAGACGTGGTAGTTGCTGTCGATGTTGGTCGACTTCGTGTCGAGCTGCGCGACCATGTTCTCGATGTCGCGCACCGTCTTCTCGTGGGCGTAGATGATCAGCTTGTTCTGGTTGGGGATCGTCTCGATCTTGACCGGAATCAGATCCTCGGGCGGCGTGATGTTGCCGTTTCCGGCCGGCTGCGCGGCGACGCGCGTCTTCTCCGAGAGGAGCTCGGCGAGGATCGGCTGGATGTCATCGGCAGCACTGTGCTCGAGGCGGATCACGCGGAGCCTCGCCTCGGGCTTGGAGTCCGCGACATCGACGCGCTTGAGCAGTTCGACGATCGTGTTGACGGTCGGTCCGAAGCCCGAGACCATCAGTGACCGCTGGTCGTTACCGCCGACCGGGACGAGCGTCAGCAACCCCTTCGGGTCGTTGAAGAACTGCCGGAGGTTCGCCGACGCGAGCTGCGCGTTGACGTACTCGAGCTGGACGGTCGTCACGATGAACGTGCCGGTCTGATCCGCGAAGTCACGAACGTTCTCCGGGTCGACCCAGCGCACGCCGTTCTTGACCGAGGGGCCGCGAGGACCGCCCTGGTAGATCAAGTCGACGAACTGCGAGTCTCCCGAGCCGCGCGGCACGCAGACCCAGTCCTTGATGAACAGGATCGTCTGGAAGAAGTCGTAGAACTTGTCCTCCTCGATCCGCAGCGGGCCGAGCAGGTTGATCTTGAGGGCTTCGGAGTCGGGCTGCGCGAGCTGCGGGTCCTGGTTCTTGTCGATGAAGAACGTCTTCTTGGTGACCTTCTGCGCGAACTTCACGAACTCCAGGAAGGGGATCCCATTGTTCTCGTCGACCTTGAAGACGACGACCCCGTTCTCGAGCCGGATCTTCTCGTCCTGGCCTGGGGCGGTGCCCTGCCCGGTCCCTTGACCCTGGCCACCGGGCGCACCGCCCTGAGCGGCAAGGCTGGGCGCGGGAGTGCAGAGGCTCAGAAGGAGCACGACTAGGGGGACGACAGAGCGCCCTTCGGGAGCGAATCGCACGATGCTTCGGATCTCCTGACGAATCGAATGTCGAGGGGCCGATGCCATGGAGCCCCGCATGCGGTGCCACGGCGGCAACCAAACCTCTTGGCGCCCTCCGACCACGAGTCGCCGAGTTTTATTCCCATGCCGCGCGAAAGCAAAGGATTGCGCGGGTGAGCCGAGTGAGGAACTTCGAACCTCTTCGCTATCTTCAGATCGATGGGCGCGACAGGAGAGGGTGTCACGACAGCAGACTCGGCCACGGAACGCCGCCAGGGACCATCGAACCGCGTCGCGCTCGCGGCGCTGCTCGCGCTCGGGGCGCTCGCCGCCGGGTGCGGCGGTGACGACGAGGGGGTGACGACGCCCGGAGTGACCGGCGCGCAGCCGCCGCCCCCGCCGACGACGCCCCCCGTCGAGAC
>JAGQQW010000415.1 GCA_020426005.1 Planctomycetota bacterium | reverse complement strand
GGCGGAGGCGGTGGTGCCGGTGTCCTCATCGTCAAGGCGCTCGGCAAGATCACGATCGGCCAGAAGGGACTCATCAGCGCGAACGGCGGCAACGGCGGCGGCGGTGAAGACCTCGGTTCGTCGCGCTATGGCGGCGGTGGTGGCGGCGGATCGGGCGGCATGATCGTACTGTCCTCGGCGCAGGGTATCGACATCTACCAGCCCGCCGGCCTCTGGGCGAACAAGGACAGCGAGTTCGCGATCGCGGCCGACGGCGGCATCGGAACCAACCAAGCCCCCAATGCCCGCCTCGTGAAATACGCGACCGCAGGTGGTGGCCGTGACAATGCCGGTGGCTTCGGCGGGATGGGGATCATCCAGCTGATGGTTCCCGCCGGGAACGACACCGATCTGACGGGCAATCCGCAGGACGACTTCATTCGCTACCTCGACAGTGCGAGCAACGAGCTTCCCAACAAGACCTCGATGCTCGTGCAGGGCGAGCTGCGTCCCGATCCGGTGATCATGCCGGTGACGTACGGACGCAACTCGACGTTCGAATCGCGCTACGTCGCGACCGGCTCGACGGTGCGTCGCGTCGTCTCGAACCCTCTCGGTGAAGTTCGTGCGACGACCAGCGTTCCGCAATACGACCCGAGCGACGAGGTCTATGGACCTGCATGGTTCTTCAACGGGATCGAGACGGCCGGGAGCGACGAAGGCTTCTTGCGCACGAACCGTGCGACCGGGTTGCTCGAGATCCCCGTCAAGACGATCAACGGACTGTCGAAGTTCTCGGTGACGTCCGCGGACGGCACTGCGATCGACTATCGCGCGATGTCCGCGTATCGGGTTCGCCTCGACGCCGACCGTTTGCCGGACGATGGCAGCCTCAACAATCACGTTGCTCGTCTCATGGACGGCAACGGCGCGGGGATCGGAGACTTCCGCATCCTCGGGGCGACGGCGCGCGAGCTCTTCCTGGACGCCCGCGAAGGCGCGCTTCCGAGCGGTGTCGCGTCGGTCGAAGTCCTGGAGAAGTTCTTCGAGGTCGTGACGGAAGGGATCGAAGGGCTCGGTCCGATCTTCGATCTGCAGACCGATCGCTACCCGATCGCCAACGTGCAGCTCGGCTTCGCCTACCACAAGGACCCGTCGCGGCCCGACATCGTGACGCAAGGCAACACGCTGATCGACCGCAATCGATTCCCGCAGGCGCTCGGCACGTTCCTCTACGACGTCGAGACCGACGGCACGGGCTCGCAGCGCGAACTCCTGCGCAAGGCCCACTACCCCTTCGCGAAGGTGAAGGTGCGCTTCAACCTCAACTACAACCCGACGGACCCGTCCACGGCGGGACCGAACCCCGTGAGCCCGACCACGCGTCGACCGGCTCTACGGTTCCTCCGTCTTCCCTACAGTTTCTGATTCGATCGTTAGCCCCAAGTGAGACAGCCGATGAGCATCCTCGGAAGGCGTGACTGCGTCGGGCCCGTTGCCCGTTCCCTTCTTCTTTGCCTGCCCTTTGCCTGGGCCGGTTGCAGCGGCGGTGCCGGGTCGGGTGACCAGGTGGCCGGCGGGGCGTTCGTCGTTCTCGAGACGTATCCCGAAAACAACGGGCGCGTCTACCTCAACGAGAGCGTGCGGATCAAGTTTTCGAACCCGATCGACCTCGCCTCCGCGAACTTCAACTCGGTTGCGTTCCTCGTGCGGGATTCGAACGGCAACCCGTTGTCGGAATCGGTGGTCGGTGCGTTCCGGTATGGCAAGAACGAGAACGGCGACACGGACCAGCGCACGCTCGAGTTCGTTCCGCGACTCGCGACGAACGACACGTACACGGACGGTGGCTTCCGAGCCGGCCGTCAGTACGTGCTGAGCCTCGTCAACGCCACGAACAAGGCTGCCCCGACCGTTCGCGATGCCGATGGACGCGCACTCTCGGCGGACACGCCGATTCGCGGCATGTCGTTCACGACGGTGTCGGGCTCGACGTCCCAAGAACTCTTCCTCGATCGTGCGGTCGGTGGGCCGCGCGTCGTGTCGGTCGACGTGTCGCCGATGATCGGCGATCGCGTGTCCCTCAACGAGCTCGGCGGCGTTCCGGTCGAGGTCGCGGTGCGCTTCAATCAGGCGCTCAATCCCGCGAGCAACAACGTGCCGCAGCGGCAACCCGTCGATCCGGTGCGCGACGCCGCCCGCCGCCAGGGGCGCATCTTCCTCGAGTACGACGATCCGGAGTTCGGCACGAAGCGTTGGATCCGCGCCGAGGTCGAGATGCCGCTCAACAATCTGACCGAAGCGCTCGTGACGCTGCGTCCCGATGGGATCCTGCCGAACGACGCGGAAGTCCGATTGATCATCGAGAACACGCTGCAGGACATCTCGGGTGAGTCGAACCTGCGCGATCCGAACTACCAGCGCGTCATCACGACGTTCAAGACCGAAGCTCGTCATGCCGCCCAGTTCGATGCGGTCGTCTTCGATTTCGAGACGAGCGACTACTC
>JAGQQW010000414.1 GCA_020426005.1 Planctomycetota bacterium | reverse complement strand
CCCAGCCCGGGCCGACTCCCGTGCCTTCGTCGGGTCTCGCCTCGAGCCCCCCCGAACACGAAGGCCCCCTCCAGGATGCCAAACGAACACGTCGCCCACGGCGTACGAGAGAACGTCTCGCCATCCGAAGTAGGTCTGGGCGACGAAGCGCCAGCGGACGCCGCAGAACGGACAATCCCCGTCGTACTCCAACAAGTTGTAGATGCCCACGCCTCTCGTTTCGCGGTTCGCCCCACCGGCTCTACGGCACTTCTCGAAGGTCCCACGCCAACGCCGTGTTCACTGGGCCCTTGGTGCGCAGCTTCCGGCAGGTTCTCCGATCTTTCCGTCAACTAGTCCGTTCCACCGCGACCTCCTGCACGAGCAAGAGTATCGAAACGACCCGGGCCGACCGGTACCGCCTCTGCGGGCGGTTCTTGCGCCGGGGCACGCAGGAGCCGCTCAGTGAGTCGTCTCGCCGGTGCGCAGATCGCGCCGAAGCTGGCAAACGTCGCAACCTCCGCCACCATCTCACCACTCAATTAAATAAAGATCATCGCCCCCATCCACATCCGACAAGACGAACTCGACCACCGACGCCGAAACTCTTTCTCGAAACTGACGAACCACCATCCGCGCGACACGTGATACCGTTTCCTCCACAACAGCATCAAACCTCACCCCATCGGAACGATCCAGAGCATCACATTCCGCCACCAACTCGCGCACGTACGCCCCACAAGAAGGAATCCGACCTGCCGAATAGTCACTCTTGCGACCGACACCTACGAGCAGCAACCCCGTATCGACGTTCACTTGGACAACACAAACCTCGAACACACGTGATCGATCGGTCGCAACCACTCTTTCACCCAAGCAATCCACGAGTTCGCGAACGATAGCCTCGCACGGCTCTGGCACCTCCGTAGATTTGGTCGAGCGAAGGAAGAACTTTCGCCTCGCGTCGGACAAGTCCTCCCAGCTCATCGAGGTTCACCCCATCCCGCAAGATGCCGGGTTGCAGCCGCGCTGCATCACCGGCTCCGAGTCACTGTCGCGTCCAAGTCTGCCATTTTCGGGGCCCACCTCCCCATCGCGATCGTCATGACGAAGGGCATTCGTTTCTCGAAGACGCACGCGCGACGACGCCTGTCCCGTTCGTTCTTCCGCGCAAGCCCGCTCGCGCGCAGCTCTTGGCTCGCCGCAGGCGATCCACGCCGGGGCGCGCGACACGCACAGCTCAGTGAATCGTCTCCCCCCGCGCACACATCGCGACGAAGTTCGCGATACGCCGCGCCCGCGTCTCCGGCCGCTTCGCTTCCTGCACGCGGTAGAGGATCGCGAAGCGATTCGCCGAGCTCAGCGTCGCGAAGAACGCCGCCGCCTTCGGGTCGGCGTCGAGCGCAGCGCGTAGATCGTCGGGCACCGTCGCCTTGCTCGGCGGGTCGTACGCCGCCTCCCAACGCCCGTCCTTCTTCGCCGCCTCGATCACCGCCAGCCCCGCGGCTTCCATGCGTCCGGCGGCGATCAGCACTTCGACCTTGTCGCGGTTGATCTTCGACCACTTGCTCCGCGGCGTCCGCGGCGTGAAGCGCTGCAGGAAGAAGTCGTCGTCGTGCTTCGCCTTCTGGCCGTCGATCCAACCGAAGCGCAGCGCCTCGTCGAGCGCCTCCGCGTACGACGGCCCCTTCTGGCCCGAGCCCTTCTTCGGAATCTTGAGCCAGAGGCCCTTCGAGCGTGCGTGCTCCTTCTCGAGCCACCGTCCGAACGCCGCGGCGCTCGCGAAGCCACGAATCTCTTCGTTGGTCGTCACTGCGCGAAGGTATCCGAGGTCGCGAGTCGGTGACGACCTCCGACGACGGTGCAACGCACGGGATCGCCGGCAGGCATCGACGAGCGAACGCTCGCGCAGCCACCGCAGCGAACGTCGGACGATGACACGCGAGTTGTGGCGCCTGCTCGACACGGGCACGATTGGAACATGTTCCATCGCACGGCGGCGGTCGCGCTTCTTTCCCTGTCGCTCGCCTGCGGAGGAGACGACACCACGGAGGAGGACGCGGGGCTCGACGGCGCGGCCACTCTCGATGCCAGCGAGCCACGCGACGCGAGCTCGGACGCGCGAAACGACGCGGGCCCCATCGAATGCGAGGCTCCTCGTGTCGTGTGCGCCGACCGATGCTGCGACCCCGACGAAGCGATCGAGCTCCCCGTCGAAGTGCTCGGCGCCGAAGGCACCGTCGTCGAGCGCCGCTTCGAGCTGAGCGCCGACGAAGCCCGCGCGGCCTACCTCTGGATGCAGGTCAACAACCTCGGCTACCAGAACAAGGCCTCCGTCCGCGTGAACGAAGGCGCGTGGGTCGACCTCAACCACGACACGGTGGAAATGCACGACGCCGAACGACGACGCGGCGGCATGGTGCACGGCGGCCACGGCACGATTCGGTTTCGCCTCGCGACCACCGACTTCCGCCAAGGCGAGAACGTCGTCGCGTTCCGCTTCAACCGCTCCGACGGAATCTCGATGGGCTTCCGCGTCGTGCGCTTCCAACTCC
>JAGQQW010000413.1 GCA_020426005.1 Planctomycetota bacterium | reverse complement strand
TTCGTCCTTCGCATGATCGGCGAGCGTCGACTTGGCCCAGTCCGGAAGCGAGTCGTAGCGATCGTAGTCGTCGCGATGGGCCGCGAAGTTGTATCCGACCTCGCGCCACGTGACTGCCTCGTCGAGAAACGACTCCGCGTTCTTCGATAGACCCCACCAGCCTTCGCGGCTTCCGGTGACGTTCGCTGCGGACCGTTGCTCGATCCAGCTCGTGCGATCGACGCCTTCGTGGTCGAGTAAGGCGTGCAGGATCTCGTGGATCCCGATGTGGCCGAAGTGCAGGTACGGCGACAGGCCGCTTGCCGCCGGTTCGCTGACGGCGTTGCGGGAGTCCGCGTATCGCGACAGGCGCGCGCGAAGAAAGCGCTCGAGCTGCTTGCTGGCCTCGACGGCGCCACCGAGTGCGGCACCCACTGGAATGTCGATGTCGAACGAGAACGCACCGAGACCGTCATCGAGCAAGGCTTCCGGCGTCGCCGCTGGCCAGCGTTCCAAGACCTTCGCGTCGATCTCGGCGCACGGAGCATCCTGGACATAGCGCAAGGGCTCGATCGTCGGGGCTGCCGGCAGATGGGCGGGCAGCGTCTTCTGGAGATGGCGGCGAAACGTGTGGGCGGACGGGAAGACCCGTTCGGTCGCGCGCATCGGATACAGGCCGTTCGCGTCGACCAGCTCGAAGCGCACGTCGAGTCGCTCCGATGCTGCCTGCTGCATCTTCGGCAAGAAGAAGCATGGAAAGTCGTCGCCGACGATGACGGCAGCCTCGCGCGCGAGCGCCGCGAGCAGTCCTTTCCCCGCTCCCCGTGTCGGCTCGACGTAGGGGTAGTAGAACGTGCCGCCCATCGTCTGCGCGGCCTGCGCGTTGTCGCGCATCCCAGCGATGACGAAGGCATGCAGGCGTTCGCTCGCCCACGGGTAGTCGAGTCTCAGGGCTTCGAGCACGACCAGCGGAAGACCCATCGCCTTGCAATGTTCGGCGGCGCGATCCAAAGCGAAATTCGAGCGCAAGCGACGATTGCTCGTCATCCAGTAGAGGACGTAGCGTCCGTCGGTACGCAGTTCGTGGTCGTTCGAGCGCCGGATGCGCTCGCTGGGTACGCTCATGTCACTCCTTGGGTAAGAGCATGCCGCGTGGGAAGCATGCCGCATCTGGAGAAGGAAGGGCGACGGACGCATGTCGCCAATGGAGGTCGAAGCCATGGAAACGCCGGAACACCGAAGCACGGATCCCCGAAAGGTACGAGGGCACCTCGATGTGCTGCACCACGTCGCGATCCCCGTGCAGGATTTGGATGCGACCGTCGACTGGTATCTCGAGCGGTTCTCGTGTTCGGTCGCGTATCGCGACTCGACGTGGGCCTTGCTGCGCTTCCGCAACTGCGATCTCGCGTTCGTGATGCCCGGGGAGCATCCACCGCATCATGCGATCGTTCGTGAGGACGCGGAGTCGTTCGGAGAACTCGTCACGCACCGGGACGGCTCGCGATCCTGCTACCTCGCCGATCCCTCGGACAACCGTGTCGAAGTCTGCGCGCCGGACCACCTCGAAATGCCGTGCTGATCCGGTCGCTGCGCCGTCAGTGACGCGCGAGTTGTGGAGTCGCACGAGCGACGGACTCGACCGCTTCGCGAGCGCGCCGCACATGCGTGTGAAGTCGGAGCTGATGGCCGACGATCGCACGGATCCGTCCGTCGACCGCGATCACGAACGTCAGCCGTCCCGGCAGTAGACCGAACAGGCTGCGCGGAACTCCGTAGAGCGTGCGCACCCGACCGTCATCGTCGGCGAGAAGCGGGAAGGGCAGGCATTCTTTGTCTGCCCAAGCATCGTGTGAGTGGACGGAGTCCGAACTGACCCCGACGACGGCCGCCCCGAGTTGCTCGAATCGTGCGAACTCGTGACGAAAGCCGCGTGCTTGCACCGTTCAGCCAGGAGTCGCGTCTTGGATGTAGAAGTAGAGGACCACGGGCCCGCGCACGAGGAGATCTTGGAGTCGAATGCTCTCGCCGGTTTGGGCACGCAACGCGAAGTCAGGCGCGGGATCGCCGATTTCGAGAGTCGTGGATCGAACGTCGTCGAGCTTCGCCAGGAGCACGAGGACGACGAGCACGCCGATTGCGATGTAGATCCAGATCACTCGAGGCCGCCCTTTGCCGACTTCTCGAACAAGTAGTGGGAGACGAACCACTCCGAGCCGCTGCGGAAGCCCCAGAGTTCGGCGCAGGCCATGAAGAAGATTCGCCAACGATGAAGCCAGCGGGTCGCTTCGGTCTTCGCGGCTCGAGGTTCCAAGCCCGCACCATAACTGGTGCGGAAGCAATCGAAGACTTCGTCCCGATTCGCGTCGAGATTCCTCAGCCATGCTTCGGCAGTCTTCGCGTAGTGGGACCCCGAGACGTTCCAGTGGTCGATCACGTCCAAATCCCGCTGATAGCGCAGGAGCAACGAATCGGACGGCATGTTGCCGCCCGTGAAGAAGTGACGAGCCATCCAGTCGTCGTCGCCGTCAGCGACGAACGGGTACGCGAACTCGCGG
>JAGQQW010000412.1 GCA_020426005.1 Planctomycetota bacterium | reverse complement strand
TCGGGTTCTATATCCCGTTGCCAGGTGTGAACTACGCCGAGTTCACCAAGTCCGTGAGTGGAGAGTCCGAGGGATTCTCTCGGCTGACGGACATGATGAACGTCCTCACGGGCGCGCGGCTGCAGACGGCATCGCTGTTCTCGTTGGGCGTGATGCCCTACATTTCTGCCAGCATCATCTTTTCCCTTCTGGTCAAGGTGATGCCGGCGTTGGAGCGGGTCTCCAAGGAAGGGCCGTCCGGGCAGCGGAAGATCAACCGCTACACGCGGTATGCGACGATTCCGATCTGCCTCGTGCAGTCGTTCTTCGTGATCTTCGGTACGTTGATCCCGAGTGACAACGGGCAGACCATGCTGCACGCCGGGGTCGAGCAGTTCTCGCTGCTCTACTACCTGATGGTCATGATCTGCCTGACCTCCGGAACCCTGTTCATCATGTGGCTCGGTGAGCAGATCACCGAGCACGGCATCGGCAACGGCATGTCGATCATCATCATGGCCGGCATCATCGCCGGCATGCCGCAGGCCGTGATGGCGTATTTCACGCAGCAGGGCACGAGTGCCGACGAGCGCTTGCAGCGCATGCTGCTCTACGCGCTGGCCTGGATCCTCGTCGTCTTCTGCATCGTCTACATCACGAAGGGGCAGCGCCGCATTCCGATCCAGCAGGCGCGGCAGACTCGCGGCCGCAAGGTCTATGGCGGGCAGCGTCACTTCTTGCCGATCAAGGTCAACCAGGCCGGCGTCATGCCGATCATCTTCGCCCAGGCGTTGATGATCCTGCCGATGTCGCTCTCCTACATCCCCGGCATCAAGCGCTACGCCGAGCCGTTCAGCAACCCGACGAGCTTTTCGTACATCGTCATCTACAGCGTGATCATCATCTTCTTCGCCTTCTTCTGGGTGCAGATGATGTTCCAGCCGAAGGAGATCGCGGACAACTTGCGCGAGCAGGGTTCGTTCGTGCCCGGCATCCGTCCGGGGCAGAAGACCGCCGAGTTCATCCAGTTCGTGATGACGCGCGTGACGCTCGCCGGCGCGATCTTCCTGTGCTTGATCGCGATCATGCCGAACTTCATCACGCAGCAGATCGGCGGGCTCAACCAGACGTGGACCTACTTCCTCGGTGGCACGTCGATCCTGATCGTCGTCGAAGTCGCGCTCGACCTCGTCGAACAGATCAATGCGCACGTCGTGATGAAGAACTACGAGGGCTTCATGAAGAGCGGTGGCTCGGCGGACAGTCCGACCGGTTGGGGACGGAAGCCGAGCTCTTGATCGACGTTTTCAGGCAACGAGCCGCGAACCGGAGGAGCAACGGTGAGTGAGAACGCAGGGCAACCACGGCGCGTCGTCTTCCTCGGTCCTCCAGGTGCCGGCAAGGGCACCCACGCGACCTGGCTCGCGCAGCAGGGTGCGATGCTGCACTTGTCGACCGGGGACATGCTGCGCGCGGCGGTCCGTGAAGGGACCGAGCTCGGCTCGCAGGCGAAGCAGTTCATGGACGCCGGCAAGCTCGTGCCCGATGCGCTGATCATCGACATGCTCTTCGAGACGCTGTCGGCGCGCGGTGGCGAGGCGGCCTCGGGCTGGATTCTCGATGGGTTCCCGAGAACCGAGCCGCAGGCGGTCGCGCTCGACGAGCGCCTCGACGCGAAGGGCGAACAACTCGATGCCGTGCTGCTCTTCGACGTCGATTCGGACGAACTCGTCGAGCGACTTTCGTCGCGATTGACGTGCAAGGGCTGCTCGGCGATCTACAATCGCAGGCTACGACCTCCCGAAGTCGAGGGTGTTTGCGACCGCTGTGGTGGGAACGTCGTCCAGCGGGCCGACGACGAACCGGCAGCCGTCCGGAAGCGCCTCGAGGTCTACGCGGACCAGACGGCTCCGCTCATCGACTACTACGATCAGCGTGGCAAGCTCCTGCGGATCGACGCGGCTCGGTCGATCGAGGAGGTGCGCGGCGCCGTGTTGCGGCACCTCGGGATCGGCCACACCGAGACCGAACACTGAGATCCGGCAGCACCGTTCTCGCGTCGAAACCGAGTCCGGCGCGAACTAGGTAGACGTTTATGGCAAAAGAAGAACCGATCGAAGTCGAGGCGATCGTCAAGGAGGCGCTTCCGAATGCGCGCTTCCGTGTCGAACTCGCCGAAGGCGGGCACGAGATCCTCGCCTACGTCTCCGGTCGGATGCGGCTCCACTGGATTCGCATCCTGCCGGGGGACAAGGTGACCGTTCAGATGTCGCCGTACGACCTGACCAAGGGCCGCATCGTCTACCGCGGTTGACGATTCCGACCCGCACACCTCGCTCCAAACCCCATTTCTCGCAACAGCAAGCCACCCGGACGCGGTTTCTCCGCGAAATCCGAATTCCCCGTTTGGGGTTCGACGGCGGCCTCTGTATCCTCTCCCGTCCTCATTTTCGCGGGCCCCCTCGGGGTCCCATGATTCGTCCCGTAGTCCGCATTCTCGCGGGGCTCTCGTCAGTCCCGTCCGATCGTCGGTTTCGCGCTTCGTGTTCCCGGTGGGAGCCGTGCCGAAATCCTTGTCCAAGCCAGAGTTTTTGTGCCG
>JAGQQW010000411.1 GCA_020426005.1 Planctomycetota bacterium | reverse complement strand
AACAGGACCGATCTGCTACCTTGGCCTCGATGGACGACGAACGGCACTTTCTCTCCGAGTTGAAGCGCGATTGCCGCCACTTTCGCAGCGAACGACCGTGTCGCCCTCACAAGCAACGCGGTGTCGTTTGTGCCTCGTGCGACGTCTATGACCCGATTCGCGAGCGTCTCACGATCGTCAAACTCGCGGCGACGGGTGACGTGCTACGCACGACGGCGTTCTTGCCTGGGCTGCGTCGCAAGTATCCCGGTGCGTGGATTCGTTGGTTGACGGTCCCTGCTGCTGCGCCGCTCTTCGCGGGCAACCCGTATGTCGACGAACTCGTCGTCGGCGACGGCATCCACCTTCCTGCACGACTCGCCGTCCTACCTCAGGATCTCGTTCTGTGCCCGGATGCGGATGCGCAGACCGCGTCGCTCGCTGCCGCGATACCACTGCGTGACGACGGTCGACGCGTCGGGTTCGGCGTCGATGGTGACGGAGCCGTCATTCCTCTGTCCGATGCGGCTGCGCATTGGTTCGCGCTCGGTGTGTCCGACGTGTTCAAGCGTGCGAATCGCGAGACGTACCAAAACCTCGTCGGCGCCGTCCTCGAGCTCGAAACGCCGATCGTCGATCGACCCGTGTTCGTGCTCGACGACCAAGAAGTCGCGGATGCGAACTCGTGGCTCGACGAGGCACGCAGCAGGTCACTCGGTGCAACGTCGTCGATCGTCGGTCTCGTTACTGGTGCCGGTCGTCGTTGGCCGCGCAAGCAGTGGACACTCGACGGCCAGGTTGCCTTCGCGAAGGACCAACTCGCGAAAGGGCGGACGGTCGTTCTCTACGGTGGACCCGAGGAAACCGAACGTCACGACGAATTGCGGGCTGCACTCCCGGACGGTGCGATTCTCGATGCTGGCACGTCCAACTCGTTGCGGAGCTTCGCGGCGAAGCTGTCGCTAGCCGACATCGTCGTCACGGGGGACACGATGGCTCTGCATATGGCCACGGCATTCGGTCAGCCGGTGGTGGCGCTCTTCGGCCCGACGAGTTCGTCCGAGATCGAACTCTACGGTAGCGGTCACAAGGTCTTCGCCGAAGAGCTCGACTGCCTCTGCTGCTACGCGATGTGTGATCGCACGCCGTCGTGCATGGATCTCATCCGGGTCGAACGCGTCGTCGAATCCGTCGACGACCTCCTGGCGACCTCGTCGGTTTGAGTCGCGAACGACGCGTTCACAGCGTCGTGCGAGGCGTCACTTCGCTTCGCTGATCTCGCGGATGACGTAACCGCCGTCCTTCTCTTCGAGATCGAGCTTGACGGTCTTGCCGACGAGTGAGTCGAGCGTCAGGGCCTCTGTCGCGAGCATCGGGAGTTCGATGTCCTTGCCGTCGGCCTGCACCGTGACCGTCTTGTTCTCGGCATCGACGCTCACGACCTTGCCTTCGAGCGTGCTGTTGCCGTTGTCCTTCTTGATGAGTCCCTTGACCTTGTCCGCGGCCGCCTTCGCGAGGCTCTTGACCTTGTCGGTCGCCTTGCTCCAGTCGCCCTTGAGCTTCTCTTTGTTGAACGTGATCGAGAACCCGGCCTTTTCGCCGGCCTTGGAGGTGTTGGCCGTGAACCAGCCTTGCCAGAAGCCGACGCCGACGAAGAGCACGGCGAGCACGAGAATGACGGTCAGAAAACGCTTCATGAATGGAATCTCCAGGTGGGGTCTTGGCGAGGAATCGAGCCGGAGATTCATACCACAGACCCGTCGACTTGCCACAGTTTGCGGGGTGTGGGCGGGGATCCTGTCCCCGGGACTTCGTGTGGTCCGTGCTTCTTTGCCGCAGCTTCAATGGCGCTTCGGAACGGACGCCTGCATCGTTCGCAGAGCCGACGCGATCGTGAGCGTATGACTGTCACTCGCAGCGAGAACTTTCATGCAACCGGGATCGTGCTCGAGCCCCGCCATTCGGATGTAGGCGCTGAGAAGACTGAGGCTCCTCCGGGCGAACGGTAGATCCGTCGGACAGTCCCGTGCCAACGAACGAAGGAACGATCGCGCTCGATCGATGGTCTTCGAGTCACGCGGCTCCGCCAGATACACATCGCAAAGCCATTGCGCATGTTGGAGCCTTGCCGTCCAGATGGATTCGCTGGCGAAACACGCTTCGAGTCGTCGCAAGGCCGCGTCGGTCACCTCCCGCGGGTTGGCGTTCGGTTCGCACAACTTCGGGGCGTGCACACCGAGCCAGATTTCGAGCGGGGCGGTTCGAGGATCCCCACTCGTGGCCTTTGTCGAAGCATAAAGTTCCGTGAGGCGTTGTCGCGCGCGATCCAGGTTGCCAGCTTCGACCCAGGCGCGGATCGTGCGATCGTAGGCGCGCATGAGCATGGATGGCCTGGGGGTGGAAGAAGCGCGAACGGGTTCGATCGCGGTCAAATCCCGAATCAGATCCATGCAGCAGTCATCACTCTCTGCATGGCGGTTCTGCTCGCACAACAGAATGGAATACTCAAAGGTGATCCAAGCGATCGCCTTGAGTTTGTCTTCGGAATAGACGGTTCGCTCGCGATGGCGTCGCAGCGCATCCATGGCTCGACTGAGGTGGTGAGCGAACA
>JAGQQW010000410.1 GCA_020426005.1 Planctomycetota bacterium | reverse complement strand
CGTTCGGGCAGCGGGAAAAACATGCCGGGCAGGGCTCGTTCCGCCTCAGGCCATGGGGGGCATGCTGTCGATGAAAGGCCCATGGGTTGGGCTCTTCGTCGTGTCATTCGCCACGCAGTCTTCGCGGCTTCGTTCGCACTCGTTCCTGTTGCGCACACGCTGGCGCAGCGCGGTCTCGAACCTCTTGCTGTCCAGGTATGGAGTACCGGCGAAGACGGAGAGCTCGACCTCGCGGCGTCGAGTCTCGGCAACGGCGGCTTGCTGCCTAGGGAACGCTGGCGCGATCGCGGACGCTTGCTCGGAGACGGATTGTTCGAGTCGCGCGGCGGTGTACGGATCGCGATCGTCGATGGTGGTGTGCGCATCGCACCGCCGGTCGGTACCGAACTCACGATCGATGGTCGTGGTCGGATTCACGGCGATGGGCGAGCGCTGACCGAGTTCGCGCAGATCGGGCTGGTGCTGCGCTTCCATGATGGCACCGAGCTACGCATCCACGCGGGCACCGAACGCGCCGTGCGCCACGTCGGTCTCGTCGAACATGCGCGACCCGAACTCGAAGTCGTACTCGCACAACGCGGCGTGCCCAAGCAGGGCATGCAGCGTGCGCGGCGAGCGAACGGGATGGTCTTCTACCTGACCGGGAACGGCGACGAACTCAGCAGTCTCGTCGCGGTCGGGCCGATGCTGCTCGTGAGGCCGGTCCTCGTGCGTGCACGATCGAAAGCGCCGCGCCTGGTGATCGCGGGCGATCTCTTGCGCACGTCGACTGCCGCGCTGGAGGCTGCGACACCGAAGAACCGCGTGCAGTATCCCGACGCCGAGAAGCAGGCGCGCTTCTTGACATCACTCTGTGCGAAGCTCTTCCCGCGCGACAAGGGCGGGATCAAGGATGGCAGTCTGCTCCCCGGTGTGCGCGCGACGATCGCGTTCGGCGATGATGTGCGACTCGATCTGATGCCGTTCGGAAACGTGCACTCGCGCACGCTCACGTGCGGCCTGCGCCTCGACCCCGAAGCCGATCGCACGCTCGAGTGGGTCGCGATGCCCGGTGGCACGCGCATGTATCGCGTGCTTCCCGAGTGGCAACAACGCGGTCACCGTTACATGGGCCGCGGCCTCGAGTTCGAAGACGCGCTCGAAAAGCAGTTGCCGTGGTCGATGCCGCTCGCACACGCGGTGCAGCGTGACAAGACGCTGCGCGCGTTCGGGCCGTGGCTGCCGCGCATCGAAGCGGCGGAGGCGTCGGCGCGGCGGTAGGCTGCTATCGTTTGGGCCTGATGCAACGTTGCACCTTCTGCCGATTCGCTGCTGACTGTCGGTTCCGAACAGTGGCTGCTCGATGACGTTCCCGGGCCTCATTCACGATTTCGCTGTTGTGACGAGTGCAGTCGTGGGCGTGGGCAGTCTCGCCTGGGGGAAACCAGGTGCTTGGGCCTGGCTGCACGTGTGCGGGATGATCGAACTGCTGTGCGGACTCGGTGGGATCGTCGGCCTTGGAATGCGCGAGGGGCTATCCGTCCTGTCCCACGAGAATCTATTCACATGGGCGTTTCTCGTCCCGCACGTGGAAGTCCTCACATTCGGTTCTGCGTTGATCGGTCTGAGCTTCGACCCGGATTTCATCCATCGGCGGCGTGCGAGGCGGGTTCGATGATCGATTCCAAAGACTTCGCGGGCTCTCGATCGGCTTTGAGGACCCTGCAACTCGTGAGTCGGTGATCGATCTCTTGATGTTCGAGTGCGGCGCTGCCGGCCTCGTGTGCGTAGCGCTTCGGCCACCCGGGGCCGCGAGATGCTTGCGTGTGTGTGGGATCATCGAAGTGATCGGCGGCATTTGCGGCGTGTGCGGCCTCGCCGTCCGCCACTACCTCCAGTTCTTGTCCCACACGGACTATCTGACATGGGAGTTGTCGAGTCCGCACCTGGAACTCATCGCGTTCGGTGCGCTTCTCCTCATGCACGGGATCGAGCCGAGGCTCGAGAGTCTGCGCCTTCGAGATGCGCTTCGACGGCGTGTGACGTCGTCGTCATCGAAACGGTTCGGCGCGCGCAGTTGACGACGGACAACCAGAGCGGTGTCGTTTGGCATCGAGGTCGAGCGACCGAGCGATTGCCGCGTCAGCGAACGAGCAGAGTGCTTTGGACGTTCGTGAAGCGCAGGCGCCGGTTTTGCAGTGTGAGTCCCTGGGCATGGACCCTCAGTGAGACGAGGTTCGGGTCGTTGGGTATTTGCAGCCCGAGGGTCGCCTTGCCGGTCGTGACTGCATGCGGCACGCTCGGCAACAAGATCACCGTCGCGAGGTCGACGCCCAGTCGACCGAAATCGAGTACCGGTATGGCGCTTGCCGCGGTGTTCGTGGCCAAGAGCGATAACGTGGCTTGGCCCGGAGTCGCGAACCCCGCACGAGCAAGGTAGTCGATGTCGAGTCGCGATCCGATCTTCGCGCTCGCTGGGGCTGTGCACTGGCGCATGCCGTTCTCTTCGATCACGAGCCCGATCTTCAGGTTGACCACCTCGAAATAGACGAGGTCGACATCCCCGTCTCCGTCGAAGTCCGCGATCGTGGTTTCCGAGAGGACTCCCGCGGGAGGTGTGAAGA
>JAGQQW010000409.1 GCA_020426005.1 Planctomycetota bacterium | reverse complement strand
GCGACCTCGACAGTCGTGACCTCGGAGTCTTGCGTGTGAGCAAGAACGTCGGTGAGGAGTCTTCCGTCGGCATGATTGCGACGGGAGGTCGACCTACCGGTGACGGGTCGTCGTACACCTTCGGTGCCGATGCCAAGTGGGGTAGCAACTCGTTCTTCGGCCCCGGCAAGAGCTTCTACAACTATGCGTATGTCTTGGGCACGTCGAGTTCGACCGGGGGCGACGGTGTGGCCTATGGCGTCGAATCGTCGTACCGCGACGACACGTGGCGGCATCGGCTTCGCTACCTCGCGACGGGCAAGGACTTCGACCCGGCGCTCGGCTTCGTGCGACGCATCGGGCAGGACGAGCTCTCATTGGCGTCGAGCTACAACTGGCGTGGCAGCGGCGCACTGAGGCGCTATTCGGTCTCGTTCGATGCCATCTATCGGACCTTCAGCGACGGGCTCGTCGAGAGTTGGCTGCTCGAACTCGACCTGCTCGACATCGAATGGAACACGGGTGACCGGATCGCGCTCCAGGTGCGACGCTTCTTCGATCGGATTCCGAGTGCGTTCGACGTGGGCGATCTGACGATCGTCCCTGGCGGTTATGACAGTACGAGGTTGTCGGCGAGTCTCGAGAGTTCGGACCGTCGCCCACTGCGTGCGACGCTCCAAGCGAACCACGGGGATCTCTACGGTGGCACGTTGCGAGAGGTACGAGCCGGTGGCATCGCACGGTTCAACTCGCTGATCCAGCTCGAAACCGGGTATTCACGCTATTCCCTCGAGACACAGCGAGGCTCCTTTCAGACGGACCTTGCACAACTGAGAGTCGATTTGAATTTCACACCGGAACTTGGTGTGCGCAACCTCCTGCAATACGACACCACGAGCCGCAACCTGAGTGGCCAAAGCCGCTTACGATGGATCGTCGAGCCTGGCAACGAACTCTATTTGCTAGGCCTGTACGGCTGGCAGCGAACAAGCGAAGGCTCGATGTTGCCGACGACGCTCGACGCGACCATCAAGGCGATTTGGACATTGCGTTTCTGACGAAACTTTAGGGATGGGATGAAAAACCCGTGTAGCCACCGGGATGGTCACACCATATTTGAGCGGTTCGTCCTGATTTCAGGATCATCCACTCTCTTGTCCCAGGAATCTCGTCACGACATGTGTCGCGCGGATTCCACTATCCCCAGGATTCACAATGCGTCCTAGCTACACCCTCGCGACCTGCCTGCTCGCGATTCCTGCGCTCGCAAGTGCTGCGTTCGCCCAGAACGAAGTCATGTACAAGGGCAATGTCGCCTTCACATCCCGCGGCAACATCGGCACCGGAACCGGCGAAGTCCTCCAAGGCTTCCACTCGGATTATTGGCGTGCCTGTGGCCAAGCCTCCACTGGAGACACTGGTTTGATTACTGCCCTGAGCGGGCAGGCGTTCCAGGACCAGGACCAGACGACTGCAGAGACCTATCGTTGGGTCATCCGCAGTGGCACCGATGCCAATGGTCCGACGACGGGCACGGCCGGGGAGATCTTCGTCAGCGGTGACCAGACCCTCGGCCCGGGCACGGGCACGGGCGCAGCCGCGTGGAACGTCACGACGACCCTGACGACGCCGGTGGCTGTGCCGTCGAGCGCGTTCTTCGCGGTCGGGGTGCAGCTCACGGCGGCGAGCTGGACGGCCGATGGCATGAGCGTTTGGGCCGCGAGCCAGGAGACCAACAACTCGACGACGCTCGCGCTCGACATGGCGTGGCAGATCATCGGTACGGCCACGACCGCGATCCACCCGTCCCTCAAGCGCACGTGGCGCATGGGCTTCAATCAAGCTCCGGCCGCGCTGCAGCTCGGCAACTTCACCGGCACCGGCGCCGCGCTCTACGGCTCGGGCGGGAACTTCCCCAACCGCGGCGTGGATGGCGTTGCCTTCCGCGTCAACGGCACGGGCTTCGATGGCGACATCGCGGCGGTCTTCCTCGCGGGAGGGTTCGGCACGAGCGTCGATGTCTTCGGCGGCCGTCTCGCGCTCGACGTGACGTCGACGCTCCCGATTCCGGTCGCGGTCGGCGCGGTCGCCTCGGGTGTCTACGAGAACAAGAACATCGCGCTGTGGCCCGCCACGCTCGGCGGTCACTTCACGTTCCAGGCCGTCCTGATCAACGGTACGGCGATGACCGCTTCGATGACGAACGCGGTCAAGGTCACGTTCTGATCTTGGCGAGCACTCTTTAGCGAACGAAAGGGGGGCCGTCGCGGTGACGCGACGGCCCCCCTTTTCGTGGAGCGCGCGGCGGAATAGACGACAGCGTTCATCGACTCCGGATCGACGCGCCGACGACTTCGGTATCTCGAAGTCGCCGATGCCTCCGTGCCTACCGCACCACCCCGACGCGAACCGGTCGAGTGCGCCGCGCAGGTGCACGTGATTGGTCTGGATCGAGTCGTGCAAGAACGAACACGGGCCACCGCACGCATGTGCAGTGGCCCGTGGGATCGGCAGCGCAGTGCGCTGCCGTCCGATCCGCCGGACTGGATCCAGCGAATCAGAATCGTTAGATCTGGACGATCAGTTGCCGACGTTCCACTCGACGCCGTTCGTCGTCTGGAGCGGGAACAGCG
>JAGQQW010000040.1 GCA_020426005.1 Planctomycetota bacterium | reverse complement strand
AGCTGTACGGAGACGTTCGCGGCTTGTAGGCACCCGCACGGAAGAGCACCCCGCCCGCAGAGCGAACGACTTGCGCCGCCCGGGCGAGAGTCTCCGGGTCCTCGACGGCACATGGGCCCGCGACCCAGACGAAGCTGTCAGGCCCGATGGTGATCTCCGGCGACGTGGACCGCACGGGCGCAACGCGCACCGTATCGGGTGCGGCGCTCGCGAGCGGAGTCACCGACTCCTTGGCCACCACTTGAAGCACTCCGGGCCACAGAGCCGCACGCGCTGCAAGATCGGGATCGGGGCGCGAGAGCTCGACTTCGATCGTGCGTGCCCCGCGCTCGAGGCCGGAAACGGAAAGCTGTCCGTCGAGTCCCTCTCGACGGAGGCAGGCGACGAGCTGGTCGCGCGTCGCGGGGTCCAGAGGACGTTGGAGGAGGAGAATCAAATGCGAATGGGCTGGAGTCCCGCGAGAGTAGGTTCGGTGCCTCGGAGTCGCAAGAGCGCACCTGGCACGCGGACTCGTTCCGACTCAGTCCCCGATCGCGTAGACCCGAAAGCCCGGTTCGATGCCGCGATGCGCCGCAGGCATCGGAAAGTCCTTGGTTCGCACCGTCACACCGGTGCGAACGAAGTCACCGAATCCTTGCCAGATCCGCGTGGAAGCTTCTCCGACAGGACGGCCCGGCGCTCGGTCGGCGAAGCCCACGACCGCGAACCGCGCACCGAAGACATCTCGCATCGTCCCGACGGGATTTGGGTCCCGGGCCGACTTGATGCCCCACCACGCTGCGAACTGCTCCGGCGCTTCGTGCAACATCAACACAGGATCCGTGACCCCGGTGAAGCGCAGAGAGACGTCGCGTGTCCAGAACGCGAGAGGAGATGTCACGGCCCAATCCGTGACGAACACGACATCCCCTGGGCGTGCGCTCTCGCGCAGGGTCGTCGCGACGTCTTCGAGCACGACGAACCGATTCGCCTCGACACTGGGTCGCGCACCTCTCACGGCGAGCGCACACAACCCACATGAGATCACGAGGGCGATGAGATCGAACGGGAGTCTCCCGCTCCAGCGCGTGTCTCCGAGTTGGACGAGGACAGCGAGCACCGTGAACGGAACGGCCAGTTCGACGAGCCGGGCTCCGAAGATCGTTCCGACGGTCAGCAACGCTGCAGGCAGGACGAGCCTCCACGACCGACGCTGGACGAACGCGGCTGCGACGGACAGCGCGGAGGTCGCGAAGAGAGCCCACGTCGTGCGAACCAGGGTGCCGAACGGCATTGCGGAGAACTCCGCGGGTTGAATCGGAAGCTCGCCTCGCATCGCCTTCCACGGCATCTCGACGTTCAGCGTGAAGAGCAATTCGATGGTGCCCCACGGATTCGGTCGCAACACGGTCCCAGCAACGATGCCGACGAGTAGCGGGACGATGCGCCCGAGAGCGGCATCGAGCCCGTCGAGTCGACGCCCGATCGTCACGACGACGAACAACGCCACGAGCAAAGCCGGCGCTCCGTGTGACCACGTGAAGACGAGCCCTGACGCAAAAACCCCGAGTGCCTCGTTCGAGAAGCGGGGTTCGCGCTCGCCTGGCGCGCGCCCCTCGGAAGCACGCGAAAGGAAATACGTGAGCCCGATCAATGGCAGAATCGCGAGCAACATGTCCCGCAGTGCGGTCGCCCGGAACAATGCGCTCGACGAGAGCCCCCACACGAGAAGAACAGCGGGCACGGGAATCCGCGACGATCCGAGCGCGCGTGCTGCCACGAGCAGGACCGCGACTAGCGCGATGCCGAAGGACAGTACGAACCACGGCACGTGTTCTGGACCGATGCGCGCTCCACCGAACGTCGAGAGAACGACGTGGAAGAGCCACTGTCGATCGGCGTAGTCCCGCGCGAACTGTGTGAACCCGCCTTGCACGACGGTGTCCGGGAAACCGTGCTCCGCGAAGATGCGTGCGATGTGCAAGTTCCACCACACGTCCCAACCGACGGGAAACGAACCCGGCGGAGCGAGCACCAAGAACACGCAGGCCGTCACGACGACCGCGAGACCTGCTGCGGCAACTAGCCGGAGACTGGGCCGTCCTGCCATGCTTCGACGATATCCGTCCCGAACGTCGCGGCGAGTCGGAAATCTGCAGCCCACGTGCCCGACCCGGAAACGGCAACAGGGCCGACCTCGGAAGAGATCGACCCTGTCGACTGCGGCGATGCCTCGACGGATTTACTTCGCGATCTTGACGAGCCGATTCGACTCGGTCGTCTCGCGCTGACGCGTGCTCTCTGGCAGGCGACCCGCGAAGTAGTCGTCGATCTCCCGCACGATGTCGCGATTGTCGGCACCGACGACAGGCTCTTCGCCAGTCTGCAGGTAGAGGTCTTCCTTGATCATGCGCTCGCTGATGTCGAGGCGGCGCGTGATGTCCGCGACGAGCTTCTTCGCTTCGCTCAGGCTCGAAGTGTCGAACTCGCTGGTCTTCGTCGACGATGCTGCAAGCGCGTCGATCTGACGTTTGCGTGCTTCGAGTGAGCCGATCGCGTCCTGCAAGCGCTCGCGCTCGGCACGCACTGCGAGAAGCTTCGACTTCGCGTTCGACAGGATCTTCGCCTGGCGCGAACGCTGATTCTTCTTGCCCTCGAGCAACTCGACTTGGTTGCGGTAGGCATCGAAGCTACGTGCGAGTTCGGCTTTGACTGCTGCGACGCCGTATTCGCGACTGCCGTGGAACACTGTCACGGCCTGGCCGTCGCCATCGACGAATGCGCGGTGCCGCTGCATCTTCGATTCGCACTTGGCGACCGAGGACTCGAGTCCGCGGATCTGCTTGTCGAGTTGTTCGAGATCGATCTCGGCACGAATCGCTTCCTTGCGCGCTTCGCGAATCTCCGGATCGATCTTTTCCAGCAGTGTCTGTGCGCGGCGCAACTCGAAGTCGACCGGCACACTGCCGCGGACCGCGTTCGTGGCGTCACTCCACGCGGTCGAGATGTAGCTGCCGAGACCGTGTCCCAGAGCGAGGTAGCCGACGCCGGCGACTGCTGCCGTCGGAAGGACGACCCACTTGATGAACTTCCTGCAGACCATGCTGCGCCTCCTGTTCTCGATCGAACGTATGCCGTTCGCCGGCGCGATCGCCGGCACAGGAGGGCATGCGAGCCGGACAGCTCTTATTTGGAATCCCGACCGCGCTTTTCGCGCAGCACATGGATCGTCGAAGAACGCAGCCTTTCTCGGAAATTCTCGAGCGGCGCGTCCGCATCCGGCGCGCGTTCTCGCCCCAGATCCTCGAGCACGGCCTGGCAATACGGGCACGCGGCGTCCTCGACGTGGAAGCGCACATACGCCATCTGGCCCGCATCGAGAGAGTCCTGCTGGAACGCGAGCAAGATGTCCGCGTGCGGACAGCTCACGCGTGCCTCGCGCCAAACCGATCCGACCGTCATCGCGAAGCGCTCCACGCGCTCGGGCACCATGTCTTCGGGCTTCAACTCGTCGTGGTCGTCGGTCATCTCAGCGGCTCCAACGCGACATCTCAGCGGGCTCCCGGAGACCAGAGCCCTTCGAACAAATCGTGCTGCGGATCACGCTGTCGCGCGAGTGCACGCAAGCGCTCGATCGCACGAAACTTGATGCCTGCGATCGCCTTTTCGTCGCGCACGTCGAAGCGCTCGGCAGCCTCCTTGTTCCGGCCGCCCAGCGCGAACAGGAACTCGAGGATCTTGAGCTTCTCGAACTCGCCCGCCATCCAGAGCTCGGCCACGTATTCCTTGAGGATCGCCGCGAGTGCCGCGCTCTTGTTCTGCACCGATTCGAACGCAACGGCGCTCTCGTCCGGTGTTCGACGGTCCGAAGCCATACGCTCGAGACCGATGTAGCTGCGCGACGATGACGGATCGTCGTTCTGACTGATCGGAATCGGACGCTTCTTGCGGAAGTGATCGACGACGCGATTGCGCGCGATGCCGAACAAATACTGCTCGAGCGTGTACTGCTCGTCGAAGTTCGCGATCCCACGAACAGCGCCGAGGAACGCCTCTTGGGTCAGGTCTTCGGCAGTCTGATGATCCTGCACTTGCTTCTTCACGTAGAAGAAGATGCGTGGCGAATACTCTTCCTCGAGTCGCGCCCACTCGGACTCGTCCAGGGCTTGTAGGTTTGCGATCGAGAAGTCGGACATCAGCCAGTTCGCAGGGTGGCAGGTGACGGAGGGGGTCGGACGTTGCGCGCGACATGATAGCCGCGCCGTGCATCGCGGCCAGGCTCGAAACCGCTACGTCACGAGCGTGACCACGAAGAGGCTGAGCAGCAGCACGAGGATTCCGGCGATCAGGACCAAGGAGGCCCTGCCGATCCATCGGAAGAGGAACACGGGCAGCCGAGCAGCGACTTGCAATCCGCGTCCGAGGCCGATCCCGAGCACGCGTGCCGGCAACAACAAGCCGAGCACGAGAATCCGGAAGAGACTGCCGAGAACGCTCCGAGGCCGCTGGTCGGGTCGCGAGACATCGGCAGCGGACGGAACTGCGGTACCAATCGTCGGCATCACGCCGCGCTGCGTAGCGTCACGCTGAGTCGCGTCACGACGATTGCCGCTTCGCGGCCCTGCGTGCGACGGACCGAGATCCAGGATGATCGACTCACCGAGTCGCCCCGGGGCTCGCAACGACTGCAAGACGTGATCGACGCTCTGGAACCGATCGCCCGGCTCCTTCGCGAGCATGCGCTCGAGGATCGCGCGATGGGATGCCGGCAAGCTCTCGGGCCAAGGCACGGGCCGCTGTTCGTGCCCCTTGAGGACTTCCCACTCACTGTCGCCTTTGAACGGGACATCGCCCGTCAGGCATTCGTAGAGGATCACACCGAGACTGTAGATATCGGAACGGTGATCGCCTCGCCGCTGCAGCATCTCCGGCGCCATGTAGTACGGCGTCCCGCGTCCGAAACTGAGCGACATACGCGACTCGCAGACGAGCTTCGACAAGCCGTAATCACCGACACGCGCGATGTCGCCGCGCAGGAAGACGTTGGCAGGCTTCAAGTCGAAGTGAATCAGCGAATGATCGTGCAACGCCTGAACGCCGCGCGCGATCTGGACGAAGATCCGCAGGGCGTCTTCCTCACTCAGGCGCGACTCCTCGAGGCGGGACTTGAGAGTCTCCTCTCCCGCGTAGCCCATGATGATGTAGGGAATCCCGTCGACCATTCCCCGATCCTCGATCGACACGAGATTCGGATGATCGACCTGGGCGAAGAGCGAGACCTGATCCAGTTCGTGGAGAACTTGCGCCTTGACGCTCGGGTCGTCGATCTTGAGGAACTTGATCGCGTACGGCTTGCCGATCGATTCCTTCCGTGCTTTGAACACGACGCCGAACACGCCGCCGCCGAGCTTGTGGACGATCTCGTAGCCGGCGATGTAACCGGGCTTTCGATAGTTCTTGTAGAACGACTCCCAATGCATCGGCTCCGCATCGGGCGTCTGGTCGAACGTGTCGGCCGGGATCGTCATGTCACTTGGACGTAGGCTCGGAATCGGGGAGACGGGTACCATCTTGCTCGCGCTCGTCGAGGACCGAGTCGATGGCGTGTAGCGCGTCCCGATATTTGGAACCAATCGGGGACGAGGCGGATGACGAGGCCTCGAGGCGCGCGAATTCCGTCCGCACCGAGCGAAGGACCTCGTAGGGCACGCCACGCGCGACGCGCGCGACGGCGTCGATCCCTTGTTGAACCGAGTTGAGAACGCGTCTCAAGGCGTCGATTTCCCCGAATGGCTGCAGCGCCGCCACCGAAGTCGGCGCCCGACGACTCGTCGCGCGGTCCCCTCGTGGCACTGGGCCGGACCATGAGCGCGAAGCCGACGCGACGACGAGCGGCTCGGGTATGGGCCCGGGAGCAGGAGCACCTGCCATCCACAGGAAGCAGCCCCCCATCACGAGTGTCGCGAAGAGCAGCACGAACCACGGAGCCGCGTTCGCTCGCCGGACGAACGGCTCCGGGCGATGACGCCGACGTGTCAAGAAGAGGACGATCGCGGCGAACAAGAGCGCCTTGCCGAGTCCGACTTGGACGGACCCCACTCGCACGGCGTCGCTACGCCAGAACACCAATGCGCCGAACAGGCACAACCACGGAAGTGCGGTGGATCGCCATGACGCGTTGTCCGATCGATCCTGACGCGCTTCGAAGCGATCTCGTCGTTGTCGACGCGCGTTCCGCACCATGCGACCCGCACCGCGAACCGCCTCGTCCGCGTGTTGCGAAGCCCGCTGCGTCCGTGGAGCGACCGTCACCGCTGGCCCCGGAGGCAGGTCGAAACGCAACGACTCGCCGAGAGCCGCAGGCGCTTTCAGGGCGTGCAGCATGTCGGCGACACTCGCGAACCGATCCTCAGGGTGCTTCGCCAAGGCCTTGCCGAGGATCGCGTGATAGCGCGTAGGAATCGCCGCGGGGAAGACGACCGGCTTCTCTTCGTGCCCCTTCAAGACCTCCCACTCGCTGTCCCCGCGGAACGGCACTTCGCCCGCGAGCGCCTCGAATAGGATGACGCCGAGACTGTAGATGTCCGACCTGTGGTCGCCCTTGCGCCGCAACATCTCGGGCGCCATGTAGTACGGCGTGCCACGCCCCGTCGACAGCGACATCGCCGTCTCGGTGATGAGCTTCGAAAGCCCGTAGTCCCCGACGCGCGCAATGTCGCCCTTGAGGAAGACGTTGGCCGGCTTGAGATCGAAGTGCACGAGCGAGTGTTCGTGCAATGCCGAAACACCGCGTGCGACCTGCACGAACAGGCGCAGTGCGTCTTCTTCGGACAGGCGCCCCGCCTCGAAGCGGTCGCGAAGCGTTTCGTCTCCCGCATACCCCATCACGATGAACGGGATGCCGTCGACGACGCCCTGATCCTCGATGCTCACGAGGTTCGGGTGATCGACCTGAGCAAAGAGGCCGACCGTTCCGAGCTCTCGAAGGACCTGATCGCGAACACCTGGATCCTCGACGCGGAGGAACTTGATCGCGTACGACTTGCCGATCGACTCCCGTCGCGCTTTGTAGACCACACCGAACATGCCACCGCCGAGCTTCGGTCCGATCTCGAAGCCCTGGATGTATCCCGGCTTGCGGTAGCTCGCATAGAAGGCTTCCCAATCGGGCACTTCCGCGCGCGGTCCAGTGGACGGCGTTTCCTTCATCGAGGATATCGTAGCCACATGTTCCCCACTGGGGCGATCCGGGAGCGTCATGGAATCAGCAGCCATGTCGAAATGGAACCGATGGCAAGCGACGCGACGGCGATTCGTCCCGTGAGCCACCCACGCGTGGCACGATCGACGCCGAAGCCGAGGATCCCGAGGACGACCCAGACGAGCGCCATCGAGGCGAATCGCCACGCGAAGCGCTCATTGACAGCGTGGACGAAGGACGAGCCTCTCCGTCGCAGTTCGCGCACTTCACGACTCGCGAAGTCGACGACGAATGCCTGCCGATATCCGCGACCTTCACTCGTCTCGAGGGTCTCGATCGGCGTCGGAACGAGGGTTCCGCGTCGCGAGACTTCGCGCTGTAGCCAGGAGCGCAGCTCCGCGGGCAACCGATCGGCCGGGACGTAGAACGCTCGTCGAAGGGCCCAATCGTCCCCGAACCGCTCCCATAGCGCGCTCCGCAACGCAGCTTCGGCGCTGCGCATCGCCTCGACAGGCGAGAGTTCGACATCGCCCTTCACCGTGACCCGCGTGGCTTCCCGATCCGGCGACGTCGAGGACCCGTTTGCGGCGATACTTCCCGCGATGCCGAGAGTCACGAGGCAGTGGACGAGGAAGGTGGCCATGGCCCGCGTTGCGCCGGTGACTCGCGTCTATTCGGAAATGTCGGACAGCCTCCTCGCGGGCCGAACGGAACGAAGGGAAACGGGAATAATGAGGCCACGCCAGGGCATTGCCTCGAATCACCGATTCGAAGCAGAATCGAACCTACTGGCCTGAAACCGGCCAGAGACCGGCAGAGAGCCTTGCGTCGCGGACGCCCTATGTGGAGCCACCTGATTCAACTGCTGCGAGCCCGTCGCGCAATCCGCGGCGAACGCTTCGACGCCGCCCGAGCCTTGCTCGCCGACCCGATCGTGCGAGACGATCGCCGCGCACACGAGCTGCGCCAAGAACTCACCGAACGCCTCGTCGATCGTGCACGGCGTCGCCTCGAAGCCGGTCAAGCAGCGCTCGCGCGGCATGATCTCGGACGCATCCGTGAACTCGATCCCGACCGACCCGGCATCGAAGAGTTGTCGGACGCCATCGAAGCGAAGGCAGCGAGCGAGAGCGAGTCGCGCCAACGCGCCGAGAGTCTCCGCATGGGGTTCGACCGTGCCCTCGACGAGGGTCGCCTGAACGAGGCCCGTGATCTGCTCGCGACTCTCCGAGACGCGATCGGCGAAACCGAGTGTCAAGCACTCCAGGCGCGACTCGAGTCCCGTCGATCGGCAGCATCGAAGGCGCTTCGAGATGTGCGCGAGGCACTGGATCGCGGCCTCGAACGCGAAGCACGCGAAGGTGTCGACAAAGCGCGCCGTCTCTGCGCCGACAGCCTGACCTTCCGAGAGCGCCTCGTCGGCCTCAGTGCTGCGTGGGCCAAAGAACGTTGGGACGAGGTCCAAAACTGCCTCGTTGCCGGCCGCAACCTCGAAGCCGCACGCGCGCTAGCCGACTGGTGGGAAAGCGACCCGGATTCGGACGAGCTGTCCGAAGCTCGGGATCTCCTCGTCGCCGTCGCCGATGCCATTGCAGGAGAAGCGCGCAATCTCGCCATCGCGGGCGATCTCCAGGGCGCGTGCCGGCTCGCGAGCCAAGCGCCGCGGATCGTCGCGGGTGTCGCGGGGCTCAGGCGCATCAAAGACCGCCTCGAGCGGATCCTCTTCTTGCTCGATGCGAACGAAGATGATCCGAGACGTCGCGCCGATGCCCTCGCGAGGATCCTCGCCGAAACCCAATGGTCGAGCCTCGAGACGCCACTCGCGGCTCTCCGGAAGGACGCTATCGAGGTCGAGCACGCACTTACCGAAGCACGCCGAGAACTCAGCGCCGGCGACACCTCTGCCGGGAAGGACCGCTTGTCCTCGCTCCTCGTGCGATGGCCCGGATGCGACGAAGCGAAGGCGCTGCTCGACGGACTCCTCGCCGACGAACGTGAACGTCGCGACCAACTCGAGGCAGCCCGTGTCGCCGTTCGTGAAGGCCGCCTCGACGAAGCGCAAAAGCGCCTCCTGCGATTGATCAGCGGCGGTTTCGGTGCGGACGAGGCACGCAATCTCCTGCGCGACGTCGAACGACTGCGACTCAAAGTGTCGCGCGAGTGCACGGCGCTCGCTGCGCGACTCGACGCTGGCGCCGAGGCAGAAGAACTGCTCGCGGGCATCGATCAGGTGCGACGTCATCAAGTCGACTCGGCCGAGCTCGACGAACTCGAGGCTCGCGCCCTGAGACGCCGGACCGCGCGTCAGCACGAACAGGCGATTCGCGGTGGGCTCGAGCGGCGCGACGTTTCCGCGTGTCTCGAACCACTCCGTGCATGGATTGCCGAAGGCGGCGAGGGCGGCGTAGCACAAGACGAGCGTCGCGCGCTCGAGGCACTCGGTCGCGAAATCGAAGCTGTCCTTCGTGCGGACTTGCGACGCGGGCGTCCCGCGTTCGTCGACGAACTGGCGTTGGGTCTGCGTACGTGGAAGCGACAACTCGGCATCGATCTGGACCCGATCCTCGCCGAAGCCGGAGCCAAAGTTCAGGCAGCTCGCAGCCACGCGCGCAAGGGACTCGAAGCCGCGATGCGCCGGTCGATCGACGAAGCGGCGGAGCAGCTCGCGTCCGCGCGCGAACTCGCACCCGAAGAACCCGAAGTGCTGCGACTGGCCCATCGCCTCGGCCGCATCCAAGGTGACAAGCGGTTGCTCGAAGAAGCCTTCACCCTCGCCGAGAGTGACCCGAGCGGCGCTCGTGAACTCCTCGCTTCGCGAGGACCGACTCCACGCCCGCTCGGCAGTCTCGTACTCGAACTCAAGGACCACGTCGAACGCCAGGGCGATCTCGAACATGGTTGCTTGCTCCAAGTCGAAGAAGCGGGCGAGTTCTTGGTCTTCACCGACGACCGCCTCCGCATCGGGAACGCGACAGGCAGCAAGCTACCGCAGATCCCCGTACTCGCACGCATCAGGCCGCATCACGCCACGTTCGTTCGCACTTTGTCGTTCCACGGCGGCAGCGTCGACCGCATCGAACCCGTTGACGGCGAACCCGTGACGGTCAACGGCTCCGCGCCGGGCGATCGTCTCCAGCACGGAGATCGACTCGTGTTCGGCGGCGTATTGCCCATGGTCTATCTTCGACCATCGCCACAGTCGACATCCGCGTTGCTCCGGATCGAGAAGGGATTCGAGTGTCGCGGTACGAGTCGCATCCTGTGGATGAAGCAGGGCGGCCGCGACGGACGCATCGCGATCGGCCGCGGACGCGAGGTTCACATCCGCGTACCACACAAAGGCCCCGAGCTGTATCTCCAAGCGCCGGGGCGCGGCCGTCTCTGCGTGCACTTCGCGGGTGACGACGGTGAAATCGACGGCGTGCCGTTCCGCGGAACGCGCGAACTCCACGCCGGAGCGCAGGTTCGGTGCGGGCAAGTCCAGTTCCGCGTGCTCCCGATCGCGTGAAACCGCCGGGCAGCCCTCACTGCCGGCGAACACGTTCGAGTCGATCGACGAAGTCGGAGTCGCGGGCCTCGACCGGCACGAGGCCCTCGGCCTTGTCCGCGTGCGATCGCGCGGCATCCGTCCGCCCGAGACCGGCGTAGGCCACCGCGAGGTACGAATGGGTCGTCCCCACAGCGACGCTCTCGATCTCGGCCTCAGATTGGATCGCGTGAATCTCCAGAAGCGTCTTCACGGCCGCATCGAAGTGATCGAGCTCCAGTCGGACCATCGCGAGGTGGTGCAGCGTCGCGAGATGGTTCGGATGCGACACGCCGAGTGAGTTGGCGCGACTCAGCTCGACTCCCCGCTCCGCGAACGGCAACGCTCGCTCGGCCTCGCCGTTCCGGCGCAGCATGAACGCGAGATTCGCGAGCAGCGGGCCGACGAACACTTTGAACCGTTCGTCGGCGACATCACCGTCGAGGTCCGGGATCACGATGCGGCGCGCTCGTTCGAGGTACTCGATCGCAGCCTTCAAGTCCCCCGCCTCCTCGCAACGTGCGGACAAGGCGTTGTACGCGAGCGCGCTGAACGGCGAGTTCGCACCGCACACGTCGATGACTCGTTGCATCCAACTCTTGCCTGCATCGTCGTGGCCGAGATCGAATTTCGCCATCGCGAGGGTCTGAGCCAGGGCACCGAGCAACTCGACCCTGCGGCCGTCCGACGAAGCCTCACTACCAGCTGCTCGCGCGTGCAGACCGTCCCAACACGCTTCGAGACGTCGAGCGGTAGCGTCCAACTGCGCAGCGTCGCGTTGGGGACGAATCAGGATCGCCGCAGCGCGAGCCGTTTCGTAGCGTGCGCGTGACGGACTGCCGATTTGGACGGCTTCGACGACATGCTGCGTCTTTGCAATCAACTCGTCACTCCGAGAGAAGTCGCCGAGTTGATCGAAGATCTGGATCAAATACGAACTGACTTGGCACAAGAGCGGCAACGCGTGCGGCTCGTCTTCGAGTACGAGCACGCGCTCTGCCATGTCTTCGAGCAGAGCTCGTGTCGGGAGTTCGAAGCCCTGTTTCGATTTCGCGACTTCTCGGAAGACTCGCTCATAGAAGAACTGCGTCGAAGCCTCGACGAGTGCCGAATGTTCGAGAGCAATGCTCCTCAGGCGGTGCTCACGGACGTATCCCAGCGTCGAGACCGTGGCAGCACCCGACACGACGAGGAGCAGCAGCGCGGCCATGCTCACGAGCATCGTGTTGCGCCTCACGAACGCCCGGACATCGCGCCACGAACTCGAAGGGAGCGCCATGACGGGTCGTTGCTCGATCCAGCGACGCAGATCCTCCGCGAACTCGAGCGCCGTGGCATAGCGGTGACTCGGGTCTTCGGACATGGCTTTCATCACGACGGCTTCGAGGTCCCCGGCGATCCGTTTGGCTCTGCTGCGGGCATCCGGGAATCGATCCGTGGAGACCACGGCGCTCGGCATCGCAATCTCGCTATCAGGCACCTCGTTCTTGGCAGACGTACCCGTGAGCATCCAATACGCCAGCGCTCCGAGCCCATACACATCGGCTCGCGAATCCAAGGGAGCACCACCGCGGCGTTGTTCGGGGGCCATGAACCGCCGGGTTCCCGCAGGCTTCGACGTGAAGGTCTTCGTGACCTCCAGACTCGCTTCCATGGGCTCGTCGCCGATGTCGTCGTGGGAGTGGCCTGACTCGAGTGCCTTGGCGATGCCGAGATCGATCAAGATCGGTGTCCACTCGCCGAGCTCTTCGGTCACGAGCACATTGGCAGGCGAGAGGTCCCGGTGCACGATGCCGAGGTCGTGGAGTCGCGCGACGGCCGAACCGATCTGGATCAGGATCCGCACGCAGCTCTCCAACCGACTCAGCGCGAGTCGACCGGCTGCACTCGAGAGTTTTTGACCCTCGACGTAGTCCATGATCACGTAGGCGCGGCCCGATTCTTCGGTACCGGCGCCGCGGATGCCGACGATGTTCTTGTGCCTGCCGACCCGCGCGAGGAGTTCTACCTCGCGCCAATGCCGATCCTCGATCGCCGCAGGATCGACGGGTCCGTTGGTCAACTTGATCGCGGCGACACCCGCCAACGGATGACGCGCTCTGTAGACCGTCCCCATGCCTCCCGAGCCGATGCGCTCTTCGAGAACGTAGCCGGCGATGCGCATCTTGACGAGGCGACCGTGCGAGCTGGCAAGATCGCTCGTGCTCAAGACCTGGATCGACTCGTAGTCCTCGACGGCGGCGGCGGCGATCTCGTGAAGTGCGGGATTGCGATCGGCGATTTCCCTGAGGCGCTCGCGACGCGCTTCGGGATCGAGCTCGAAGAGCTCGCGCAGAAGCGCTTCGAGTTCCTCCGCGTCGCCTCGATCGCTCATCAGACTTCGGTCTTGCGCGTGTCGCGTCTCAGAGACTCCAGGAGCTCTCCGAGCTGGCACCGGCCCTCGTGCGCGAGACGCTCGACCGTGCGCAGGGAGATGCCTTCGCGCGTCGCGCATTCGGCTTGGGAAAGCTCCTCGAAATAGAGTGCTCGAAGGACTTTGGCCACCTTCGGGGATGCCCGCTCGAGGCGCTCGACGGCCGCACGCACGTCGAGCCTGGCACAATTCTGAGGCTCGGGGTCGTAGCTGTGCCCGTGGGTGTTCTCGCAACTGAGATCGACACGGTTCAACGCAGCACCGCGCTTGAGCGCGGACTCGCGCTTGTAGTGGTCGATGATCTTGTCACAGATCTTCTTGCGGAGATGACCCGGCGGAAACTCACGCGCCGCCTCGGCACCGTTCCGCGCGCTGGCTTGCTCTCCCCACACGCTTCGGAGGGCGCTCGCCACGATGTCGTCGGTTTCGAAGTGATGCCCGAGGACGTGGCGCGACTTGATGCGCTTGCCCAGCTCGAGAGCTTTCTCGAGAGCCGCACGATCGAACTCCATGGCGCACAACATAGCACTCGAAGGACCCGAGGGCATGAAAGAGCCCCGAGCTCGAAGCCCGGTCGAAAAACAGGGTGCGCGCGCACGAATCTCGAAATCGTTGGCGGGTCGAGCACGCGCTTCGAGGAGTACGGGTAGCGGTCGCCCGGATGCGATCGCAGTTCCAGTCCCGCAATCCCTGTCCCAGATCGATCCATGAACTTCCGCACCTCTTATATCGCCATGGCTACGGTTCTCTCCGCAGCGGCAATCATGGCAAGCCCCGCCAACGCGCAGTCGAATCTCCTCTCGAACGGATCGTTCGAGAACTCCAAGACTTCGATCGCCCCCTGGTCCTTCTCGGGCTTTGCCGAGAACATCGCCGTCGAAGAGTTCGCGACGAACGCCTCCGTCAAGTCGAACGCGTACGCCGCGACATGCATCGGCGGCACACCACACTTCGTGGTGCAGAGCGTCTCCCTCAAACAGGGCACGACCTACGTGCTGAACTACGACGTTCACGCCACGTTCGCCGGCTCCTCGTGGAACTACGTCGATGTCGGCGCCGCATCCCACAGCGGTTCCACGTGGACGGCTCTCGGACAGAGCCTCCGGATCATCAACGGCTCATGGGCACAGTCGCTCGCGCAATTCGGAGTTCGCTTCACACCGACCGCGGACGTGGATGCGATCCGTCTCGTCGTGCGCGTCTTCGGCTCCAGCAACGCCTACAAGTATCGTGTCCGGTTCGATGACATCGCGCTCCACGACGCGTCCTCGACTTCGGTGTTGTACTCGAACAGCATTCGCTCCGTCGCCCCGTGGGGATCGAAATCGCCGACGCTGGAGCTCGACCTGATCGGTCGCCCGGGTGTCGCGCACGTCGTCTTCCTAGGATCGGGTCGCCTCGATCCGGGTGTCCCAGTGCCGAACTTCACCAACGTCCTACGACTCGATCCGGCCGGACTCCTCGTCCCGATGGTCACCCTCGTCGTGCAGAACGACGGCTACGCGACTCCTGCGAAACTGACGTTCCCGTCCTCCGTCATCAAGAGCATCATCGGCGTCCCGCTCTACTATCAGCCCATCGCCTTCAGCCCGCTGCTCGACTTCCGCCAGTTCGGGTCGTTGACGAATCTGAGTTACGGCAACTGAACGGCAACGCAGCGCTTCACGTCGCGACGCGGATACGCTCGTCTCCCGAACTCGCCCATGCCTCGACGAGCGTCATGCGCGCGAGGTCGAGGAGTTCGTCCTTCCGCTCGACGCCGACGGACGGCACTGCAACGATCGCGACCGCGGTCTCGAGTGGAGTGCTCGCCTCGATGCGCGCCAGGCTCGCGAGAATGCGGGACGCGAGTACCTTCGCACCGCTCGGCCCCGTGTGGGGTAACAACATCAAGAACGACGTGTCGTCGTAGCGCCCCAGCACGTCGATGTCGCGCGACTCGTTGAGGAAGACGCCTGCGACCTCGCCGAAGACACGAGCGCGTTCGCTGCCTTCGAGTGTGCTCGTTGCCGGCAAGTCGAACAGCACGACCGCGAGTTGCGTACGGAAACGCCACGAGCGCTTGAACTCTTCCTCGAGCTTGTAAGCCATGAACGGACCGGCGAAGAGACCCGTGTCCGCGTCGGTGACGGACTCGACGAAGCTACGCTCGCGTTCGTCGGACAAGCCACGCGCTACGCGCTCGGCGAGTTCGCGGGCGCCGCCCTCCATTCGCTCCTCGAGCCGCGCGAGGAGCACGTCGATCGAGTCGACTGGGCCACGACGCTGTCCGATGCGCCGAATTTCTCCCAGCGCGGAAGACATGTCCTCCTCCGCCTCCGACGCGTCGACGACGGCATCCGCCATGCAGAAACGGGCGATCGCTGCCGCACGCTCGGCGTCTCCGCCACCAGTGACCATCGCGACGTGCACGCGCTTCCCGCCCGGCTCCTTGAGCCGCAACGAGAAGACGAACGCTCCGGGCTCGTCCGCCATCAGAACGACGAGATCACCGGCCTGAGGCGCTTCGAGGGGACAGTCGTGAGGTAGCCGGAGAACCTCGCCCGCAACGTCCGCGAGCCCTTCTCGCAAGCAGTCCGGAATCAGCGGGCTGACCCAAGCCCGCTCGAACACCTGACTGTGGTCACCGCCATCACCTTGCATCGCCCCAATCCTCCCTGGATGAATTCGTGACCGACGAGGGTGCGCCGCTGGATCCGCACCGGCGCGACACGATCGTCCGGAGCGATCAACTCCCGGCTTCGATCTCCGCCAGCAACTCGTCGGGGATGTCGTAGTTGGCCGACACGGCCTGCACGTCATCGTGATCCTCGAGGTCCGAGATGAGCTGCAGGACCTTCTCGGCCTGCGCCTTGTCCGCGACCTCGACCGTGCTCGAAGGAATCCACGCAAGACGCATCTCGCTGATCGGCAACTGCTTCGCTGCGAGCGCTTGGCCGACCTTGTGGAAGTCCGAGGCGGCGGTGCGGATCTCGAACGCATCGCCGTCCTTCTGCAAGTCCTCGGCTTCGATCTCGAGCACGATCTCCATGAGGTCGTCCTCGCTCGGAGCATCCTCCTGCGGGATCAAGAAGATGCCGTGCCGCTCGAACAAGAATCCGACCGAGCCGCTCGTGCCGAGATTCCCACCGCGCTTTTCGAACATGTGTCGAAGGTCGGGCGCGGTGCGATTGCGGTTGTCCGTGAGCGCCTCGACGAGAACTGCCACGCCGGCCACGGCATACCCCTCGTAGAGAACCTCTTCGAGAGACTCTCCTGCGAGCTCGCCCGTTCCCTTCTTGACCGCACGCTCGATGTTGTCGCGCGGCATCGAACACTTCTTGGCCCGATCGATCGCGTACCGAAGCCGCAGATTCATCGACGGATCGCCGCCACCCTCGCGGGCCGCGGAGATGATCTCCTTGGCCATCTTCGAGAAGAGCTTTCCGCGCAGCGAATCGACGCGATCCTTGCGGAACTTGATGTTCGCGGAGTGACTGTGTCCAGCCATGGCGTTTCGTCAGCAGCACTCGAACAGAGTGCGTCGCTCCATCAGCGCTTGGAGTATTGCGAAGCCTTGCGCGCCTTGTGGAGGCCAGGCTTCTTGCGTTCGACCATGCGGCTGTCACGTGTCAAGAAGCCCTTCTCACGCAACAAGCCTTCGAATGCCGCGTTGTCGCCGACGAGCGCACGAGCCAGGCCCATGCGAACGGCACCGGCTTGCGCCGACTTGCCGCCGCCCTTCACGTTGACGAACACGTCGTAGCGCTGCTCGGTCTCCGTGGCGACGAGCGGATCACGCGCCATCGATTGCATGTCGACCGTATCGAAATAGGCGTCGAACGGCTTCTTGTTGACCGTGATGTTGCCCGTGCCGGCCTTGATGCGGACGCGCGCGACCGCAGTCTTGCGACGACCCGTGCCCCAAACGTAGGGATCAGAACTGAGAACCATCGATCACCTCGATCACTTGCCGGGTTGCCAACGCTCGCGGTGGACGACGAGCGGCTTTGGATTCTGAGCGACGTGCGGATGCTCGTCACCGGTGTAGACCTTGAGTCGACGGAGCATCTGGCGACCCATCTTGTTCTTCGGGAGCATGCGGCGCACTGCGATCGTGACCAACTTGACCGGATCGCGATCGCGCAGTTCACCGAGCGGCACTTCTTTGAGGCCGCTGAGCCAACCGGTGTAGAACGTGTAGACGCGACGCTCGTGCTTCATGCCGGTCGTCTTGACCTTGCCGGCATTGAGGACCACGACACCGTCGCCGCTGAACACGTTGGGGGTGTAAGTCGGCTTACGCTTGCCCATCAGCGTTTCGGCAATCGCCACCGCCATGTGCCCGAGCGTATGCTGCGAGGCATCGACCACGAACCAGTCGAAGTCCCGGTCCGCTCGTTCCATCGTCGTGCTTCTCATCGCGTCGAAATCTCTCGGCTCGCGTCGAAATCTCTCTGGGTCGGGGGGATGCCCTGATCCCAGTCCGGACCCGTTCCGGGTCCACTGCCCCGCGGCGCGGGGAAAAGGTCGAAGAAGGCTAGCGTGCGCGGCTCCCGGGTCAACGAGAAGGCCCGAAATCGACGCCTCACCCGTGATTCGGCGCAGCGGACGAAGCAAGCCCTACTGTGGCCCGCGATACCGTGGCGAGCGGACGTACTGCCGCACCTCACGACGCTCGCTGCGCTCTGGAACGAACGGCAGCGCTGCGTCGATGCGCGTACCACTGGCCGGGCCAGTGACGACGTATCCGGCCGACCAGATCGCGGTGTCCAGACCCGGCTCGTAGACCTCCACGGCGTACGCCACCTCGCTCGTGGCATACCCCTCCGGCCAAGAAGTCGCCCCCTCGTGGCGCGGCCGCAGCGCATCGGCGACGGCGACGGTCCAGGTCCCCGCTCGACGCTGGACATGGCCGGCGACCGTATGGCTCGGACCGCCTCGGCATTCACGGACTTCGACCGATCTCGTGCCGCCGGCTTGCCGGTAGATGGCCTCGAGTAAGTCCGTCGCCCGGATGCAATCGAATGCCTTCGAACCGAGGGCTGACCGAAGCGTGTGGGTGCCGCCAACGTAGCGCGAGGGATCGTAGTTCGCGTGCGCGAGTCGATAAGCGGACATGAACATCGCGTCCGCATCGCCGCCTACGCCCTTCGCGAACGCCACGATTCGCGGGTCGAACCGGTCGCCCCACTCGAAACCGCACGAATAGCCGCCAGCGCGCAACGTGAGCACGTCGAAGAGCTCGTGCACCCCGACCCGGACGCGTCGCCGCCCGAGCGCGAGCAACGCCTCTCTCATCGACGGCAGAGCACCCGAGCTCTGGCCCCGAAAGAGCACACTCGTCAGGCGAGTGCGGGCGTACGGCGCGGAGGCAGCATCGTCGAGTGTCGCGCGAACCGCCTCGGGCAGACCGACTCGCAGTTCGCGGAAGGCACCCCACAGCGTCGGAAGCACGTGACGCAACGCGACAGGATCCTCGCCGAGCATCACACCCTCGATCCCTCGAGCGCACGGCTCGACCACCCGGAAGATGCCCTCTGCCTGCCGCTCGACTTCGTAGTAGTTGGCTTCCCCATGCACGAGTGCCGAACCACTCGGGAAACGACCGAAGTCCGAACCCGTGTCGTAGCCCTGGCGACGGTAGTACGGGTCGGCAGCCACGAACTGATCGCGGCACCTCGCTGCAAACTCGAGCGCCTCGAGGAGATTGCGATCGAGAAAGGCGAGCCAGCGCACCAAGTCCGTGAGGCGTTCGACGTGGATGGCGAGGTTGTCCACCCGATGCCGCGCGTCCGCCATGCGCTTCGCCGCGAGATCATCGATCAGTTCGCGCAGACACTGCGAGACATCGTCGTCGCCGTCCGGGACCTCCGAACGAGTCATCGAGCTCGAGTCGCTCCCGTTGTCGATCGATGATGACAGGGATTCAGAGAGCTGCCGTACGAGACGCGTAACGTCCTCGAGCGCCTTCTGTTCTCGCTCGCTGCGATCGAGACGCTCCACGAGGAAGGGACGAGTTTCGTTCTGGCTGATCTCGAAGTCTTCGATCGGCGTGCGCCCTCGTCGGGATGTCAGGCGCAAGGACGTCGCGCACCCACCGAACGCCATCTTCGGTCGTGGCGGGATAGAGACACGATCCGTGATCGAACCTCGGAGCAGCGGCGTGACACACGACGCCGCTTGCTTCGTTCGCTTCCCGACGAGGAGCGCCCTCGTTCGCGGGGCGACGGCTCGTACCGCAAGCACGAGGTCCGTCAGAGGACCACGGTTCGGAGGAACGACGCCTCCTCGACCGTCACATGCCGGCGAAACGAGAAGGCATGCGCCGAGAACGCAGAGAGCGAGTGAGATCGCGAGACAACGGGTCCAGACCACGACGCATCACGAAGCCATGAATCTCTGAAGAGAAACGGTTCGTGTTCAACGAACTTCAGAAGTCGCGAGCTGGACTCGTTCGCGCCAGGAGTCGGGGAAGCGCACATCGAGTGCCGCGACATCGGCGAGGCCAGGATGCTCTCGCATGCACGCGACGAGGATCGCGATCTTCTGTTCCAACGGGATACGAAGGCGATACACGCCGCCTGGAGCGTGCCCCCACGAGACGAGTACGGGACGATCCTTCGCGTCACGCAGTACGAGACGGTACTCGGCGCTCTCGGTGGCACGGCGCAAGCCGTGATTCGAGACGTCGATCGCGACGAGCGGCGGCGTGACGGCTCCGAGCACACGACGCACCGCCGGGTCGACCTGTTCGCTCCACTCGCGAACGAGAGCTGCACCCGCACGTGCCGCATCTCGGTCGATGCCGAGCGGCGCCAACCCGACCAGCCATGTCAATCCGAACGGCGCAGGAACGACCGCCTGGTCCGACGCGCTTTCCAAGAACGCCATCGGGTCGATCGACACGCTCGCGTCCGGCGGCAGCAGGTCGAGCACGACCCCATCGCGACCGATGAGGCGAAGAACACTTCCGTCCGAAACCGCGGCGACCGGGCGGCGGAGCGTCAGGTCGAGTCGCACGCGGTCCGGCAATCCGAGCCTCGCGTCCGCGTGCTCGATCCACGGAAAGGCTCGGACGCGTTCGAGGTAGGCCTCGAGAGCTCGGCGATCGAGTAGGGAAAACGGCTCGCCGGCGATCTGTCCATAGCCGGCGTAGAACGCGCGCGCCAAAGGCGGCTCGAGCCAAGCCGGATTCTTCCCGAGCAGGGCGAGCCGCAACGGATCGAAGGTGTAGGCCGGACGCTCCCGCGCCCATCGAATCGCCCCGGACCCCGCGAGCAACACGCCCACGAGCAACACCGCACCAAGGACGAAACCCGGCCAGCGCACGCGCCTCGCATTGGCGGCGCGATCGTTCTTCGCCCGGCGTCCGGACGATTCTTTTCGAGGACGTCGCGTCATGACGGCAGAGCCGCGTGCGGAGCAGCCTCACGAAAGCGCGGCGCGTTCACGCGATGCCTCCACAGCATGGTGGGGGCCCCGTGTGCACACGCCGCGCGATTCGATCGACACGCGGACGCGATGTCAGTTGAGGCGCGTGACCTGCGCCTTGCCGTCCATCTTGCGCTCTTTCGCGCTCGCGCGCGGCTCGGCACCGCCGAGATCGTCGACGAAGATGTCGATCAGGTCGAGCGAGCTCTCGAGGAGGCTCTTCTCGATGACGACTTCGTCGCCCTTCGCGAGTTCGAGTTCGTGCTCGAGCAAGCGCGACAGGATCTTCAGTTGCGACAGGTGACGACGGGTGTACGCGGAACCGCTTTCGACGTTCTTTTCCATACCTTTCCCCTCCATCGCGCGAGAGAGAGCTGGTCCCGCACGATCGATGTTGAACGATCGACGCGCATGGACGAACGCCCCGCTGGAGTCGTGCCCCTGAGGAGTCGTGACGGAGAGAGACGCGTCGTTCCTCCCTACCGACGCGGCGAAGCATACCGCCCGGTACGTCCATGCCAACGAAACGTCCGGGCATTCCGTTGCGAATGCGCTAACTTTCGAAGGCGATGCACGACGAGGCGAATCGGAACGCGCGGACGTTCAAAGGGTTGAAGCTCAACGCGTTCCAAACGGCGGCGACGGAGAGCATCGACGCCGGTCATTCCGTGCTGATTTCCGCCCCCACCGGAGCCGGGAAGACCCTCGTCGCCGAGTACGCGATCGCGCATACGCTGGAGGAGGGACAGCGAGCGATCTACACCGCGCCGATCAAGGCTCTGAGCAACCAGAAGTACCGCGATTTCCGTGACGATCCCGATGTCGAGGTCGGCCTGATGACCGGCGACGTCACGCTCAACCCCGATGCGCCGTTGCTCATCATGACGACGGAGATCTTTCGAAACACGATCTTCGAGGCGCCCGAGCGCTTCCACGATGTCGGGTTCTTGATCTTCGACGAGATCCACTACCTCGACGACCTCGAGCGTGGAACGGTTTGGGAAGAATCGCTGATCTTCGCTCCCGAGGACATTCGGCTCGTGTGCCTTTCGGCGACGATCCAGAACCTCGACAGCTTCGGCGCGTGGATTCGCAGCGTGCGCAAGCAGGAGATCGACGTCATCCACGATGAGCGACGCCCGGTGCCGCTCGAACACTGGTTGTACCACGGTGCGACCGGCGCGTTTCGATACTCGGACTGGAAGGCGATGCAGCGCAAGGTCCAGAGTCGCTCGAGTCCGCGAACACAAAGTCGTGCACCGCGCGGTGCACGCGGCGGACGCCCGGGACGAGGTCGTTCTCAGCAGCGCGGCGCCGGTCGTCGCGAGGGCACTGGTATCTCACCGCACGTCGCGAGCCGCATGCTCCTCGACGATGTCGTCGAGGCCGGAACGCTTCCCGTGCTCTACTTCTGCTTTTCGCGCCGAGAGTGCGAGATCAAGGCGGAACGCAACCGAGAGCGACAGCTCTTGAAGAAGACGGAGAGAACGCGCCTCGCTCGCCTGTTCGAGGAGATCTGCGAGTTGTTCCAACTCGACGTCGATCGCGACCCGGCCTTGCTCGCGATCCGCGAGCGCGCGATGCACGGCATCGGCTTCCACCACGCGGGCATGTTGCCGATCCACAAGGAAGTCGTCGAACGGCTCTTCACGTCGGGGCTGCTCAAGATGCTCTTCACGACCGAGACGTTCGCACTCGGGATCAACATGCCGGCACGGGCCGTGTGCTTCGACAGCCTCAAGAAGTTCGACGGCGTGAGCTTCGACTACATGAAGCGACGTGATTACCTGCAGATGGCCGGGCGAGCGGGGCGGCAAGGCATCGACGACAGCGGCCTCGTCTACAGCGTGCTCGATGATGACGCGATGTTCGAGGCGCCGCTCAAGCGCATTCTGTACGGTGAGTCCGAGCCGATCGTTTCGCGCTTCAACCTCTCGTACTCGACGCTCATCAATCTGTACGCACGCACAGGACGGAAGCTCGTGGAGGCGTACGAAAAGTCGTTCGCGTGGTATCAACTCCAACGCAAGGGAAGCGAGAAGCGGCGCGAGAAACTGCGGCGACTCGCCAAGGCGACCATCCACCACAAACTCGATCTCCTCGAAGAAGCCGGCTACCTCGACCCCAGCGAGGGCCTACTGCCTCGCGCGCGCATCGCGCGGCAGATCAACGGCTACGAGATCCAGATTGCCGAGCTACTCTTCGATGGCATCCTCGACGAACTCGACGCCGACGAACTCGCCGGCGTCTTCGTCGCGCTCGTCTACGAAGCGAGGCGTGGCGACTCGAGTTTCGGGCGCCCCAGCGGGAAGGCGAGACACATCGCGCATCGCGTCGAGACGGCCGTGCGGCGTTTCACGAGTCTCGAAGTACTCCACGGTTTCGAAGACACCCTCAAACTCCCGGACTTCGGTCTGTGGGACGCGACCCTGGCTTGGTGCGGCGGCGCAGACTTCGAAGATCTCGAAGACGTGACGTCGTCGAGCAGCGGCGACATCGTGCGCACCTTCCGCATGGCGATCCAAATGTTGCGGCAACTCCAACACGCGCTCACGCGTGACTACGCGCTGCATCAAGAACTCGAAACGGCGCGCATCCGCATGAACCGCGATGTCGTGGATGCGAAGCGGCAGCTCGAGCTCGGGTGAAGCGGCAACGACGCGCCCGCAGTTCCCGCGTCACCCACCCACGCGGATCGCCACCCCATTCGTGAACGTCATGCCGAGCCCGTTCGCTTTGGGATCGAAGCCTGCAACTTGGGAGTAGAGTTCGGCGCCGATGATCGAACGGTCGCTCGGCACCGTGAGCGAAATGCTGCCGTGACCGGCCGCGCTCGCGACGAGCGCGACATTCAGGTCGAGCCCTGTCCAGAGCCAGCAGCCTGGTGCCTTGAAGATCGTCATGTCGAACGGGAGTGGCACGCTGTTCCAGGCCGTTCGCGAGAATCCGAAGAAGTCGACGACGACCGTGTTGCTCGGGAAATCCGCGAACTCGAGCGAGTAGTGGCGAGACACGTTCGGCGTCCCGACTCCCCAGTGCACAGGCGTGAGCGTGCGCACGAGCGAACTCGCCGTCAGCGCGATCACGGGCCCGTATTGCGTGAAGAGCGAACCCACGGTCGCATTCGCCGTCAGCGAATGCACCATGGCCAGACCACTACTCTCCGTGTTCGTACTGTCGACCGCGTCGACATACTGATAGACGCGATTCGTCTCGCCGGTGATCGTCGCATCGAGCAAGAGGTGTTGCGTCGTGCTCGCGACGTAGCGGAACGGTCGGTCGAAAGGCACACGCACGTCGAAGGCGCGCGGGTCACTGTTGCCCTGGACTTGATTGGGGAGTTTCAAGCGCCGTCGTGCGAACACGACCTGAGCAGTCTTGACGTTGGAAGAAAACTGAGTCGACGCGTAGCGCGGCGCATGGGGCGCGTATCCCATCGAAACTTCCATCTCGACCGAATGGTCGCGAATCGACGACGTCGGGGCGCGCTCATCGAGGCGAAAGGCAAGACCATCCGCCGAGAAGGACGACGGCAGTAGCGTGGCGTCGATCAGGCATTGTGTTCGCTGCGCCAAGTTGCTCGTGAAGTAGCGACAGCTCGAGGACTGCATGGACGTGGCAGCCGACGGCGGAATGACGAAGCTCACGTCCTGATCCGGTCGTGTGCCGACGCAACTCTTGCCGTAAGTCGTCAGGCTCCCTTCGGTGTAAGGCAGGTCCGTCGTGGTGATCGCGATCGCGAACGGTACGGTCGCAACCTCGAGCGACTTCGCGGTCACGCGCACCTCGAGCGTCTCGTCCCGAGGCGCGCGAAAGCGCAGCGCCTCGACATTGCACTGCGTCTCGTCGCTACTCGCCAGCAACTGACTCCCGGACCAAACCTCGAGCGACAAATCGCTGAACGCGAGTCGCGTCGTGTCGAGTCGGTTCCAGACGAGCGCGACCGACCATGTCGCGTTCATGGCAGTCTTGAGGGAGACGGACGACACGCGATTGACCGCGTCGAGCTTTGCCGAGCTGACGACCGAGGACACACCGTTGGCCGCATCGAGCAGCGAGTCCTCGCGAAGATAGCCGAGACCGTACGCGTCGCGCGTGTCGAAAGGCGGCGTGGTGTTGAACGAGCTGATGTCCTCGAGCGTCGCGAGGATCAACGCTTTGGTCTCGAGCGCGGTCAGAGTCGATCTGTGTGCGCGCAACCAAGTGGCGGCACCCGCGACCTGGGCCGCGGCGAGCGAAGTCCCCGAGTCCTTGAGGTCGGAGTTCTCTGCATCGGCGAGCGGGCCGACGATATCGACGCCGTTGGCCACCATGAGCGGGTAGATCCCCTGCGGCAACGCAGCGAGTGGACCACGGGTCGACGACGGCCACACCGTGCGCAGCCCTTGCCCGTGGACCGCGCCGACGGGGATTCCATTGATGGCGGCCTGACTCGCTCTGCTCGATGCGCCTCCATTGCCCGCGGCCACGACGACGACGAGATCCTGGATCTCGGCCGCACGATCGAGCGCGACCTGGGTCGGATGCATCGGGTCCGGCGACCCGGCGAACGGAAACAGAACGACGCGAGTCCCCAATTGGGCGACATCCGACACCACGAGCTGCCAGCCCTTGAGAATCGACGTGTAGCTCGCAGCCCCGGTCACATCGTCGACGACCGAATAACTCGCGATCGAAGCGCTCGGTGCATGTCCCGGATCGGCGGCAGCCGTCCCCCACAAATCACCGACAGCCACGCCGGCAGCGAGTGTTCCATGCGTCAGTGCGTTCTCTGCGGCGAGGCTACCGGCCTGGCGGTTGACGAGCAGGCGCGATCCGCCGATGCCAGGACCCGTGATGTTGCGAACGTCACCACCGAAGAAGAACGTTCGGTGTGGACGACCGTCCTTCGCATGTGCCGCGTCCACGCCCGTATCGAGCATCGCGAGCACGCCCCCCTTGCCGGTGACGCCTTTGAGCTGGACCGAATCCGTCGCGTGATTCCGTGCACTCGTCGAATCCTTGATCGGAAACGCAGACGTCGGGCTGGCGGTTGCAGGGAACACCAACTCGTCGAGCAATACGCGGCGCACCGCTGGATCCTCGCGCAGTCTCGCGGCGACTGCGTCCTCCGCATCGACGGCTATCGCCTCGACGAGCCAGAACGACTCGACGATCGAAGCACCGAGAGCTTCGAAACGAGCGACGATCGGAGTCCGACTGCCGAGCACGTCGTCGGTGAACCGCTGCCTCGCTGCCTGCGCTGTCGCACCCGCGAATACCGAATAATCGGGAGCCTCGACCGCGAGTTCGACGATCCATCGCCGCACGCCACGTTTAAGTCCCAACTGTGCCGCTCGATGCACGACCGCCGGTGGACACACGACCGCCGGTTCCGATCTCGAGGGGACCGGACTTCTTCCAAGTTGCGGATCGGGTCGACCTTGGGCATTCCCTGCAGGCAGTGCGAGTGCCAAGCAAAGCAGCCACGACTGCGGACAGAGCATCGCCCTCAGTCTATCCGAGTTTGCTGGCCCGGATCGCGCGCGGCCGCGTCCGAATAGCGCGGCGAACCGGCCCATCCGAACTTCTGACACAAGATGTCGAAGAAGTCCCCCGGCTCCGGCGTCAGGAGCCGGAAGCGATCGTCGGACCGTCGGATGCGGATGCGATCGCCCTTCTCGACCTCGAAGTCGACCTGACCGTCGAACGTCAACTTGCCAGTGCCACCGCTGACTTGCAGCTCGATCTCGCGGTCGGAACGGACGACGAGGGGCCGCAGCGGAAGCGCATGCGCAGCCAATGGGGTCAGCACCAGTGCCTCGACGTCCGGCGCGACTACGGGCCCTCCCGCCGAAAGCGAATATGCGGTCGACCCGACCGGTGTCGCCAGAATGACACCATCCCCCACGTAGTTCGTCACGAACCGGCCACCAACGAACACGTCGACCTCCACCATACGCCTCGCGTCCCCACGCTGAATGACGACGTCATTGAGCACGTGGATCGTCGCCATGCCCTCGACCGGCTGACACTCGAGGAGCATGCGAGTCTCTTCGTCGAGTTCGCCTGCCATGGCCGCGGTCAGCGCACTCTCGAGTTGTTCCTGTCCGACTTCGGCGAGGAACCCGAGCTTGCCGAGATTGATTCCGAGCGTCGGCCGTTGTTTCGCCCCCATGCGTCGCGCGGCGGACAGGATGCTGCCGTCACCTCCGAGCACGACGAGGAGGTCGACATCGACTTCGATCGGCGCATCGCGGCGCAACAAGACGTCGACGAGCGCTCCCCTCGGTTCGAGGATCGCACGCACGCGCGGCAGGACATCGGCGACATCCCCCTTGCTCTCGTCTCCGAGGACGAGGACGCGACCGATCCGCTCGGGTGTCAAACGCCGCGGGCGACGAAGCGAGCGCCGCCTCGTTCGAGGGCATCGAGCTCTTCCCGGACGGCACGCACGATCCCGTCCGTGTCGAGTCCGAGTGCAGCGAGGATCTGGGGGCGACTCGCGTGCTCGTGCACTTCATCGGAGATCGCGAGGACACGCACGCGCGGCATCTTGCCGGCTGGCAGCTCGTGCAACGTATCCACGAAGATCGAACCGAACCCGCCGTGACGCACATGGTCCTCGACGGTAAGGATCACGTCGAAGCGACTTCGCAAGTCGCGGACGAGTTCGCGGTCGAACGGCTTCGCGAACCGAGCATTGACGACTTCGCACTCGATTCCATCCGCAGCGAGCCGCGTCGCGGCGGCGAGCGCGTACTCGACCTGGCCACCGTACGCGACGATCGCGACCGCATCGCCATGCCGCAAGGTCTCCGCCTTGCCGAGCTCGATCGGTGGACGCGTGTCCACCCCTTCGCCTGCGGGCGCACTTCCGCGCGGATATCGAATGGCGCTCGGCCCGTCGAGCGCGAGCGCGAAGTCGAGCATCATGCCGAGTTCGATGCCGTCACGCGGCGCCATCATCACGACACCGGGAAACGCCCCGAGGAACGCGATGTCGTAGATCCCGTTGTGGGTTGCGCCGTCCTCGCCGACGACGCCCGCACGATCGAGCGCGAACACGACGGGCAGCTTCTGCAGAACGACCTCTTGGAACACTTGGTCGTACCCGCGCTGCAAGAACGTCGAATAGATCGCGGCCACGGGGCGCGAGCCCGCCGTCGCGAGCCCCGACGCGAACGCGACGCAGTGCTGCTCGGCGATGCCACAATCGAGTGCGCGCTGCGGGAACTTCTCGAAGAACTTCACGAGACCCGTACCCTCCGGCATCGCTGCCGTGAGCGCGACGATGCGTTCGTCACGAGCCGCCGAATCCATCAGCGCGTCCGCGAACCATTCGGTCCAAGCGCGTGCAGCGACTTTCGGCTGCGCAGGAATCACGACCGTCGGTTCGGTCCCGGCGGTCTTCGGAGCCGGAGCTGGCTTGGCGGCGTGTGCACGGTCGGGTCGCGTCTCCGAGCCCGGGACCCCCTTGCCCTTCTGCGTGCGCACGTGAAGAAGGACGACCCCTTCGAGTTCGCGAACGTGCTCGAGCGTGTCGAGCAGCTCGCTCGTGTCGTGACCGTCGATCGGCCCGTAGTAGTGCGTGCCGAGCGCCTCGAAGAGCTGGGTCGGCGAGATCGTCGACTGCGCGATCTTGAGGAGTTGCTCGAGGCTCTCTTCGACCTTCTCCCCGATCACCGGCATCTTCTGCAGAAGCTGGTGCAGCGTCTTCTTCGCGTGGCGGTAGATCGGTCCGCTGCGGATCTTCGTCAGGTACGACGACAGCGCGCCGACGGTCTTGGCGATCGACCAGTGATTGTCGTTGAGGATGACGATCAGCTTCTTGCCGAGCGAACCGCCGTGGTTCATCGCTTCGAAGGCGACACCACAGCCGAACGCCGCGTCCCCGACCAGCGCGACGACGTGACGATCGCGACCGCGAAGCGAATCCCCGTACTTGATCCCGAGCGCGGTCGAGATGGCCGTGCCGGCGTGCCCCATGGTGTAGGCGTCGTAGGGCGACTCGAACCGGTTCGTGAAGCCCGACAATCCATCCTTCTGTCGCAGGCTCCGCATGCGCGCCTTACGGCCAGTGAGGATCTTGTGCGGATAGCACTGGTGGCCGACGTCGAAGACGAGGCGATCCTCGCGGAAGTCGAACAGGTAGTGGAGCGCGACGGTGAGTTCGACGACCCCCATGCCCGAGCCGAGATGCCCTCCGGTCTTGCTGACCGTCTCGAGAATGAACTCCCGCATCTCCTCGCAAAGTTGCGGCAATTGTTCGCGCGAGAGGTTCTTGAGGTCCTCGGGCCAGTCCACGCGATCGAGAAGAGTCTTTGCTTCGGTCATCGGTTGGGTCTC
>JAGQQW010000408.1 GCA_020426005.1 Planctomycetota bacterium | reverse complement strand
CTGCCGTTCGACTTCGGCCCATTCGGTATGCCCGGTTGTACGTTGTTCACGAGCATCGAGATCACGGTGCCGTTCTTGACGAACGCGAGTGGCCGCAATGACATCGGAGCACCGATTCCCAACCTGCCGCAACTGGCTGGAAAGTACGTGTTCGTCCAAGGCCTGCTCATCGACCCGACCGCGAATGCCGCTGGCTACACGCTGTCGGACGCGATCCTCGTGCGCGTCGGCGCTCGCTGACGCGGGACGCTAGTCCTTCGACCGCAGCGACTCGACGTACTTCCCGACGGCGACCCGCTGCGCTTCGCTGAGATGCGGATACGCCGGCATCTCCTCGGGTGGTTCGAGAAGCAGCTCCGACAGATCCTCGGGGTCGTACTCGATGTCCTCCATCGGTGGAGCGTCTTTGTCCTCTTGTCCGTAGGCGATGCCGTCCGGCGCATTCCACGCGTGACACGAGAAGCAACCCTCTTTGCGCGTGAGGTCGTAGCCGAGGCGCATCTCAGCCGTCGCATGCAGCGGGTGCGCAGGTGTCTTGTAGTGCGTGGGCTTGTCCTGGCTGCCCCTCCAAGTCAGCGTGCCGATCGTCACGAGGAAGAGCGCCCCGGCAATCAAGCAGATCGGGCGCTTGCGAAGTCGCCGCTCGGGATTGCGATCGAAGAACGGCAACAACACGAGCACGACGAGGAGTGCGTTGGGTAGCCAGAACGCGCCGATCGCTTCGGTGCCACCCTTGAAGAACTTGAGCAACTCGAACGGGCCGAAGAAATACCACTCGGGCCGCGGCTGGTAGTTGGAGTCCGCGGGGTCCGCGATCGCTTCGAGTTCGGCCGGCCATCGGTCAGCGATGACGAAGCACGCTGCGACAGCGAGGATGCCGAGGAAGGCCTTCGACCATGTCGTTCGCGAGGGAAATGGTCCTTGGAGCGTCGGGCTTTCGTCGACGCGCAACCCGACCGGGGACATTCCGTGGCGACGCATGACGCGTCCGCGTATCACGACGACGAGTCCGATCAGGAGCGGCACGACCATCGTGTGCAGCGTGAAGAAGCGTCCGAGCGACATCGATCCGAGCTCGGATCCGCCTTGAAGGATGTCTCGAATTCGTGGACCGAGTTCGGGCGCACTCGCGAGGATGCCGAGGCGCACCTTGGTGGCGAACCACGCGTTCTGGTCCCACGGCAGCAGATAGCCCGTGAAGGCGCCGCCGACGATCAGGGCAAAGAGCACGATGCCGAATATCCACGCGAACTCCCGCGGTCGCTTGTAGAGACCGAGGAAGAACCACACGCAGAGATCGAGGAACGCGAGCACGACGAGGACCGACGTGCCCTGGTAGTGGAGCGCACGCATGAGCGCCCCACCGGTCACGTCGCGTTCGAGCACTCGAATCGAGTCGTACGCGTGGTCCGCGGACGGCACGTAGTGGAACGAAATGCCGATGCCCGTGACGATCACGAGCGCGAGCACGCACAGCGTGGCGAAGCCGAGCCCTTGCAAGAAACTCGCTTCGCGTGGAGGTCGCGCCGTGCCGCCGAGTTCGCGCAACCACGAGAAGAGCCCCAGTCTATTTTCGAGGAATGCGAGCATCTCAGACCTCGATCAGGACGTTGTCGTCGTCACCGTTCGTACGGACATCGAAGCGGCGCAGAGGATTCTGCGGCGGTCCGCCCGTTGGCTTGCCGTCGAGATCGAAGAAGCCCTCGTGACACGGGCATACGAACGACTTCTTGTCCCCGCTCCACGAGACGTTGCATCCCGCGTGCGTGCATTCGGCACTGAGCGCGAGCACGTCGTCACCCGTTCGTCGCAGGAAGACAAGGCGCTCGACCTCGAGTCGATATGGGCCCTGGATGTCCTCGTAGCGCAATCGATAGGAGACGGGTTCGCCTTCCGGGATCTCACGCAGTGGGAGGGCGGGTCGCGGCTTCTTTCCCGAACCCTCGCCCGGAAGCAGCGTGCGCGCGACGGCGACGATGGGTGCGATGAACGGGATCGACAGCACCCCCGTGGCCATGAGGCGCAAGAAACCGCGACGCTCGTGCGTCGGTTGCGAATCGGAAACCATGAGCCTCGACGGGTTGGAAGCTTGAGATACGTGAACGGTAACGCGGCGTCAGCATCGGGGAAACCTCCGTGCTGCGCGCGACGCTCGGAGTCGGCAAAGCACGTGCCGTCCTCGACATGGATTTGACAACAGATGCCGAGAGTGCGGACTCGCGTGGGTTAGCGTGACACGCGTGTCTCGGCCCAAGAGTGCGTTCCCGTGGCTTGCGACGGCGTTGCTGCTCTCGGCAGGCTTGGTCGTCGCGACCGGCGTGCTCGGGATCGGAAGCGCCTTGTCCAATGCACGCGAAATTGCGCGTCTGGAAAAACGACGCGCAGCGTCCACAACTGCGACTGCACTGCGCCGGGCTCTGCGGGACGTGCGCATCCTCGAGCTCTTCGAGCCGGGAGAGCGATTCACGATCGAACCCGAACGCATCGTGATCGACGGCGAGCCCGAACGGCAACCGACCAAGCACGTCGCGTCGATTTGGGTCGAGGACGTGCTCGCTCGCGCGCGAAACGCGGAGTTCATCGGTCGGGATCCGGCAGATGCACGGGCAATCGTCGTCGAGG
>JAGQQW010000407.1 GCA_020426005.1 Planctomycetota bacterium | reverse complement strand
GACCGTCTCGCGCGCACCAGCGGCTTCTTTGGGATTGCGTAAGGAGATCCCGGGCCAGATGCACCGCTCGTGGGGATTCTGGGTTTGCCACCAGCCGAGGAGGACCGGGAAGCTCTGCGGACCGCGCGCGATCGGCCAGTAGAGCTGCGGGGCGAGATAGTCGATGTCTCCGTCGTGCAACCAGCGTCGCGGATCGGCGAAGAGCCGGTCGTACTGATCGAACCCCTCGATCCCGCGTGGATGACCGGGACGCCAGATGCCGAACGGGCTGATCCCGAACCGCACTCGCCGCTCCGCGTGCTCGACGCACGCGAAGACCTCTTTGACGAAACGATTGACCGCATCGCGGCGGAAGTCGTGCAAGGACAACTTCCCTCCCGCACTCCTGTAGCTGTCGTAGGTGTCCGCGTCGGGGAAGTCCTTGTCGTCGTTGTACGAGGGGTACGGGTAGAAGTAGTCATCGAAGTGGATGCCGTCGACGTCGTAGCGCTCGACGACATCACGCACGACCGCGAGCGAGTGGGCGCGGACGTCGTCTCGCGCGGGGTTCATCCACTTGTAGCCTTCGCGGCCGAGCGTCACGACGCATTCGGGGCGTGCACGAACGATCGACTTCGGGCTGGGCTCACCCGGGCATGCCGGGTGCCACGCGCGATACGGATTGAACCAGGCATGGAGTTCGAGGCCACGTGCATGCGCCTCGTCGACCCAGAACGTCAACGGGTCGTAGAAGGGCTCGGGCGCTCGTCCCTGCTGTCCGGTCAGGAAAGCGGACCAGGGTTCGTGCTCCGAAGCGTAGAGAGCGTCGGCTTGTGGGCGCACCTGGAACACGACGGCGTTGAGGCCGCACGCGACTGCACGATCGAGGATCGCGCGTGCCTGTGTTTGCTGGGTTGCGACATCGAGGCCGGGTTTCGAAGGCCAGTCGATGTTGGCGACGGTCGCGACCCAGACCGCGCGGAACTCGCGTCGCGGGAGCCAATCGGCGCTTCGCGACGTGTCGCCGTGCTGGGCGCCGCGTGCAGCGGGCGCCAGCTCTGCGTTCTGTCGTGGATTCGATCTCGTCCCACGTTGCAGTTCTGCGGTTCCCTCGTCGGTCCGTTCCCCGGCGTGCGAGTTCGAACCGCAAGTCGCGGACGCGAGGACGAGAGCGATGACGATGGCGATCGTGAGACCGGTCGCGACGTGCCTTTGCGTGATCACGCACAAAGGGTAGCAGAGGTCGATCCGGGGTGCGCTCGGGGCTCAGCGCCCGCGCCGGAAGTCCCAATGCATCGTGACGCGCTTCTCGGTCGTCTCGTTCTCGGTCACGACGATCTTCTCGAAGCGTCGCTCGAACCCGCTCTTCGTCAGGTGGAGGTAGTAGGGGCCCGGAGGTAGATGCTCGAGGTTGGCGCGACCGGAGACGTCCGTCTTCGTCTCGTACTTCTTGTAGATCTTCGTGTCCTTCGCGATTGCGACGACTTCGGCCTGATCGACTCCGCCACCTGCGGGAGTTGCGAGGAGGAGCGTGAGATTGCCGCCCTTGGGCACCGTGACGCGTTCGAACTGCAGTTGCTTCGAGTCGATCGAGATTCGCCGCACCGGGACGACCGGTCGTGCCACGGGGCCGATCACGAGTTCGTACTCACCGATCGCGACCGAGGAGAAGATCGCGAGGCCGTAGATGTCCGTCAGGACGGTTCCCAGGCTGCGACCCGCGGGGAATCCGATGGGGCGGATCGTGACGCGCACCTCGCGCAAGGCCGCCATCTCCTGGTCCTTCACGGTGACGTGCAGGCTCGGGGCCACGGCGAGCGACAGCGTGACCTCGGACTCGGGTCGCCGAGCATCGAGGGTGACGAGCGTCGACGGGCTCGCCGCGGGTGGCTCCAAGCACGTGGCCGCGACGTACCAGCCGTAGTCACTGAACGGCACGTCATCGACTCGAAAGCGAGCGATGCCGGCGCCCGACCTCACTTCGAAGCGCCTGCGGAACTGCCGAGCACCCTTGACGACTCGAGAATCGGCGTCGTTGCGCGCTTCGGCGACCTCGAGTGTCCAGATCGCGACCCTGCCTCGGAGCGCTTCGGGGATCAGGACACTGCCGAGCAGGGTGCCCGACTGCCGTTGGGGCGAGTCCGGACCGCTCGCACGAGGCGGCTCGGTGTCACTGCTTCCGTTGTCAAACGGAAGCGGCACCGAATCCGCGACGACCGCCGTCGGGCCCGTGTCGATCGGCTCTTCCGTGGTGTTCGTTTCGAGGCGTGGCGCGAGCAGCGTCGGCTGCTTGCCGGTTTCGCCGAACACGGTCCAGAACAGGAAGCCGCTGAGCGCGAGAACGCCGAGCAAGAGCACGAAGACCCCGCGCGCGCCTCGTGGCGTGGTTCCTGCGGTGTCGGGGCTGTTCTGGGTGGAAGGACGTGGCATGTCGCTGACGGAGACCCGCCCGTGGGGGCGGCTCGGGTAAGGAATAGTACCACGGCCCGGGCAGGGCAACGATGCCGACGTCGACGCTTCGATGGCAGCGAGCGTGCCTCCAGGGGACGGATCCGGTCGGATTCTGCGTCCCCGGACGTCCGCCACGGGTAATCAGAATCGAGGTCGCGTGCGCACGCATGGCGACTCGAGACCGATCTTCGGGGGCGAGCATGAGATTCGAACACGACTGGCGG
>JAGQQW010000406.1 GCA_020426005.1 Planctomycetota bacterium | reverse complement strand
CTCGCCAGATCGGACGTGCGGCGCGTAGGGATAGAGTGTAGATCCCGGTGGTGGCGACAATCTTCGTAAAGATAGATGAGCTTCCAATCGCCGAGACGGACCGCCCCAGATGGGAAGCCGCCCTGGTTGCCGTAGTGTGGGTAGTGCCAGAAGAGCGGTCGCTCCGCGTCCTGTGGGGCCGGACTGGTTCGAAGCGGTCGATTCTCGTTCGTCTCGCCTGCCAGCACGCTGACCCCATCGAGGACGAGGTCGTTCGGGACCGCGATCCCGCACGCGTCGAGCACGGTCGGGAACACGTCGATGCCGCACACCGGCGCGGCCACTTCGCGTCCACCTCGCATGCGGCTCGGCCAGCGTACGAGGAACGGTTCACGGATCCCGCCCTCGTAGGTCCAACCCTTGCCGCCGCGGAAAGGCAGATTGCTCGTCGGTAGGCCCTCGGACGTCGACAGGCCGCCGTTGTCCGAGGTGAAGATCACGAGCGTGTCGTCGGCGAGGCCACGCGCTGCGAGGCCGTCGAGGACCTTGCCGACGGCGCGGTCCATCGCTTCGACCATCGCCGCATAGACGGCGTGATCCTGCACGATGCGCACGCGGCGAGGCGCGTTGGTCGGCAGCGTCTGTTCTTCTTGGGCGAAGCGCGGTGCATCGCCAGCAGGTCGCCTCGCTCGCGCTTTGGCGACGAGATCGTCGGGGGCCATCAGCGGGGTATGGACCGAGTAGAAGCTCAGATACGCGAGCCAAGGCGCGTCACGCTGCGCGTCCACGAACGCCAGCGTCTCGGACGCGAGGCGGTCGGGCAAGTGCTCGCCGTCCGGGCCGTCTTCGAGTCGCGGGTTTCCGTAGGGCGAGAAGTACTTCTTCCCACCGTAGGGCCCGCCGCGCACGTATCCGCCACGATTGACATCGAAGCCCTGCGCCTCGGGCCAGAAGTCCTCCGTCGGGCCGAGGTGCCATTTGCCGGCGAAGAACGTCGCGTAACCGTGCGGTTTCAGCGCTTCGGCGATCGTGACCTCTTCGAGCGGCATGCGGTCCGCGGACTCGGCGGGCAAGAACCGTCCCGCCCGTTTGCCGGAGAACCAGTTGGTGGCCTGGCCGCGAATCGGATAGCGCCCGGTGAGCAGCGCGTAGCGACTCGGACTACAAACCGGGCACGCGGCATACGCGTTGGTGAAGCGCACCCCCTCGCGCGCGAGGCGATCGAGGTTGGGTGTCTCGTAGAAGCAGCGTCGTCCCTCAGGATCGAGATCGTCGTACGCGCCGAGATCGCGAATGCCGAGGTCGTCAGCGACGATCACGAGAACGTTCGGGCGTGCAGGCGGCGTCGTGTCCGTGGGGACAGCGCAGCCGAGGACGAAGACGGCGGGCAAGAAGCCCGCGAGCCACGCGACACCCTGTTGGTCCGAACGGCTCATCGTCGCGTGAACGACAGCGCTTCGCGGCCGAGCTTGTCCGTCAGGTCTTCGAGCAGCTCTTGAGAGAGGTCGACGGACCACTCGGAGTCGATGAAGAGCCGATAGGTCCGCCCGTCCTTCGCTGCGACGTGGAACAGCACGCGATGCGCGCCGCGATGGTTGCTGAGCGCGGTCTTGACCGGATCGAGCACCGATTCGTCGTGACGATCCTCTTCGAACGAGAGCACGAGCGCATCGACGTGACCACGCACGTAGCTGTCGGCATCGAGGACGTCGTCGACGAGGAGGGCGACTTCTTCTCCACTGCGGTCGAGCCTCGCGCGTACGAAGACGAGGGCGTCGTTTTCGAGTCGGTGTTGGCACTCGGCGTACTGCTTCGAGAACACCGTGCACGCCACCGAGCCGTGCAGGTCCTCGAGCCGGAAGCGCGCCATGCGTTGGCCGGCGTTGCGCCCGTTCTTGATCATCATCGGACGCAATGCGGACACCATGCCCGCGAGGACGAACTCCTGCCGTTCGGCCCGTGGCACGTCGTCGCCTTCGTTCTGGGCGAGCTTCGCGAGGCTGTGCGTGTCGGTTCCCGCGAGCAGGGAGAAGAAACGACCGCGACGCTCGAACGGATGACCCGACAGGAAGAACCCGACGGCCTCCTTCTCGAGGGTCAGTCGGATGTTGTCGGGCCACTCCTCGACTTCCGGCACGGTCGACCGAGCGTTACCTCCCGCGCGCGGCGGTGCCGCGAAGAGCAGCCCTTGCCCACGTGCGAGGTCCTTCTGCATGCTGGCGGCTTCGCGCAACGTGCCTTCGATGGCCTCGAACGCCGCACGCCGCGTCCATCCCGTCGAGCAGAGCGCGCCGGCCTTCGCGAGCACTTCGTACGCGGTCTTGTTCGCGACGTGCATCGGCCAGCGGCGAGCGAGATCGGAAATGTCCGCGAACAGCCCTTCCTTGCGACGTGCGTCGACGAGTGCGTCCGCGGCCTTCTCGCCGAGTCCTTTGAGGGCACCGAGGCCGTAGCGAATCTTGCCGTCCTCCACCGAGAAGCGCGTCTGCGACGCGTTGACGTCGGGCAACAGGATCTCGATGCCCATACGCTTGCTCTCGTCGATGAACTCCTTGACCTTGTCGGTCAGCCCCATGTCGCACGTCAGCAGCGCGCACATGAACTCGGTCGGATAGTTGGCCTTGAGCCACGCGGTGCGATAGGTGAGCACCGCGTAGGCTGCCGAATGGGACTTGTTGAACCCGTA
>JAGQQW010000405.1 GCA_020426005.1 Planctomycetota bacterium | reverse complement strand
GAGCAACGGCTGGGAAAGAGAAACGGCGAGCCCCTGCGGCTTTCGTTTTTTTTTTGTGCCTGGAGATGCGCCCGTGACTTCCGAGTCCGTGACCTCCGAGACAGCACCGAAGATCCTCGGTGAAGGGCTCACCTATGACGACGTCCTGATCGTCCCGCGTTATTCCGATGTCGTGCCGAGCTCGGTTCGCACCGACACGCGATTGACGCGTGGGATCGAGATCCACATTCCGCTGGTCTCCGCCGCGATGGACACCGTGACCGAATCCGGTCTCGCGATCGCGCTCGCGCAGGAAGGCGGCGTCGGCATCATTCACAAGAACCTGAGTCTCGAAGCCCAGGTGCGTGAAGTCGACACCGTCAAGCGCTCGGCCAACGGCGTCATCCTCGATCCGGTGACGTTGTCGCCCGACGCGACCGCCGGTGATGCGAAGGCCGCGATGCGCAAGCACCGCATTTCCGGATTGCCGATCGTCGACGACAACGACGTCGTCGTCGGGATCCTGACGAGCCGCGACCTGCGCTTCCAAACGGGTTCGGACACCCTCGTGTCGGACCTCATGACGCGGCAGCTCGTGACCGCGCCCCCCGAGACGACCCTCGAGGAAGCGCGCGAAATCCTCCACGACCGCAAGGTCGAGAAGCTCGTCCTGATCGATGACCAGCGACGCTTGCGCGGACTGATCACGATCAAGGACATCCAGATGACCGAGGACTACCCGCGTGCGTGTCGCGACGAACGCGGTCGCCTTCGTGTCGGGGCCGCGGTCGGTGTGCACGACTACGATCGCGTCGAGTCCCTGCTCGAAGCCGGTTGTGACGTGATCGTCGTCGACACCGCGCACGGCCACAGCCGCAACGTCATCGAAACCTGTCGCGAGATCAAGAAGCGCTACGCGGTCGAACTCGTCGCCGGCAACATCGCGACGACCGATGCGACCAAGGCGCTGATCGAAGCCGGTGTCGACGCGATCAAGGTCGGCATCGGCCCGGGCAGTATCTGCACGACGCGCGTCGTTGCCGGAGTCGGTGTTCCGCAGCTGACGGCGATCATGAACTGTTCGCGGATCGCGGATGACGCTGGTGTCCCGATCATCGCCGACGGCGGCATTCGCAACTCGGGCGACGTTGCCAAGGCGCTCGTCGCGGGTGCGAGTTCGATCATGATCGGGAGTCTCTTCGCCGGACTCGAAGAGAGCCCCGGTGAGCTGATCCACTATCAAGGGCGGACGTTCAAGGCCGTGCGTGGGATGGGCAGCCTCGGTGCGATGCTGCAGGGCAGCAAGGATCGCTACGCGCAGAGCGATGTCGACGATCGCGACAAGCTCGTGCCCGAGGGTGTGGAAGGCATGGTCCCATACAAGGGCAAACTTTCCGAATACGTGTATCAGTTCGTCGGCGGTGTGCGCGCAGGGATGGGTTACTGCGGCGCGATGACGATCGCGGAATTGCGCAAGAATGCGCGCTTCGTGCGCGTCACGCAGGCCTCGCTCAAGGAGTCGCATCCGCACGACATCCTGATCACCAAGGAAGCTCCGAACTACCGCGGCAAGGACATCTGACATGGCGGCACACGACGTGCTCGAGCAGATGCGCTCGGCGCATCGCGGAGTCTTGATCGTCGATTTCGGCACGCAGTACTGCCAACTGATCGCACGACGCATTCGCGAACTGTCGGTCTTCTCCGAGATCTGCACGCCCGAACAAGCGCTCAAGGCGCTCGGGTCGGGACGCTACGGAGCGTTGATCCTGAGTGGGGGACCGCGTTCGGTCTACGAGCGCGATGCACCACGGCTCGATCCGTCCGTGCTCGACTACGGATTGCCGATGCTCGGCATCTGCTACGGGATGCAGTGGACCGCGCACACGCTCGGCGGTGAGGTCGTCGCGGCACACGACGCGGCGGGGCGGGAGTACGGCAGCGCGACGTTCTCGCACGACGGGGGTGCGGATCACCCGCTCTTGAAGAACGTGCCCGCCACGTCGCAGGTGTGGATGAGTCACGGCGACGAAGTGCGCGCGCTACCCGAGGGTTTCGAGAAGGTCGGGCAGACGCAGAGCTGCGCGTTCGCTGCCGCGTGGAATCCCGATCGGCGCATCGCGCTGCTGCAGTTCCATCCCGAGGTCACGCACTCGATCCACGGGGACAAGGTTCTGCAGAACTTCGTCTTCGGCGTCGCAGGGCTGACGGCGGATTGGAATTCGGGTTCGATCGAGGACGACACGATCGCCGCGCTGCGCGAGCAGATCGGGGACGACGGCGAAGTCGTGCTCGGCCTGTCGGGCGGCGTCGATTCGTCGGTCGCGGCGATGCTGATCCACAAGGCGATCGGCGATCGATTGCACTGCGTCTTCGTCGACAACGGGCTGCTGCGGCACGGCGAACGCGAGGGGGTCGAGGCGCTCTTCGGGCGCAACTTCCACATGAACCTCGAGGTCGTCGATGCGAGTGAGCAATTCCTCGCCGATCTCGCCGGCGTGTCCGACCCCGAGACCAAGCGCAAGCGCATCGGGCATCGCTTCGTCGAGGTCTTCCGCGAAGCGGCGAAGAAGCACCAGCGCGCGCACTTCCTCGGCCAGGGCACGCTCTATCCCGACGTGATCGAGTCGGTGGCCGCGCACGGCGGCGCGACGTCGACGATCAAGAGCCATCACAACGTCGGCGGGC
>JAGQQW010000404.1 GCA_020426005.1 Planctomycetota bacterium | reverse complement strand
CTCGAGGCGTTGCAGTGCCCGCGTCACGCGGCCGAGTTCTTTGTCGGACAGCGTCTTGCGTTGTTGAACCTCCGTAAGCGCACTCCGCAATGAATCGCGTCGCGCGAGCCGTGCGGCAACACTGAGCACGGTGCGGAGAACATCCGCCGACTGGCTCGAGCGAGCTGCGGCAATCGCGTACTCCTCAGCCCGCGCGAGGTCGAATAGCTCGGGCTTGGCCTCGAACTCCGCCTTGCACTTGTCGCAAGTCGCACGTCCGGATCCGGAGTGCAACCACGCGAGACAAGCGAGCGATTTGGCGTGGTTCGGATCGAGAACGAGAATCGCTTCGTAGGCGCGCCGCGCTTCGTCGATCCTGCATTGACTGTCGAGCGCGTACGCTTCGTTGTAGCGTCCGAGGACGTATTGCGGATCGCGTTCCTTGATGAGTTCGTAGTAGCGCATTGCACGTTCGCGATCGCCACGACTCGATGCGACGATCGCCGCGGTGTTGTACATCGAGAGCGACGGCTCTCGAGCGGGGTGATCGAGCGCAGCCTGGATCGCGTCACGGGCGAGGTCCGTGTCACCCTGGTCGAGAGCGGCTTTGGCGATCTCGTGAGTGGTCTCCGGAGCCAGGGCTTTCCGGTTGTCGGCGCGTTCCCACAGGGTGCGACCTTGGACGTGCGCTTCGGATCGAGCCCCGACGGCGCGGAGCGCGCGAAGATACTGCAGCTGGCAGACTTCGACGTCCGGGAACGCGCGCGCGGATCGGGAGAGAAAGCGCGATGCGTCGGAGAAGCGTCTCGTCCCGAGTGCCGTCAAGCCGGCTGCAAAGCCTGCGATCGCGTCCCCGGGTGCGGACGCCGCACAGGTGCTGGCGATCTCGAACGCTCGCGAACGATCGTTCGACGTCCATGCATCGAGTGCAGATCGCAGTTCGATGCGGAGGTCGTCGAAGGCGAGCCGTTCGACCTGTTCGTCGTGTGCCAGGGCTCGGTCGAGTGCTCGCAGAGTCGACATCGTTCGTCGGTTCTGTTGCGCCTGTCTTGCGTCGAAGATTGCCCAGGTGCCACCGATCACGAGTACGATTCCTACCGCGGTGAGCAGGATCGGATGCAGCGTGATGGCCTCGCGGACTCGTTTACGCAGCTCGGGGCGAGTCCTGGTCCTCGTGCCTTGGCCGAACGCTTCGAGCTCGTTCGCCAGCTCGCGTGCATCCGCGAACCGATCGCCTGCGAACGCCGACGTCGCACGGTCGTGGATGGCGATCAGTCCGGGGGGAGTGCCGGAATCCGCGAGTGCTTGGTTGCGACGCTTGCGTTCGCGAATCTCGAGCCTCTTCGAACCCGCAGTCCGGGGGCGCGAAGGCGTCCGACTCGTCAAGAGTTCGAAGAGCACGAGCCCGAGCGCCCAGATGTCGGTTCGCGCATCGCAGTGTTCGCCTCGGGCCTGCTCGGGTGACATGTATGCCGGCGTGCCGACGACGTCACCGGCCTTCGTCAACGTCGGATCGCCGTGACGGCGATGCTCGTCGCTCTGTCCCACGAGTCCGAAGTCGACGAGGGTCGGGGTGCCCGTGCGCTCGTCGAGAACGATGTTGCCGGGTTTGATGTCCCGGTGGACGAAGCCGCTCGCGTGTAGAGCGTGGATGCTGCGCGCCAGGCTCGCGACGAGGAGGGCGACACGCGCTGGAGACCAATCTGGATCGGGACTCGAGCGCAGGATGGCGTCGAGCGACCGCCCTTCGATGAGGTCGAGCACGAGGTAGGGACACCCTTCGAACACACCGGCGGCATGGCACCGAACGATGCCGGGTATCCGCAGTGCCTGCAGGGATTCGCCCTCGCGCCGGAATCGTTCGAGCGCGCGCGGCAACATCGCCGTGTCTTCGTGAAGGAGCTTCAACGCCAGGTCGGGATCGGTCGGATTGGCGTCCACGGCGCGCACGCGGAACACGCGACCGAACGTTCCCTGGCCGACGAAGCCGCGAACGCGCCACGCATCGATACGCTCGGGTAGCAGCGCTTGGAGATCCGGCAACTGGCGATTAGTGCGTTCGAACGCCTCGATCGCGTCGAGCAGGCGTGCGCCGAATCGTTCATCCTGATTGGTCGCTGTGAGGCATTCGTCGACGAAGGGTCGAGGCGAGAGGGATTCCCCCGACTGTCGCCGTGCAATGTAGTCGGCGAGGGCATCTTCGAGAGACGTGTCACTCATCGTCGATCACCCGTTCGACCGTTCGTCTGGTCCGGAGACGAGCAACGTGAGTCGTGCGAGTGCGCGCGAGTAGAGCTTGCGCATCGCATCGTCGGTTTTGCCCATCGCGTCTGCCGCTTCCCGGCTCGAGAGTCCTTCGAAGCGTCGGAGCACGATCGCTTGGCGCATGTCGTCGGGCAAGCGATCGAGAGCGCGTTCGAGTCGTTCGTACCGTTCGCTGTCGTAGAAGCGCGGTCCTTCGCCGTGATCGGAGTCGCCCATACCGACGTCGCCGAGCATCGAGGTCTCGAGGCTCAGTGCTGCACCGCGCTTCTTCGCAGAGTGGAAGTCGGCACGGTCGCGAATCTTGTTGATCACGAGCTTGTGGAGGAACGCCCGCAAGCTGCCCGGAGCGCGCGGTTCGAACCGCGGCAAATCTCGAAACGCTTCGAGAGCGACACTCTGCAGGATGTCTTCGCTTTGTAAGACA
>JAGQQW010000403.1 GCA_020426005.1 Planctomycetota bacterium | reverse complement strand
CCCTCGCTGCGTTGCACTCCCTCGCCAGATCACCCGATCTGCCTGCGTCCGTGCGCCTTACGAGAGACGCCGCTAGGCTCCGACAAATACAACGTACTCCTGACGCGGGACACTAGCTCGTCAGTCGTCGCGATTGCCGAGGAGCAACGAGGCCCAGTAGAGCAGCTGCATGATCGATGCGGCTGCTGCCGCGACGTAGGTCATCGCCGCCGCGTTGAGGACCTTGCGTGCGCCTTCGACTTCTTCGGTCGTCGTGTAGCCGCCGTTCTCGAGCGCCACGATGGCGCGCTTGCTCGCGTCGAACTCGACGGGCAGCGTGATCAGGGTGAAGACCGTCGCACACGCGAAGAGGCCGAGGCCCACGAGCCCGATGATGAAGGGCAGACCAGCACCGCGTGCCGCTCCCATGACCAGCGACAAGAAGACGACCCAGATGCCGAGGTTGGATCCGATGTTCGCGAGCGGAACCCAGGCCGACCGGAACTTGAGCGGTGCGTAGCCGGTCGCGTGTTGGATCGCGTGCCCGACTTCGTGTGCCGCGACTCCGAACGCTGCCATGTTGCGCTGGTCGTACACGGCCTCGCTCAGGCGCAGGACCTTGTTCGTCGGGTCGTAGTGGTCACTCAGATGGCCCGGCACGCGTTCGACGCGAACGTCCTGGATGCCGTTGTCGGCGAGGATGCGTCGAGCCACATCGGCGCCGGTCATCCCTGACCGGGTCGTGAACTGGCTGTACTTCGCGAACGTGCTCTTGACCAGGGCGGACGCGCCGAAGCTCAGGAGCATCCCGGCGCCGATCACCACCCAATACCAGACGTCTGTAATCATGCGTTGTCTTGCTCTTCGGTTCTTCTGGACGACGTGGCTCGCGACTCTTCGCGGTCACTTCGGGGTTGCAAATAGGCTGCCGCCACCACCCCGGCAAGGGAAGCTTGTTCCCCGGGCCGGCATGCTCGATGATGCCGGCCGTTCGATCGAGGTCGCCAGAGGCGACCTCGATCGGACTTCATGAGATCCGGGGCTCACGGAAGTCCGGTGAAAAACCGGCGCGGGCCCGCCGCTGTGAGCGAGGACGAAGTCGAGACGATGCCACGGGGTGCAGTCCACGGACTGCGTGCCGGAAGGCCTTGACGGAGGAGGATTCGCAAGCCAGAAGACGCGCCTCGGGTCACTCCGCACTGTCCAGCATGACTTCGAGGATCCGAGTTGCGCTACTTCCCAGGCCGTACGGCCGCCGCTTCGTCGCGGCGTAGCCGAGTTCCATTCGTTGCCGCGTGTTCGTGGCTGTTCTCGTCCGCTTCCGTCACCGGGCTGTCCTGGCGCCGCGGGATCGCCTGCTCACGCGCCTCGCTGCGGCGAGATCCGATCGCATGGGCGACCGCGTCTCCGCGTTGCGGAATCGCGTTTTCGCATGGCTCGATCGCTTGCGCGACCGCGCACTCGCGACTTGCGTCGAACGCATGCGTTGGCACGCCTTCCATGCTGCGTCTCGGCCTTGTCGCCGCCGCGACTTCGCAGGCACACCCGAAGACGAGCGTTGCCACGCCTTTGCGGCCTGGCCCGAAGACATTCGTCACAGCGTCAGCGCGGGTGTGCCTGCTGAGGTTCGTCGCGACTTTGCTCGTTGCGTACGCGTTCGGGATCGTCACGGCGCAAGTCTCGGCACAGTCAGCGTTTGCATCGAAAGTGATCGGATACTCCCCGGGCTCGGGCGTCGCGCCCGGCTTCCGTGATCCGTCGAAGGCACTCGGAGCACCCGTCGGCGCGGGGCGCACGAGCGGGTCTCTCGACGTCGTGAGTCTCGGCCTCTCGGGCTCGCTCACGCTCGGATTCGACCGTCCGCTGACCGACGGACCGGGGGCGGACTTCATCGTGTTCGAGAACGCGTTCTACGTCGGCCTCGGCGCGGCCTGCTATGCCGAAGTCGCGTTCGTCGAAGTCAGCTCGAACGGCGTCGACTTTGCGCGCTTCGAGACGAGCTACGTCGGCCCACAGCAGTCGATCGGCGCGTATGGCGCTCTTCCGTGCGGATCGTGGCGTGGCCTGGCCGGAACCACCCCGACGCTCGCGAACCCGACCTTGCACCCCGAAATCGACGTGCGCGATCCAGCGCGCGCCGGCGGTGATCCCTTCGACCTCGCGTCGTTACGCGATCACCCTCTCGTGAAACTCGGTCGCATCAACCTCGCCTACATCACCCACGTGCGCATCGTCGACGTCGAAGACGGGAAAGAACGCGACAGCTTCGGTCGCCTGATTCGAGACCCATCCGCAGGAAGCTGCGACATCGACGCGGTGAGTGGAATCCACTTCTTGGGCCAGGCGTGGACCAACGACCCAACAGTGCTCGTCTCTCTCGACGCAGCGCGTCGCTTGCGCATCGAAATCGGCGATCCCCAAGGACTCGGCGACCTCGATCTGCGACGTCTCCACACGTCCCTCCAAGGCGATCCCGTCGACACGTGGGGCCTGCTCACCGCCTGCCGCGTCGTACGCGCCGACCCGAAGAGCATCGTCTTCGAATCCGCAGCCCAACTCCCCAAGGACCTCGCACTCGTCCTGTCGCTGAGCGCGCAAGACCACGCAGGACACCTCTCCGGCTCAACCGTCCACCTACATTGAGGCCGCGCAAAAGGTGCGTGAAACGTGCCAGGGTCATTTCCCCGTACTTTCGCGCGTGATTCGTGCCAGGG
>JAGQQW010000402.1 GCA_020426005.1 Planctomycetota bacterium | reverse complement strand
TCGTATTATGCGCACATGCAACACCCTCGATGCCTGACCTATGCACTTCTCTCCTTGATCCTCGCGAGCGAATCGGCGTCCAGTGCAAGCGTCACCGGAGCTTCGGCCCGAGTGATGTGAAGAGAGCCATCGAGGAGGTGCTTCCCGATGCTCAGCTTAGCTCCGGGGTCATCGCCTTGAGTCGGCGATCTGCGACCCCAGCGGCTCGGCTTGAATTGACGAAACATCCGGGCTGGACGCTTTGGGACGGTGAGACCCTTTCCGGCTTGGTTCGTGGGCTTCCAGTATCCGACAAGCTCGCGCTGATCGAGAGCTACTTTCCGGAATTACGCGAGTCATTTCTCGGGGTTCCCGAGCCCAGTCCGTGGCTCGAGCCGGACCGATATGACACCGCGCTCGCCGGCCGGCTCGGCGTCGATCGAAACTTCACGCTGGTCGGCCGCACCGATGAACTCCGGAAGCTAGTTGACCTCGCAACCGATCATCACGACGTGGCGCTCGTCGTGGGACGTGGCGGCATCGGTAAGAGCCGTCTGCTGCGCGAGTTCGCGAACTCTGACATTGGTCGGGCCGTTCGTTTCGTTGCCAGGGGACAGATTGCTCCGGGCGCCTTCGATCTACTTCCCGAGGGTGGGCCGGTCATTGTGGTCGACGATGCCACCGACGCGGAGCACGACGTCGCGGCGCTGGTCGAAGGCATCCGTCGCGCCCGCCCAGACGCGACCGTGGTGCTCGCGGCGCGCCCGCGAGCACTGCCCAAGCTTCGTGCATCCCTTGGCCTGCCGGAGCTACTCGCCGACGACGTCACAGTCAGCGTCGACGATCTCTCAATCGAAGACGCCGAGTCGCTCGCCCGCGAAGCCCTCGGCGACCACGCGAAGGACGGGCGTGTCGAGTCACTGGCACGTATCGGCTACGACTGCCCCTTCCTCATCATCACTGGAGCGCACTTGGTTCGATCCGGGACGCTCAGTGACGCCGACCTCGCTTCCCAAACCGCCCTCCGACGCGAAATCCTCGCTCGATTCACTGACCTCGTGTTGAGCGGGACCAACGCTGACGCGCGAACTTCCGTGCTCCAAGCACTGGCCGCGATCCAGCCCGCGCCGCTGGAGGATGGCGAGTTCATCGAGTGTCTTGTAGCAACCAGCAGGCAGCCGCATGCAGCCTTGCTCGAGATCCTCGACGAACTGGAGGACCTTGGTCTCGTGCTTCGACGAGGGAAGACTGCGAGGGTCGTGCCCGACCTCCTCGGCGACGCGACGCTAGAACGCGCACTAGTCTCGCAAGCCGGTCTCGACAAACAGTTCGCCCGACTGCTTGCAGACCACGCTCGCGGCTCTGCCCTCACTCATGCCATCAACAACGTCAGCATTGTCGACTGGCACCGACGCGCCGACGGCGAATCAAATCTCGCCGACGTCCTCTGGTCCGCGTTAGCGGAGCACGCCCGAGAGCTGCCGAACTCGGCTCGCATCACAATCAGTAAGCGGGTTGCCGCAGTCGCCGCAATCTACCCGGATCGTGCCCTCGAGTTCGCAGATGGACTGCTGGAGAGCCCGGCTCCCGACGAGGACGACGAACTGAGCGGCATTTGGGGGGAGAAGAGAAAGGTCACAAGCGGCGACGTTGCTCGCTCCCTCGCACCGCTCATAGCCAACGCCGGACACCATGCCGACTTCCTTCCGAGGGCACTGCATAGCCTGCTGGATATCGGCCTTCGGGACGACCGCCGTGAGAACTCGAACCCCGAGCACGCCCTCCGGCTTGCACGCGAACTCGGTGAGTTTCACCCTCGCCGCCCCGTCGCCTTCACCAAACGCTACGTCAAGGTCGTTGGTGAGACCCTCCGCGCCGATGAGCACCCTGGACACCGCGATCAGATCGTGTCACTGCTTAAGCCTGCCTTGGCCCATGAAGTTACTGTGACTGAGTCCAACGGAATCAGCCTCACGCTCTCGCGCATGCCGATCAGTTTTGAAGCCGTTGCTGATGTGCGCTCTGCCGCGATCGCCATCGCCGAGGAAGCACTCGCCAGTGATGCGCGGACAGCGCGCGCTGCTGTTGGGATTCTGGAGGAAGCTCTGCGATCGGGCGATCGAAACGAACCGGTGACGGACGAGTTTGCGATGGTCGTAAACATCCTTGGCCGGCTACTCGCCGACCCTGATCAGTCCGCAGGGCTGAGGCTCTCCGCTCACCGAGCATTGGGCTGGCACGCTACCTATGGGGAGGGCGCGCGCAAGGAGCTTGCACGTCGCACGCGCAGGAACTTGTGTATCGACGATGACCTCCTAATCATCCGCTTGGTGCGTGCCGGTCGAGCCTTGGATGACGACGAGGACGACGACGCGGCTGACAATGCGGCTGTAAGCCGCTACTACCGATCTCGAGAAAGATCGGAGAAAATCGCGGAAGAACTCGTCGAGCGGTGGACTACTAAGTACGCACCGGACGAACTCATCCAGCGCCTCCGAGAGGCCTTCGAAAAAGAACGCGCAGCGAGCGACGAACAGGTCTCACCCGACGGGCTATTGGCACGGTTCTTCCAAAAGGCCCCCGATGCCGCTCGCATCGTCGTTAGTGCTCCTGCGACCGACACGGTCGACCACGCTCTGGTTCGCGTCGCACTACTCATACTCCTTACAACGGGTGACTCGATCGCAGAGCAAGCCGCACTCGACATGATTGCCTCCGGCTTCGAA
>JAGQQW010000401.1 GCA_020426005.1 Planctomycetota bacterium | reverse complement strand
GCTCTCGTCACCCTCGCGCCGGTCGCCCCGAAAGGCGACCGACCGACGCGAGGGCGACGAGAGGCGCGGGGCAGGTGGGAGGGGCCGTCTGGATGGTCCGCGACCAACGTTCAGGCAGCTTCACCTGAGAGAGTACCGCTGACGCGTCACGGCAGCACGACCCGCAGGATCCGCCCCTCGGACCCACTCGCGAATCCGATGCCCCCGAGCGCCATGTCGATCGCGTGGCCGCTCAGCCCTTCGACTGGAAAGAACGTCCGCCCACCATCGGTACTGATCTCCCCGCCGGTCGGCCCGATCGCGACGAACGTACCTGGCCTCCCGGGCACGGCCGACACGCCCGACCGGTAGCCGCGTAGCCCTCGTGCAGGCTCGAACGTGCGCCCCCCATCGTGACTGAACGCGCCGACGCCCTCGATGTCGGTCGGCGCGAGGTAGTCCCCGCCCACGACGACGATCGCGCTCTCGTCCTCGGCGACCGCGAACGCGCCGCGCCCCGGAGCGCCGTGGGCGAGAGGCAGTTCGCAAACGATCACTTCGCCCGCGTTGCCACCGAGCCGCAGGAAGCGCGGCGGCGCCGTCACTCCACTCGTCACCACCGCAGGCCTACCTTCCGCATCGACGGTGATGCAACCGTTGCTCGCGGCGAAGCCCGCCTCGCCCTCGCGCGGCTGCGGCAAGCGATGCCCGTGCTCCGTGAACGAATCACCGAAGGCGCGCCCTTCGCGCAACACGAGGTGGCCACCGGCGCGCGGGTCGCCGAAGAGCCAGATCGCATCGCCCGTGCCGATGGCGAGGCTGTCGAAGAACGCGTCGGGATGCGCGTCTTCGTGCACGACCTCGAACCGCTCGCCGCCATCGAAGCTGCGATACACGCGCGCGGGAGTGCCCGCGGACGCGACGAGGACCGACGTGCTGTCCCGGGCGACCACCGATCGGAAGTCGAGGTTGCCCGCATCCGGCACGGACCGTGCTTCGAAGGTCCGCCCTCCATCGGTCGTCCGAAGGACGGTGCCACCGCTGCCAGTCACGAACGCGACCCGCGCCGAAACGACGTGCAATCCGCGCAGACTCGCACGCGTCCCGGATTCGAGGGGCGTCACGACGATCCCCGCTCCGGGCCCGGGATCGGCGCGTTTCGTTACGACACACCCGCTCGGGAGTATGAGAATCGCGAACACGATGGGGATGTCGACAAGGCGCATGCACCGATGATGCCGCACGTACGCGCTCGGCGCCGCACGTCCGTTACACTTTCGAGGGCTGCACTCCCATGCGGCCACTCTGCGCGCTGACGACCGACCGAAGGTGCGTCACGCGAAGTTGCTCCCACCGAACCGACGCCTCGCAATGCACCGCCCGACACGATCCGCCTTCTCCGAGCGCTTTCGAGCGATCCTCTTCGTTGCACTCCCGATCGTGACCGCGGGGATCGCACTCGGCGACACGATGGCGCAAAGCACGTCCGATGCGGGCACGGCGCCTCCCGCGCTCGACGACAAGAAGACGGCTCCCGCAGCGACACTCGCGGCAGCCGCGGACGATCGCTACGCATCGAAGCTGCCGGGCCGCTTCGATTGGGCGCGGGACAAAGGACTCGTCATCGGCGTCGTCGACACGCACGAGATCACGCTCGAGGAACTCGCGCGCTATCTGAAGGACCGGTACGACCCGAACATCCTGATGCGTTGGGGGGACCCGAACGGGAGCCTCGATCTCAACAGCACGGCAGTGTCACAACTCCTGTGGCAGTACGCGGACCTCTTGCTCTTGCGTTCCGAAGTGCGGGCGCGCGAACTCCCGACCTCGGGAGTCGCCGCCGCGACCGACGCGATCCTCGCGAGTGGATTCGAGGAATACGTCCAGAAGCTCGAAAAGGACCGGGCCAAGCTGACTCCCGCAGCGCGTCGCACGTACGAGCAACGCTACCGGCGAGAACAAGGCCTACGCGCCGAAAGCCGCGCGCTCCTGAACCTACTCGTGCCTTCGCAATACAAGCAGACCGAACTGCGCGAATGGTACGTGGGTCACGGCGACGTGTTCTATGGACGGGTCGAGCTCGCACACATCTACTTCTCGATGCGGGACGAGACGACCGGTCGCCTCTTGCCGCCGAAAGAGCGGCGACACAAGCGCGCCGTTGCCGAAGCATTGATGATGCGTCTTCGCGAAGCGCCGCAGAACTTCGAGGCACTCGCCAAGAAGAACTCCGAGGACAACTCGACGAAGGACCGCGGTGGTCGCTTCGAATCGTGGACGAAGCGCTTCGACTCTCCGCTACCGAAACCGGTCGTGCGCGCGGTCTGGAACATCAAGAACGGCGAGGTCGACGGCCCGGTCGAGAGCTATTACGGCCTGCACATCGTCCGGCGACTCGATCAACAGATCACGAAGTACATCCTGTTCTACGGCGGCACGATCGAGCGCATCACGACCATGATGGCCGAAGACAAGCGCGAGGAGTTCATGGCCGCGATGCGCGACCGCCACGAACGCCGCCTCTACCTCTGACGGGACAACACAACTACGAGTTGCCCCATAAGCGCTGCCCCCTCCCCTGCGCGGCCGCATCCAGTGCGAAGAGCTGTGTGTAGATGGAAGCTCGATAGGTCGAAACCAACGGCAACCCTGTGGGCAGTTGCAGCCCGGCCCGTGGGATCTGCACGCCAATAGGAAGGGAAGAACAGCCGCGGCTTGGACAAATT
>JAGQQW010000400.1 GCA_020426005.1 Planctomycetota bacterium | reverse complement strand
AAGCGGTATTGGGACCTCTACGATCGCGCGGCGCTGCCGCTGTGCCGGGAGGCCGGACCACCGGAGGACGCACCGCCGATGGCCATCAACACCATGCGTGAGCTGCGCGGCTACTCCGACTTCACCCATTTGGTGCCGCCGCAGCAGCTCGCGAACGGCGACGGCCCACGAATGACGGAGGTCGAGCATCGTCGTTTGCTGCATGGCTACCTCGCCAGTGTCAGTTACGTCGATGCCCAGATCGGACGACTGCTCGATCGGATCGACGCGCTCGGCATCGCCGATGACACGCTGATCGTCCTGTGGGGCGACCACGGCTGGAAGCTCGGGGACCACGGCAGCTGGGGCAAGATGACGAACTTCGAAGTCGACACGCGCGCGCCGCTGTTGATCGCGAGCCCGGCGCATCGGGCCGGCCGCGCGCCCGGCCTGGTCGAATTCGTCGACGTGTTCCCGACCGTATGCGAGCTACTCGGAGTCGCGCCGCCGCCGGATCGCGAGGGCGAGAGTCTCGTTCCGCTGATGCTCGATCCGGGGTCGCCAGGCCAACGATGGGCCGAGCGGTACGCACCGCAACGATGCGCTATGTCTGCTGGCGCCGTCAGGCCGATGGAGAACTCGTTGGTGAGGAGCTGTACGACCATGAAGGCGATCCGAGGGAACGACGCAACGTCGCTGAGGACCCGCGTCACGCGGCGGCCCTCCGCCGTCATCGTGAGCTCCTGTCGCGGGGCTTCGGCGACTCGCCTTCGTCGGGGCGCTGACCGACCGCGGTGCGGACCATTGCCGAGTCGTCTCCACTCCTTCATCGTTCACCCATGAACCGCCCGCCGCAGCTTCCGAGTCCGATCATGGATGCAAGGTTCGTCGACGGTGATCTCGTGTGCCGTTGGAACGCACATCCTCCGATCGAGAGGAGGTATTTCGGTTCGGAGTCGTCGGCTTTCGCCGACTACGAAGCCGAGGCAGACCGGCTCGCTACCCACGGGTATCGCCCGATCCACACCTCGTGGAAGACCAGGTCACTCTTGGCGCCGCCACTCTTCTTCCTGGCGCTGTTCCTCGGAGTCGTCGCGATCCTCGCACTCGCACTCGTCGTATGGACGTTTCGACGCTACGTCCCGGCGAAGGGGTCCCTCTCGGTGAGGTTCGACCACGACAACGCCACAGCGTCGTGCCGGGGTCGACCCTGATAGACTCGCATCGCTACCGCCCCCGCACGCTTCGTCCAATGGCTGCACAGAGGCATCCGATGCGCAACGCGATCTTCGCCGGACTTTCCCTCCTACTCACGACGACGTCCTGCACCACCGCGCCCCCGGTGGGCGTAATCGTCTACCGAGCGAGATGCAGCACGGAGAATCAGCTTCTCGGCGCCGACATGCATCTGACCGCCGCCGAGGCAGAAGCTCAGAAGACCCTGCATCAGAGAAAGCACCCGACGCACGAGGTCACGTGCTTCTCGACGCAGATGGAGCCTTGGGACGGAAAGCGGTAGCAGGACCGGCGACCGACACACATGTCGATCCGCGTCCGGCGTGCAGCGCGAACGATGCTCAGGGGTTCGTCAGGATCGGGTAGGGACGCCGCAGCGACGCGAACTCCCGGAGCGTCATCCACAGCCACGTCAGCATCGCGACGGCGCCCGCGCCACTCAACCATGCCGTACTCACATCCATCGTCTGCGGATTCCAAACACTCGGCGCGAGTTCGAGGAGGTAGAACAACGAAAAGGCACCGCTCATGAAGAGGTCCACGCTCATCTTCCAGAGCGGTCTTCGAGTTCTGCCGATGCCTGGGGTCTCCACGAGCGTCAGGATACCGTGCCTCGGCAGCATTGTGGGCACGCGACCGAGTGAGGACTTGTGTGCGCGTTGAATCGCGACCAGGAACTCGCTTGTGCGCACCTTTCGCTCCCAGCTCGCTGATCGCCTTCCGAGTTCGCGAACGCCGCGGCGTTGGATCTACGTCCCCTACGACCAACTGAGCAGCGACATCGGTCCGCTCGCGCGCTGGAAGCCGTCGGACTGCGGCATCATCCTCGTCGAGTCCCCCTGGAAGGCACAGCGCCGCCCATACCACAAGCGCAAGCTCGCGCTCGTGCTCGCGAACATGCGGCACTTCGCACTCGAACAAGCGGAGCGTGGCGTCGACGTTCGCTATGTCGTGCATGACGGGCCGTATCGAGAGGCGCTAGCGCGCGTCGCGCAGGACGTCGGCCCGATCGTCTGCATGGAGCCCGCAGAGCGCGAGTTGCGCAACGACCTCGAGCCGCTCGTCTCGAGCGGCACCCTCGCGTTCGAGAACCACGAAGGTTGGTTGACGGCGCGTTCGGACTTCGAGGCGCTCGGCAGACCGCCGTGGCGGATGGATCGCTTCTACAAGAACGTGCGCAAGCGACTCGGCGTGCTGATGGACGGCAACGAGCCCGTCGGCGGTGCCTGGAGCTTCGATCGCGACAATCGAAAGCCGTGGAAGGGCACGCCGCCGGCACCGACACCGCCGACGTTCGCCATCGACGCGATCAAGCTCGAAGTCGGCGAGCTGATCGAAACGCGCTTCGCACATCATCCAGGCGCTCTCGACCTGGAGACCCTGCCCGCGACGGCGGCCGACGCATCGCGGGCGCTCGACCATGCGATGGAGCACTGCATGGCGTCGTTCGGCCCGTTCGAGGACGCGATGTCGATCGAGTCGATGGAACTGTTCCATACGCGG
>JAGQQW010000399.1 GCA_020426005.1 Planctomycetota bacterium | reverse complement strand
GTGGGCGCGCATCGTCCCGCGTACGATGCCCTTGAACGTCGCCGGGTAGAGCTCGCTCGGTTCGACCTTGCAGCTCCAGATGGCGCCTTGGGGGCCGTCTTTTCGAACGGAGTGCTCGTTCCACGGGATCGACATCTGGTAGGCCTGCGCGAGCCGTTCGAGAATCGTGACCGGCTCTTTGCCGATGAACGCGCTCAGGGTCCTTCCGACCATGCTCTCTTTGAACGTCGGGTAGAAATCCTCGGCGATGCGCTCGAAGCCTTGCTCGAGGGGGGAACGCGGAAAGAGCGTGGCGGACGCGAGGAAGTAGAGCTTGTAGAAGTCGCGATGCGGCATCAGCACGAAGGGGATGAAGCGCGTATGAACGCCCGCCTCCGTCAGGAGCCGATCGCTGGTTGACCGGTCGGCCGCGCGGGAGATCGTGTCGACGAGGCCCTGAAAGAACATGCCGCGGACCTGACACTCCATCGGGAAGTCGTAGAGCGTTCGTGCGATCCGTCCGCGTTCCGCCGGGCTCACGGGCACACGCGCGGCGAAATGCTCCGCGGCATCGAGCGTGATGCTGCTTCCACCCCAGTCGACAGAGTCGGCCACGAGGTTCCCTCCCACGCGGGGGATCCTAGTGCACTCGACCCCAACAGAGAAGTTCCGCGTCATCAAAACTCGGATCTTTCAGGACGCCGGCCGCGATTCAGGACGCCATCGAACGTCGGGCACGGGCAATCCTTGCCCATGGGCGCGTCGACACCTCACCCAAATGGGTGAGGCGGTGTTGCGTTTGCAGCACTCTCGAACCCCACGACCTCATCGAGAAGAGACATTCGATTCGTCGTGGGTGCGTGGCGATCCTTCGATACGCTCCCCGGCATGGCAGGGAAGGTCATCGTCCTCGGGGGAGGCGTCGCCGGGCTGAGCGCCGCACACGAGCTGGTCGAGCGTGGGTTCACGGTCGAGGTGTTCGAACGCGGCGCGATTCCGGGCGGCAAAGCGCGAAGCATCCCGGTGCCCGGCACCGGCGTCGGGGGGCGTCCCGATCTTCCCGGTGAGCACGGATTTCGATTCTTTCCGGGCTTCTACCGACACCTGCCCGACACGATGAAGCGCATTCCCTTCGGCGGAAACGACGACGGCGTCTACGGGAATCTCGTGCAAGCGACGCAGTTCATGCTCGCGCGAAAAGGGCAGAGTGACCCGATCTTCGTGGCGCGGTTTCCGACGAGCATCACGGAGTGGTATCGCGCGCTCAAAGCGATCTTCACCGCCGACCTCGGCATCCCCGTCGGCGAGGCGACGTTCTTCCTCGACCGGCTCATGGCGCTGCTCACCTCCTGCGAGGCGAGGCGTTTCGGGCAGTGGGAAGACATCACCTGGTGGGAGTTCATTCGCGCGTCGTCGATGTCGCCCGAGTACCGCGCGTATTTGGCGAAGGGCCTCACCCGAAGCCTCGTCGCGATGCGTGCGGAAGAGGGCAGCACACGGACGGTCGGCTACGTGTTGTTGCAGCTGCTCTTCGACCTGATCACGCCCGGCGACACGCTCGACCGTCTGCTCGACGGGCCGACGAACGACGTCTGGATCGATCCCTGGGTCGCGTACCTCCAGGGGCGCGGCGTCACGTACCACCTCGAGCACGAGGTGAAGGCGCTCCACGTCGGGCCGTCGGCGGGGCCGGGAAGCGCGGTGAAGATCCTCGGCGTCGACGTCGCGCACGGCGGGTCGACGACCACGCAGCACGCGGACTATTTCGTTCTGGCGATGCCGGTCGAGCGCGTGATTCCGCTGCTCACGCTCGATCTCGTGACCGCCGCGCCGGAGCTCGCGGGGCTCTCGAAGCTCCACACCGCGTGGATGAACGGGATCATGTTCTACCTGAAGACCGACGTGAAGTTGGTCCGAGGGCACGCGATCTACACGGACTCGCCGTGGGCGCTCACGAGCATCTCGCAGGAGCAATTCTGGCAAGAGAAGGTGCGCAACTACGGCGACGGAACCGTCAACGGCATCCTCTCGATCGACATCAGCGATTGGGAGTCGCCGGGCATCCTCTACGGCAAGGCGGCCAAGGACCTCACGACACGTGAGGAGATCAAGAACGAGGTGTGGGCGCAGCTCAAGGCGGAGCTGAACGACGGGACCGCACCGGAGCTCGACGACACAAACCTGCACTCGTGGTTCCTCGACCCGAGCATCGAGGTCACGCACCCCGCAGGGGCGACGAACGACGAGCCGCTCCTCGTGAACGTGGCGGGCTCGTGGAAGTACCGGCCCGAGGCGATCACGTCGATTCCGAACCTCTTCCTCGCGAGCGACTACGTCCGCACCTACACGGACCTCGCGACGATGGAGGGCGCGAACGAAGCAGCGCGTCGAGCGGTCAACGGCATCCTTCGCGTGAGCGCCTCCAGCGCGACGCCGTGTGGCGTCTGGCCGCTGCACGAGCCGGCGATCTTCGGCCCGGCGCGTGCGCTCGACGGACGGCGTTGGGAACGCAAGAAGGCGAACCTCTTCGCGCTCGACTTCCCTCCGGGCTGAGCTTCCTCGCGTCCTGACGTCGGTCCTTCCATGTGTGCACGGCGCAAGACGTGTGCTTCGCGAGGCGATGGCGAAGCCGAGCGTCCTCCCATGTGCACCCCGACTCACGGTTCGAAGGGCGAAGCCCTCGCCCGCGGAGCGCCGGAGCCGCCGGACCGAAGCGAAGCGAAGGGAGGACGGCGAGGAAGAGGGGCGTGGG
>JAGQQW010000003.1 GCA_020426005.1 Planctomycetota bacterium | reverse complement strand
GACCAGGATCGCGATCCGCCCGAAGTCGGTATCGAACACGCGAACCTTGTCCCCGCCTTCGATGCCCCACCACCGTCGCTCGTCGGGCGTGATGTGGATCTTCGCTTGCTGATCGATCGTGCCATCCCGTCGGAACAAGTAGGCGACATTGCGGAGCCGGCCGTCCTCCTCGACCGTGAACTGACTGCCCCCGACGATGTTGACGTTGTGCTTGATCGACATGCTGTTGAAGAAATCGAGGTACTGCGGAGTCCGCTGCGCGAGGCTGCGAACGGCGTCACTCGGGCGTTTGGCTTCCTCGAGGGCGAGTAGCTGCGTCGTCATCAACTCGGGGAACACGACGAGGTCACTTTGCGCATCCGCAGCCGCATCGATGAAGTACTCACACTGCTGACAGAACTCGTCCCAAGAGTCGAGGTGGCGCATCAAGTACTGAACCGCCGCGAGCCGGACGGGCGCCACGTGAGCCCAACGACGATGTTTGTCCGACGTGTAGTCGAGATTCGTCCACTCGAGGTGTGTGGCGTATCCACGGGACTCCGTGTCCGACGGGAAATAGTCGGGGATCAGCGCGCGCAAGACGAAGCCGTTGGCGACCTGCGTCGTGAGCACGGGATCGTAGTGACCGCGTGCCACGACTCGCTCGACGTATTCACGAGCCGTCATCTTGTCCGCGAGCGTTCCGTATCCAGGGATGCGACCGCCGATGATGATGCGCGCGAGATCACGGTTGCGAACGAGCTCTTTTCGCGCTTCGTACAACCGGCGTGCGAGGCGCAAGCCGCGATAGCGCGGATGGACCATGATCTCGATCCCGTAGAGCGTGTCCCCGTACGGGTTGTGGTTCCGGATGTAACCGTCGTCCGCGACACGACGCCAGTCATGCCAGTCCACGACACTTTCGAAATCGACGATCAGTGAGCTCGCCGAAGCCACGATCTCCCCCTGTACTTCGATGACGAACTGCCCCTCGGGGAAGCGCTCGATCTGGGACTCGATCTGGTCGCGCCCCCAAGTCTTCATGCCCGGAAAGGACGCTGCTTGCATCTCGATGAGCGCATCGAAGTCTTCGATCTGGAGATTGCGCAGGACGATCTTGGTCTCGAAGTCTTCGAGGTTGATCTTGCCCTGCGATGCCGAACTATCGAACTCACTCATGGGACCGAAGTCCTCCCTAGGTTTGTGTATCGAGGCGCCGTTGCCGACGTAGTCCGAAGAGCAACGGGAGACTCACGAGCGTGACCGCTGCGCCGAGCAAGAACGTGTTCGTGTATCCGTGGCTCTTCGCCATGCGCCCCGCAACCCTCGCGGACCAGGATTCACACAGGTTCGTGATGCCCATCATCGCGCTGAACTGGGTTGCGGCCAATCTCGGGTGCGTCGTGTTCATGTACATCGCGTAACTCGCAGCCGTGAACACACCGGTAGCAAGGTATGCCGCGCTGACGAAGATCCAAGTCCACACCGTCGTGGCAACCGTCGCTGCTCCGGCTGTCGTCGCCGCGACCGCGCATGCGCCCCAGACCGCGATCCCTGTGCTCCCGAAGCGATCCGATAGCTTCCCGCCGAGGAGCGCTCCACCCCCGAGGCCAACGAGCGCAGGCAGAGCGTAGAACCACGCGATCCCATCGTCGGTCGCTCCGCGACTATGCAAGAACGGGCCGAGCATCGCCCCGAGCATCTCGAACGCCGCACCCGAAGTCGCTGCGAACACGACGAGGAGCCAGGTCGCCGGAGAGCGCAACACATGATGGAGCGCACGTCGATACGCGCTGCCGGTCCTCGACCCGCTGTCCGCATCCCGGGCACGCGGCGCCGGCCCTCGGTAGGTCAGATGGACCAGTTGTCCGAGGACGAGGAAACCGATGAGCAGCGCGATGATCGTCGAGGAACTTCCGGCACCGATGCGAATGGCGAAGGCTGCGACCAGGCCCCGCCCGAGGAGCATGCCGGCCTGCGCCCAACCATTGATGCCGCCACGCTCGCCGAGCGGCGTCACCTCGACCGCGAGCGCGTCGATCGCGACGTCTTGGAACGCCGCCGCACAGGCATGCACGATCAAACAAAGACGCAGCGTCTCGAAATCGGCCGTGAACTCGATCGTGAGCAGCGGCACGAGGCTGAGCGCCATGCCGCATTGCGCGACCACGATCCAAGCCCGATGGGACCAACGAGAGTTCCGCCCGAGGTCGACGATCGGTCCGACGAATGCCTTGAAGGCCCACGGCAGCACGACGACGGACGTGAGATCCCCGATCCGAGCCGTGTCCACACCCGCACTCGACAGGAGCGTCGGCAAGGTCCACCACACGAAGCCGATCGGCATGCCCTCCATCAAATAGAGGACGAAGAACACGACGGATCGCCCGCGTCGACTCCCGCACAGGCCGAAGGCGGTGTCAGCGTGGACGTTTCGAGGCGTTGCGTCTCGGTGCTGCGCCGACTCGCTCATCGGTCTACCATGCGCTTCGCATGATCATCGACTGCCACGTCCATCTCAACAACTACGCCGAAAACCCGGGACGACCGACGCGCGACAACATCCAGGCGCTGTTCGCAGCGATGGACGAACACCACGTGGATCATGCGGTCGTGTTGACTTCCTACAAGGCCAACGTCGATCGCCCGTCGGTCGAACACATCGTCGAAGAACTGGCTGGTGATCCGCGCACGACGGTCATCGAAGGGCTCCGTTGGCGTGATCACGAACGCACCGACCTCTTCAACCTCGAAGAGCGCATTCGGGACAAACTCGTGCGAGGGATCAAGATCTATCCGGGCTACGAACCGTATCCGATCAACGACCCGTCGCTCGAAGCCGTCTACACGATCGCGGCAAAGCACGATGTCCCCGTCATGATCCACTGCGGCGACACCTATGCGAAAGGCGCCAAGCTACGCTACGCGCATCCGCTCCTCGTCGACGATGTCGCGGTCGACTACCCGGACGTCAAATTCGTCATTTGCCACCTCGGCAACCCGTGGTTCCAGGACACCGCACAAGTCCTCTACAAGAACGACAACGTCTACGCCGACATCTCCGGATTGACCCTCGGCAGTTTCAGCGTCGACTTCGAACGCTATCTCGTGCAACGCGTGAAGGACATGGTCACCTACATGGGAGAACCCGGGAAGCAGCTCATGTACGGCACGGATTGGCCGCTCGTCGACATGGGCAGTTACTTGCGCTTCTTCCGCGGTCTCGGCTTCGACGACGAAACGTCCGAGAACATCGCGTGGAAGACGGCGGCGAAGCTGTTCAAGATCGACGTCGGGACTGGGCGGTAGTTCCGCTACCGCCCCTTCCGCGACACCAGCCTCGACCGGATGCTATCCCCGTCGAGTTCGAGCACGACCGTCGATCCAGGCTTGCCCGAAAACGCTTCGAACAGCGCTTCTTCGAGGTGCATCGACAGGCGTGCTCTGAGGCCGCGCGCCCCGGTCTCTTTTTCGATCGCTTCGCGCACGACCTTCTTGGCGACGTCGTCCTCGACGACGAGTTCGATCTTGCCGAGTTCGAGTTCCTTGCGCACGCCGGCGAGCACGTTGTCCTCGAGGATCGTGAGCAGCGTCTTCTCGTCGAGTGGCGCGAACGGAACGATGCGCGTGAACCGACCGATGAGTTCGGGCAAGAAACCGTATTCCTGAAAGTGCACGACGTTCTCGACCTCTTCTTGGTCATAGAGAACGGCGATCGATTCACTTCCGCCGATGACGCCGTCGTCGCGCCCGAAGCCGATGCCGAATCCCTTGGCCTGACTGATCGACTTGAGACCTGAGAACGCGCCACAGCAAACGAACGCGATGTCGTGCGTCGGCGCGAGTGGCTTGCTCGAGTAGCTCTCGTGACTGAAATGCGTCGGCACCGGGATCGTCGCGCCGTCGAACATCTTGAGCAGCTCGCGCTGCACGCCGAAGCCGCTGACGTCCTTGGTCGTCCCCTGCCCAGCGAACACTGCGCGATTGCTCGAACTCGCGAGCTTGTCGAACTCATCGATGCAGATCATGCCGACCCGCGTCTTCTCGATGTCACCCTCCGAGGCGAAGAGCAGCCGCGTGACGAGCGTGTTGACGTCCTCACCGATGTAGCCACTTTCGGAGAACGCCGTGATGTCGACCGTCGTCGTCGGGATCTCCAGCACACGTTCGAACAGCGTCTCGGCCAGGAACGTCTTTCCGCAGCCGGTGGGGCCGATCAGCAGGAGATTCTGCTTGGGTGGCAGCGAGCGCCGCGGCACGCCGTCGAGATACAGATGGCGGGCTCGCCGCAGGTGACGATGGGCAGCGAGCGAAACCGACTTGACCGCCGCATCCTGCCCGCGGTAACCATGCTGGCGAAGCGCACCGACGATCTCCTTGGGCGTCGGGAACGGGAGTCCTGCGAGCCACTCGCGGAACGCGGGCGAAGGCGGCGCGTCCGGAGAACCCGGCGGCCCCTGGTCGCTGCGCCCTAGATCGAGCGCCTCGTCCCCGAAATCGTCCTCGATCGCCGACTCGTCGTCGTGTTCGAACTCGAATGCGCCGCTGTCGATCCGCGTCATACAGCGAGCTTATGTCGGCGAGCCGCGCTGCACCAGGCAGGCATCCATGTCCGACAGCAACTCTTCGAGCTGTGCCTCGCCGTGGTCCCCCATGTGCCCGATCCGGAACGTCTGCCCCTTGAGCTTACCGTAGCCGTTGCTGATGAACTTCCCGCGCGCGCGCAACTCTTTGACGAACCACGCCACATCGAGGTCGCCAGCCGCCACGCAGCTCGTCGTGTCCGACTCGAAGCCGGCCTCGGAGAACATCGCGAACCCACGATCGCCGGCCCAGGACCGCATGCGCGTCGCCATCGCCTGGTGCCGCGCGTACCGCGCGTCGAGCCCCTCGGCCGCGATGCGATCGAGCTGGAGCTCGAGCGCGTAGAGGTGCGGAATCGACGGCGTCGCGACCGATTCACCCTTGGACAAACCTTCCTGTGCGCGCACGAAATCGAGCAGCCAACCGCGCCCCTCGGCCGTCGCGGCTCGCTCGAGCGCGCGATCCGACAACGCGTACACGGTGAACCCTGCAGGCAACGCGAGGCACTTCTGCGCACTCGCGAACGCGAGATCGATCCCGAGTTCGTCGAAGTCGATCGGGATACCGGAGAAGCTCGTGACCGCGTCCACGAGCACGAGCGTGTCTGGCTGCTCACGCACGACCGATGCGAGTTCACGCAGAGGATTGGTCACCCCGGTCGCGGTCTCGTTGTGGATCAAGCAGACCGCGTCGTACGACGACTCCGCGAGCTTCGCGCGCAACGTGTCCGGGCGATTCGCCTGGCCCCACGGCACACTGATCTCGTCGGCCTCGCGACCGCACGCACGCGCGACCTTGGCCCAGCGCTCGGAGAACGCGCCGCAATGCACGTGCAGACTGCGTTTCGGAACGAGGTTGCGAATCGCGGCCTCCCACAACGCGGTCGCAGGCACGCTCTCGAAGAGCACGTGTTGCGTCGTGCCGAACAAAGGCGCGAGCTTGTCGCGACAACGCAGCATGAGGTCCTTGCACGCCTGCGAACGGTGCCCGATCGTCGGCCTCGCGAGCGCTGCACGAATCTCGGGGTACATCTCGGTCGGACCCGGAATCCAGAGGATCTCGTGATCACCGAACAGAATGTCGTCGAACTCGCCCATCAACGTCCTCCACGCCGGAAATCGATGCGCGCGACTCGGTGTACGTGATCGATCTTTTCGAGATCGGTAACGGCCTCGGCGTCGAGCGGGCTGTCGACCGCGAGCAGCGCCATTGCGGCTGCACCCGAATCACCACCGAGTGCCACTTGCATGCTCGAGATGTTGATCCCGCGTTCGCCGAGGATCGACCCGATCCGGCCGATGACCCCCGGTGAGTCGTCGTGAAACGTGAGAATCATGTCCGGCGACGGATGCGCATCGAGGCTCGCGTTCTCGAGTTCGAGGATCGTCAGTCCGCGCCTCCCCAGCAACGTTCCGGTTGCGCAGCGTGCTCGACCATCGAGCACGCACGTCACACGCACGACGTCGACGAAGGCACCGTCGACCTGGATCCGCTGGGTTTCGTGCGCGATGCCGGAGCGCGTGGCAGCAGTGCGCGCGTTCACGGCCGTGACGGTCTGCCTCGAACCCCGGAGTGCACCGACCAGTGCGGCAACACCGAGCGACTCCTGATGGCGCTGCACGCGTTCGCCCTGCAGGTCGAGTCGCAACGACTCGAGTTGCCCCGGGAACGCCTGCGTGAGCAACGCCGCGAGGCACGTCACGAGATCGAGCCACGGGGCGACTTCCTCGGCCTGGTCGGGAGGAATACGCGGCACGTTGACGCCGTTGATGACCGTGCCGAACTCGAGACAGTTGACGATCTGTTTCGCCATGTCGACGCCGATCTTCCTGGACGCTTCCTTCGTCGACGCACCGAGGTGCGGCGTGAGCAAGAGGCGTTCTTGCTTGCGAAGGGGTGAATCGACAGGCAAGGGCTCGACTTCGAACACATCGAGCGCGGCTCCCGCGATCGTGCCATTCTCGAGCGCTTCGCAGAGCGCTGTCTCATCGACGATTCCACCGCGCGCGCAATCGACGAGGCGTGCCGTCGACTTCATCTGCGCGAACGCGCGCGCGTCGAACAGGTGATGCGTCGCATCGAGGAGCGGAACGTGGATCGACACGAAGTCCGACTCGGCAAGCAGACGCTCGAAGGGGACCAACGTCACGCCCTCGGGCGCTCGGTCCTTCGGAAGGTGCGGGTCATACGCGATCACGCGCATGGCAAGGCCTTGGCCACGAGCCGCGACGATCGACCCGATCCGTCCGAGCCCGACGATTCCGAACGTCTTGCCCGTGAGTTCGACTCCGGTGAGCTTGCTCTTCTCCCACTTGCCCGCGTGCATCGACTCGCTCGCGAACGGGATGTTGCGCGCGAGCGAACACAAGAGCGCGATCGCGTGCTCGGCTGTGGTCGTCGCACCGGACTCGGGCGTGTTCATGACCGCGATTCCGCGCTCGGTGGCGGCCTCGACGTCGACATTGTCGACGCCGATCCCCGCGCGCCCGACGACGAGAAGGTCAGGCGCAGCTTCCAGAACCTCGCGCGACACGGTCGTCGCCGAACGAACGATGAGCGCGTGCGTCCCGGGCAACTCCGCGAGGAGTTGGTCCGGTGTCATTCCCTTGAAGACTCTTACCTCGGCCTTGTCGCGAAGAATCTCCAGCCCGTCCGGCGTGAGATCGTCCGCGACGAGGACACGCCACGGCTTGCTGTCATCGCTCTCCATCGCCATCCCCCTTCGTAGTTCTGGATCGATTCGCGCGGCAGCGTAGCAGGCCCTTCTGCGGAAACCCATGCGTCGCGTCTGCGCGTCGTTTCCTGCCCGCTCTCGGGACACGGTTTTCGGCACGGTTTTTCGACACGGTTTTTCGCTGCACACTTGCAACGGTGCCCGTCCAATCGAACGATCCCGCGGAAAGAGACGGATCTTGAAGGGTACGGACAACAAAACAGCGCGGCAGCGTGGCGCGCTCAATCTCGGCTGGATCGGGATGGTGCTCGTCGTCGGCGCGTTCGCGGCAGCCAACCTCGAGTGGATCGATCGCGGCGCACTGTATTTCGCAGCGACGGCAACAGGGTCCGTTCTGCTCTGTGTCGCCAACCTCGCGCGCGTCAACTATCCGTCGTTCGCGCTCAATGCGGTCTGGACCGTGATCGCCATCGTCTCGCTACTCGGAGGCTTCGGACGATGACGGAGCTCGAGACAGCACGCTCGAGCAGCGCCGTCGAGGCACTCGGCTGGACCGGCATGCTCGCGGTGACGGCTGCGTTCGGGCTCAACGCCGCGCACGTCCTCGGCGATGGCTGGTTCTACCAGACGCTCAACGCAGTCGGCGCGCTCGCGCTCTTCGTCGTCTGCGTTCGCAAGCGCGATTGGCCGACGATGACACTCGAACTCATCTGGTTCGCCGTGTCGGCCTGGCGTCTCAGCCAGGCGTCGTGAGCTTCAGAAGAACCAGCGCAAGAGCAAGGTATTCGTGAGCGTGAACCCGGCGGCATTCGCGGTCGGGTCCACGACGAGAGCCTGCGCAGTCGCCATCCATGGGGGTAGCTTCGTCATCGGTGGAAGCCGTGGGCAGAACGCACTACCGTTCTGAGCGACGAGGGGCACGAAGATCGGCTCGGCGACTCCGAGCATGCAGCCGGTCGCACCGTACCGGGACAAATCGATCGTCTGTCCGTAGACACCGGCGATGAAGACCGCGATGCCGGGCGTAGGGATGCGGACGACCTGAAGAGCGGCTCGGTCCTGCGCACTCGCGTTGAGCGCGGCGACTTCGAGTTCGGCGGTTCCGCACGCTCCCGTGATCTGTCTGACGTTCAGCAGGTGCCGCGCATCGAGGGAAAAGCCGTACCCGAAGCGCTCCTGCTGCTGCAGCTTGCTCGGCTCGACGTAGTAGGCGACTTCGAGCAAGTAGCGGACCTTTTGGTTCGCGAACACACCATCCCGAGGGCCGAGGAGGCGCGCGTCGAAGAACAGCCCGGGCGTGCTGCGGGAGTCCTGACTCCACCCCAGATAGACTTTGTCCTGGTTCACGGCATCGAACTCGATGAGGTACTGGTGATAGCCCGGCGTACCTCGTGCATCGATTGCAGAATAGACAGCTTTGAAGGGGGCGGTCGCATCGGCCGTGTAGAACGCGTCGATGATCTGGGTCGCGTACGCCGACTCTTCGAAGTACTGCGTCTTCCCTCTCCAGCTCAGACCCGGGCCGGCCCACGGACCGACCGTGACCTTGTTGGCCGCATCGACGAATCCTGTAGCGGCACCCGGAGTCAACGACTGCACGCGGATGTACTGCGCACCGACACTCGCGTGCACAGTGAGAGCGGTCGCGGCCACGAACAGCAACGCGCCGAGGCGTCGCGAACGAAACGAGTTCGAACTCGAGGAAGGCATCATCGGAACCTCATGGGATTTTGGGGGAAGCCCATCGTAGCCCCAACACGCTGCTAAGACCCCCGCTCTCTACCAGCGCAGCCAGTAGGTCTGCGTCAGCGTGAAGCCCGCCGGATTGGCAGCGCGATCCACGACGAGCGCCTGCGCTGTCGAGTGGAACGGCTGGTAGCTACTGATCGCCGGCAACGGTGGGCAGATCGCCGTACCGTTCTGGACGGCGAGGGGCACGAAGATCGGTTCGGCAACGCCGAGCGTGCACCCGGTTGCGCCAAGCGCGGTCAGGTCGATCGTGCGGCCGTAGACGCCCGCGATGAGCACCGCGATCCCCGGCGATGGAACGCGGACGACCCGCAACATCGCCGGTTTGTCGAAGGCCTGGTTGAGGGAGTCGAACTCCAGACTCGAAGAGCCGCACGCAGGAGTGATCGAGCTGTAGCGGAGCACGTGCGACACATCGAGGAAGAAGCGGTACCCGAACTGTCCCTGCTGCTGGATCTTGCTGGGATCGACGTAGTAGCCGATTTCGATCAAGAACTGGACCTTCTGGTTCGTGAACACTCCGGCTCTGGGGCCCAGCAGGCGCGCATCCAGGAACACGCCATTGCGAGCGTACGAACTCCAGTTCACCGAGATCTTGTCCTGATGAATCGCATCGAACTCGACGAGGTACTTGTGGTAGCCCGGCGTGCCCTGTGCATCGATCGCCGAGTAGATCGCTTTGTAGGGAGTCGTCGAATCGACCGTGAAGTCCGCCTGGAAGTTCTGCGTCGCGTACGACGTGTCTTCGTCGTACCGGACGTCGCCTCTCATGTCCAATCCGGGACCGGACCAACTACGGACAGCAACCTTGTTCGCCGCGTCGACGAATCCAGTTCCCGCGTTCGGAGTCAACGACTGCCAGCGAATGTAGTTCTGTGCTGCGGCACTCGTGTGGACGAGGAAGGCGCCCAAAATGGCGAACGTGAACGATGCCATGCATCGCAACCGACGCGACGTCGCAAGCGAAATCGTGAGAGTCTGCATGTCGAACCTCATGGGTAAGAGGGGTGTCCACCCATGGTACGCAGCAGCGGTCCCCTACTGCACGCGGATCTCGATCGCTGGCGAGGAAATCAGCGCCCCGCCTCCCTGGCAGTTGGTCGCACGCAAGAGGAACGCCTGCAGCGCGAAGCGCAGACTCTGCATCGGCAGCGGCAACGCGATCTCGATGTTCCCGTTCGAATCACTCGCCATTGGGAACGTGAGGATCGGAAACAGCGGGTCCAAGTACGCGACCGAACCCAGAATCGGTAGCCCGTTCGACGTCGGCACGCCGAGCGCGAGAATGCCTGCAGTCGACGGTGGCAAACCGCCCGTGATCATCGCGAAGCTCGTGATGCCCTTCGCTGCGTGCTCGCTCGGTTCGAACGGCCACTCGTCCTTGCAAGGCGAGGACACGCCGAAGCGCGTGCACGACGCCGGCAGCAGGTCGAGCCGCGTCACCATGCCTTCTCCGGTGTTGCCACCGCGCATCGTTTGAAACGCGCCGGTCGTCGTTTCGTAGTTGGTCGACGAAGTCTCACCGGCGAGCGTCGCTTCCTGATTGCGCACGTCGAGGGCGTAGACGTACTCGTAGTCGTTGCCGCCGACGTACGAGGCGTACACGAGTTCCCGCGAGAAGGGTCGCAACCACGGTGCGATCCGAACGACGACGCCATCGCCACCGTTGGATCCGTTGCGTCCGATCGTCGACTTGTACGCACCTGCCGTCACGGGAAAGTCGTTCGCGTAGGTGAGCCCCGCGACCGTCCACATCGACGCGGCATCGACGTCGAGATCCCAGAAGAAGTCGTTCGCTCCGCCGCCGACGTACGTGCCCCACACGAGGCTCTTGAAGTCTCTCGCCACGTGCGCGACATAGCCGTCGTAGTTGCCCGTCGGCGATCCTTGGAACGAATTCACCGTCGGCAAATTGCCCGAATCCGACCAACCACAGACCGCGATCGAACCGTCGTCGAGCACGCGAACGGCATTGAGTCGATCGTCGCTGCTACCACCGAGGTACGTCGCTCCGATTCGGGACCGGAGCGTCTTGTCGAGCCCGAAGAGATACCCGTCCGCAACTCCCCCGCGATACGACGTCTGCAAGGCCCCGGATGTCGTCGGCAAGAACGGACTCTGCGTCGTGATCGCCATCACGACATCGCCGGCCGGTGACACGTCGATCGACCAGAGATCGTCGACGTTGAGCCCGCCGACCATCGTCGAGTGGAGAAGTCGATCCGACGTTCCATCGAGAACCAGCGCGAATGCGTCCCAACTACCCGCGAGCACACGCTGATAACTGTTCTGCGTCGTCGGAAAGTCGACCGAGTTCGTGATGCCGCCGACGTACGCACGACCCGCAGCGTCGAAGGCGATTCCACGCGCTGCCTCGCTCGCAGAACCGCCGAAGTACGTCGAGAACCGCAGCTTGCCCTGATCGCTCCATCGCGTGATCACGGCATCCTGCACGTTGCCGCCGAGCGACTTCTGAATGGGTTGCAGCAACGGGAAGTTCGCCGACGCGGAATAGCCGGCCGCATAGAGGCTCGAGTCCGGCGCCTTCGCCAACCGAATCAGACTGTCCTCGCCACCGCCGCCGATGTACGTGCACCACGCGAGCGTCTTGCCGTCCGGCGCGATTCGCGCGAGAAACCCATCGAGCGCACCGCCACCGAAGCGCGGTTGTTGTGCGCCGTTCGTCACGTTGAACAGAACGCTGTCCGTGAATCCACAGACGTAGGTCGTGCCGTCGGCATCGACGTGCAGATCGAAGATCCCTTCGACCCGGCCACTGCCGCCGAAGTAACTCGACCACACGAGACCCGGGTCGACGACGATTTCGCCGCGCCACTCGGTGTCCTCGAGCACGAATCCAAAACACCGCTCGCCGACGATTCGATAGCGCGCTCGCAACGGAACTCGCCGACCGCTCCCATCGAGTCCGAACGTGACCGGAGCGGTGTGTCGCAGGATCACCTCCCGTGCATCGCCATCGGCGCCATCCGCGGGCAGGCCGCGCACGTGGCACAGGAGTTCACCATCGGCACTCGAGCTGAGTCGCGTCGCGCCGTCGACGCGGATCACGAGTCGTTCGAGCGAAGCCGCATCGCGAACGCACACGTCATACTCGAGCCGTCCACGGTGCACGCCTTGTCGAAACACGAGTGCCACCTCGTCCGACAAGTCCCATGTGAGCCGCTCGTGACAGCGAATGTCCTCGACCGCGCGCGTGCCCGAGTACACGTGCATGCGCGTCGGCGAGAGGTCCTCGCCGCGAACGTGGTCGCCTACAGGATCGTCCGGACGATCCGACCACTGCGGCACGAAGCGTAGGCATGCCGCGGATCTCGGCGCACCGACCGTCCAAGACGAACCATCCCAATCCGCCCAGAGGTCCGGACGACGCACACCGAAGCGCACGCGCTCATCCCATTGACCGCGGTTCTCCACGATTCGAAACGCATGCAACGCAGCGGGCGCCGGTCTCTCCGAGCATCGTGCGCTCGCAAGTGCGAGGTCTTGGGGACCGGTCGAGGGTGCGACGCCGGTCCACGACAGGGCCGCCAGTGCGAGACTGTGGAGCATCATGGGTGGTCGTGATTCGTAGGTGCGGGACGATAACACGAACAGGGCAACCCCGCTCTATTCCCAGACTTGCGCGTGGTAACGCACAATCTGTAGAGGGCGTTGTCATGGGCCCATCCGTCGATCCCAAATCTCCTGGACCTTTCGCCGCAACGGCTTGCGTTGCATGGGCGTGGACAGATCCGCGCTCTTGTGGAATCCTCGTTGCCCGCCATCGGCAGTATGCCGGGCATTTCTCGTCACCCAGACATGGATCGAACTACGATGAAGACTCTTCTTGCCTCGGCACTCGTCACGCTCACGCTCTTCCTTGCTTCGTGCGGTGGCGCGAACGCTGGCGAATCGGCGCTCAAGACCATCACCGAGAAGGTCGGAGAAATCACGACCAAGTTCAACGACATCAAGGACGAAGCCAGCGCCAAGACCGCGGTCAGCTTCGCCGAGTCGACCCTGCCCGCGGCCAAGACGGCCTTCGACAGCCTCAAGAAGCTCGGCGACAGCGCCGCGGCTCCCGAAGCCGTCAAGACGATGCTGTCGACCGCGACGAGCAAGTTCGGCGACCTCAAGGCGATGCTGAGCGGTCTCGCCGCCAAGTTCGCCGGGAAGGCCGACATCGTGAAGGTCCTCAGCGACAAGTTGCCGGGCCTCCTCAAGATGCTCCCGAACATCGGCGGCTGATCGAGGTCTCGACTTCGGTCGGGTGACGTCCCACCGAACGTACGCGAGTACACTGTGGAACGGACCGCGGATTCGCGGTCCGTTTGCAATTGTCCACCGCGAGTCTTGCCATTGGAGATGCGGTCCGTGAACGAAGCGCATCGACGACCAGCGAAGCGCGCTCGCAGAACCCACCGACGCTTGCTCGTCGCGGCGCTCGGTCTCGCATCGATCGTCGGTGCGGGTGTGTTGTTCGGCCTCTTCGATCGGCAGCGTAACGTGACGATGCTCACCGACACGATCGACGAGCAGGTCGAGCCCGAGGACGCACCGGTCCTGCCCGAGGTCACGGTCACGGTGAAGGACCGCGTCCCCGACAGCGGACGCATCGGTGCGGACTCGGATCTCGAGGTTCTGGTGACCGACGAGACATCGCACCCACTCCCGAACATCGGGCTCTCGCTCCTACGCCTGTCGGGAGCGACACACGCCGAACGAATCGACCTGACCACCGATGCGCACGGCACGGCACGCTTCACGCCACGCAAGGGTCAGCACCTCCTTAAGGTCAACCACGCAATCGACGCTCGGACGGCAGTAAAGCGCGGCGTGGAGCACGCGGCTTACGGCCTGACATGGCCACCGTCTCGGACGCAAGACGGCGACAGGACCCTGGTCGTGGAGCTCGGTCGCACCAACGCGGGGCTCGATGTCGTCGTGGTCGACCATTCGGATCGCTTCGTCGATGGCGCCACCATCCTCGTGCGACGTGCGGGCGAAGCGAAGCCCGAGCGCAATCGCGATCCGGCATACGCGGCATCGATCGGCTCGCGCCCGTTTTCGGCCACACCGGCCTGCACGCGCCCGACGGGCGAGCGTTACCCGATTCTCGATCCCGTGAGTTGCACGAGTTGTCACGTGCGTCCGAAGCGCGACGAGCCGATCGACGTACCATTCGAAGACGAACTGTTCGTCACACCCCATTCGACGTTTTCCCCGAGCGCGCGCCCACTCGACACGATTGCCGTCGGACTCACGGACCTGCGTGGCCTCGCGTCCTTCGGGAATCTGCGACCCGGCATCGCAACCGTCGAAGTCGTGTGGCACGACGACGAAGTCGGTCGGCAGCGCGCGTTCGCCGAGACGCAGCGAATACACCTCGAACCGGGTGTCACGCGGCGCGCGGTCCTTCGCGTCGTCGCCCCCATCTCTTTGCGCGCAACCGTCGAGGGCTGCGACCTCAATACGGCGATCGTCTTCGAACCCTGTCTTCCCGATGCGTCCGCGAACCGTCGCTACAGGGACTGGACAGGACTCGACGAAGCGGCTGTCCGGTCGATCTTCGCGATGCAGTCGACACAGACCGTCACGATGCGGATGGGCGAACAGATCGGCGACGGCACCAGCACCACCGCCGTGCTGTGTGACTTCGGCGAAGTCGTCCTCAGACCCGGTCCCTGGTACGTCTACGTGTCCCTCGATCCCAGAAGCGACACGTGTCCCGCGCACGTCGCCCGCATCGATCTCGGCCCCGATCGCCCACCGACCTGGCACGCGTCGATCCAGACATCGCCACACGTGATGAGTGGCTGCATCGTCGACGACGTGTCGAGCACTCCACTCGCCGGCGCCCGAGTCGTCGCACGTACGATGGACGGCTTCTTGCTCAAGTGCACCGAAACGGCGACGGATGGCCGCTACACGATTCGCGGTCTGCCCGCGGGTCCACTACGCATTTGCGTGCAACGCAAGTGGCAGCGACGCGTGTTGCCGCGCGTTCACCGCACGGATTTCGACGCCGCGTGCACGAGATATGCAGGCCCGACGACAGGCGTCACGCAGCGACTGCACTGAACCCGAGGGCGGTCGCCCCATCGACGGGACGAGGAAAGCCCGAACCGCGCAAAGGAATCAGCCTGCGTGCACGCGAACGGTCTCGCCCACCTCGCCGAGGATCTGCTGCAAGCGATCGAAGTCGGGATGCGCCATACGCACCCAGGCGTTGGCGAGATACCCATTCTCGACGGGTTGCGTCGGCGTGCCCGGCGCCGGGAAGTGCGCATCGATCAAGCAGTCCTCGTAGCGATCGAGGATCTCACGGCCGGAGTAGCCCTGAATGCGACCATCTCGGTCCGGACGCAGTGCGATCATGCCGGCTGCGAGTCTTCGGCTGCACTTCACGTCGGTCTTGCCGTGCACGATCGCTTTGGCCCACTCGAGGTAGCAATCGATGTCGTTACCCTTTCCGTAGAAGTCCCACACGCGCACCCCGGGTGGACGACAACCGATCTCGGAGAACTTCAGTCCCTTCGGCCCGAAGAACCACTCCATGTGCGTCGCCGCCGTCGTGATGCCGAGCGTGTCGATCACGCGTTTTCCGAGTTCGCGGACTTCGGCATAGTCGGGCGCGGAGTCGAGACGGTTGGTCAGGACGATCTGCGGCGAGATCCAGCGCGTGCGCATGGCCTCGAGCACGCCGGGAAAGTAGTGACACGCGAAGTCGTGGAGGATCTCGCCGTCGGCGCAGATCGTGTCGTAGAAGCCCTCGTGGCCTTCGATCCACTCTTCGATCCCGACCTGGGCACCGCGGCCCACGCCGCTGACTTCGAGCGCGCGCACGAGTTCTTCTTCGTCATTGCAGCGATGCGTCCCCGACGCCCCCGCGGCATCGCGTGGCTTGACGCAGACCGGGTAGCCAACGGACGCGGCGAACTCCTTGGCCTCGGCGAAGTCCCCCGTGCCGATCGTTTGCGCGCACGGGATACCGGCCTCGCGGAGCGCCGCCTTCATCGCCGGCTTGTCGCGGCAGAGGAACGCCGTCTGCTTGGAAATGCCCGGGATGTCACACGCTTCGCGCACGGCCGCGGTCGGCTCGACGTGCGCTTCGACCGTGCACTCGAGTCGATCGACCCAGCCGCGCTGCTGGCAACGGCGCACCGCGTCATAGAGGGCGCCGCCGTCGACGACCGAGCGCACTTGTTCGTAGTGCGTCAGTTGTCGCCGCACGTCTTCGGGCAACGCCGAGGCCGGCGATTCTCCGATTCCGGTCACGGCGGCCCCGACCTGCGTCAAGGCCCTGACGAATTCGCGTTGGTTCGCGGGGAAAGCCGGTTCGACGAAGAGGACGTGCACGCGCCACAGCCTACCAGGCGATCGCGAAATCGTTATGGTCGCAGCCGTGAAGCGTGCGTTCCTCCTTTTTGCTCCCTACGCCCTCGTCGTCGGTCACCTGTTGTGGTCCTGGAACGACCTGCGCGATCCGGTCGCGACGCGCTTCGACATGGCCGGCAACGCCGTCGACACGATGAGCCGGGATGCGTTCGTCCTGACGATGACCGCTGTCGCGACCTTCTTGCTCGGGACGTTCGCCGGGACCCTATGGCTGATCCCCAAGATGCCGGCTTCGCTCATCAATCTGCCGCACAAGGACTACTGGCTGCACCCGACGAGGCGGGATGCGACGTTCGAGGCGATCCAGAACACCATGACGCTCTTCCTCCTCGTCACGATGGCCCTGCTACTGGTCATCGACGTCGAGATCGTGCGGAACAACCTCGGCACGAGCGAAGCGCGACTCTCGCCGTGGCTCGTCCTCGGCACCTATCTCGCCGTCATCACGGTCGTGACCGTTCGGTTCGTGCTCCGCTTCCGACGACCCGCCGTCACGGATCCGGATTGACGTGCACGTGCACGCTGTCAATGTCGTCGCGCGCGGCCTGGATGCGGTCTTCGACCCTGTGCGCGATCTCGTGAGCGTCGCGTAGGGAGATCTCGCCATCGACGTAGATCTCGAGATCGACGACGAAGCGCGCTCCGACCGGATGGACCCGCAGTTGGTCGACGCGGCGAACGTCTTCGTCCTCGAGCACGAGACGCTCGAAGCTGTCCTTCAGGTCCGGCGGAGCCTGATCCATCAGAATGCCGACGTTGGAGCGAATCGGTTCGATCGCGAACCACGAGATGTAGAGCCCGATGCCGCACGCGGCAATCGGGTCGAGCGCAGGCACCCCGAGCCGCGCCGTGAAGATCCCGGCGAACACCGTCGACGCGACGAGCACGTCCCCTCGATGGTCGCGCGCGCTCGCGAGCAGGGACGGAGAACGCAACCGGCTGCCGACAGCGTGTGCGTAGCGATAGAGCGCTTCTTTGGACACGACCGTGATCGCCGCGACCCAGAGTGCGAGTGAGCCCGGGGGTTCGGTCTTGCCCGCGATCCAGGCGAGCAAGCCTTCGATCGCGATGAAGATGCCCGTCGCGGCGAGGACGGTTCCGATCACGAGGCCGGCGATGCTCTCCGCGTTGCCGTGACCGTAGTGATGGTCGTCGTCGGCCGGCTTCTTCGAATACGCGTAGCCTGCGAAGCCGACCGCGGTCGCGAAGATGTCCCCCGCCGAATTGAAGCCGTCGGCCGTCAACGCCTCACTTGCCGCGATCCATCCGACGACGAACTTCGCAATCGTCAAGAAGAGATTGATCGTGAGCCCGACGGCGTGGGCCCTGAGCCCCGGATCGTGCAGCCACGAAAGCGTGCTCATGATCGACTCGGTTTCAGACCGACGAACGCCGCGCGAGACGCTCGTAGAGCGTGACGTACTCGAGGATCTGCTTGTCCCACGAGAAGTCGACCGCCATCGCGTTCTCCTGCAGGCGGGCCCACCCCTTGTCGAACTTCCAAGCGTCGAGGCAGCGCCGGATCGCTTGCTGCAGCGCGGCACTCGTGAAGTCGTCGAACACGAATCCATTGCCCGCGCCGGTCTCGGGATCCCAGTCGACCACCGTGTCGGCGAGCCCACCCGTGCGACGCACGATCGGGATCGTCCCGTAGGCGAGGCTGTAGAGCTGATTGAGCCCGCACGGTTCGTATCGACTCGGCATCAAGAACGCGTCGGCACCCGCTTCGATCCGATGCGCGAGCGCGTCGTCGTAGCCGCGATGAAAACCGACGCGGCCGCGGAACGCATCCTCGAGCCACGCGAAGTAGCGTTCGTGGCGTTCGTCACCGCTACCGAGCACGACGAGCGCCATGTCCTCACGCTGCAAGAAGACCGGTAGGACATCGGGGAGGAGCTCGAAGCCCTTCTGCGGCGTGAGTCGCGACACGATCCCGAAGAGCGGCGTCGTCGGTCCGAGTTCGAGACCGAAGTGCTTCGCGAGATCCTTCTTGCAGCGCACTTTTCCGGAGCGATCCTCGGCATCGTACGTGGCCGCGATCGCCGTGTCGGTGCGCGGATTCCAAATGCGATCGTCGATCCCGTTGACGATTCCGAAGAGACTGTCCTTGCGCGCCTCGAGCACCCGATCGAGCCCCATGCCGTGCTCGGGCGTCCGGATTTCACGCGCGTAGGTCTTGCTGACGGTCGTGAGGACATCGGCGTACAAGATTCCGTGCAAGAGGCACGAGAAGCGCCCTTGCGCGAGTTCGTCCTGATGCAGAGCACTGCGGATCGGCTCGAGGCCGAGCGCTCCGATGTGACTCGCCGGCACGACACCTTGATACCCGAGGTTGTGGATCGTCAGGACGGTCTTGGTCTGGGCGAAGAGACGGTCCCAGTCGTAGGCCTTCTTCAGGAAGAGCGGCAGGAGCGCCGTGTGCCAATCGTGACAGTGCAGGATGTCGGGCGCTCGACCTTCCCACTGCATCAACGCGATGACCGCCCGAGAAAAGGCGAGGAAGCGCAGCGCGTCGCGGTCGCCGTCGTAGATCGCATCCCCGTCGAACAAGCCGGGTACGTCGACGAGCAGAACCTCGGTCTTCGAACCGGGAAGCGTCGTCCGATGGACCGACGCGCCATAGTCCTTGCCTCCCATTTCGAATCGCAGCGACTGCAACCCGGGCACCGGCTTCGCCCGCACCTCCTTGCGGACGCGCCCGTAGAACGGCATGACCGCGCGCGCGCGCTCGCCATGCCGGACCAAGCCCGCAGGGAGTGCATTGCAAACGTCGGCGAGCCCCCCCGTCTTGGCGAACGGGGCGACCACCGAGCTGACCGAGAGGATTTCGAGCGGATCCATCGGCGCGAAGCATAGCAGTAGGACCAGCGTCCCTCGTATGCTTGCGTCATTCATGGTCCGCGTCCTCTTCGTCGCCCCGTTCGCCCTCGACACCACGATGCGCTTCGTCCGCGCCGCCGCGTCGCTTCCCGACGTCGAACTCGGCATCGTGACTCAAGAGCCCTTCGAGCGTCTCGGCGCCGACCTCAAGAGTCGGATCTCGGGGTTCGAGCGCGTCGACAATGCCGAGAACCTCCAGCACCTGCGCCACGCGGTCCGCAAGTTGGCGCACTCGATGCACGGAATCGATCGCGTCGTGGGCATCCTCGAACAACTCCAGGTGCCGCTCGCCGAGCTGCGTCAGGAACTCGGGATCGAAGGGCTCTCGGTCGACGCGGCCCACAACTTCCGCGACAAGGCGCGGATGAAGGACCGCTTCGGCGCAGCACAGATCCCATGCGCCAAGCATCGCCGCTGCCATTCGGCCTCCGAAGCCATGCACTTCGCCGAACAGGTCGGCTTCCCCGTCGTCGCCAAACCGATCGCGGGCGCCGGAGCGCGCAACACGGCACGCCTCGAGACCGTCGAACAGCTCGGGAACTGGCTGCGCAGTTTCCCGCCGACTCCGAAGGCGCCACTCATGCTCGAGGAGTTCGTGACCGGGCGCGAGTTCAGCTTCGACAGTGCGTCCATTCGCGGACGTCACCTGCTGCATTCGATCACCGAGTACTTCCCCACGCCCCTCGAGGTGATGGAGAATCCGTGGATCCAGTGGTGCGTGCTGCTACGGCGCGAACTCGATCGTCCGGAGTACGCCCCGATCTTCGAGGCCGGGCCACGGGCGCTCGACACACTCGGCATGCACACGGGACTCACGCACATGGAGTGGTTCGCGCGTCCCGATGGTTCGATCGCGATCTCCGAAGTAGCGGCGCGACCGCCAGGGGCGCAGTTCACGTCGTTGCTCTCGTACGCCTACGACTTCGACTTCTATCGCGGCTGGGCGGAGCTCGTGAGCTGTGATCGATTCGACGTGCCGAAGCGTCGCTACTCGGTCGGAGCGGCGTTCTTGCGCGGACAAGGTCGTGGCAAGGTCAAGAAGATCCACGGCATCGAAGAAGCGAGGCGCGATCTCGGCGACCTCGTCGTCGAGGCGAAGCTGCCGAAGACCGGCCAACCCGGCGCGAGCAGCTACGAAGGCGAGGGATACGTCATCCTGCGTGGTGAGGACAGCACGGCGATCGAACAAGCTCTCGCGCGCGTCGTGCGAACGATCCGCGTCGAACTCGCATGAACGGCAACGGACTCACGAGGAACGAACGATGCGCGTCTTGATGATTTCTCCGGGGTTCCCGACCGAGATGCCGCTGTTCACGCGTGGCCTCGCTCGCGTCGGCGCCGAGGTCTACGGCCTCGGCGACCAACCGAGGTCGGCCCTCGCACCCGACGTCGCCGCTTCGCTGCACGACTATCTCCAGGTGCGCGATCTGTGGGACGAAGCCCGCGTCGTCGGGGAAGTCCGGCACTGGCTCGGCAACCGCCGGATCGATCGCGTCGAGGTGCTCTGGGAACCGGGCATGATGCTCGCGGCCAAGCTGCGCGAAGCTCTCGGTGCACCGGGCCTGCGCGCGGAGCAGACCGTGCCGTTCCGGGACAAGGAGCGCATGAAGCGCGTGCTCGACGCCGCCGGCATCCGCACGCCGCACCACTACGACGCGCGCACGCGCGAGGAAGTGCGCCAGGCTGCGGACCGCATCGGGTATCCGATCATCGTCAAGCCGCTCGACGGAGCGGGTTCTGCCGACACGTGGCCGATTCGCTCGAACGACGAACTCGAGCACGCCTTGCGCGCGATTCAACACGTGCCGGTCGTCAGTGTCGAAGAGTTCATCGAAGGCGAGGAATACACCTACGACACGGTCTGCGCGCACGGCACACCGCTCTTCGAGAACGTCGGTTGGTACCGTCCCGGACCACTGATCGCGCGGCTCAACCCGTGGATCAGCGCTGTCAACGTGTGCTACCACGACCTCGATCAGGAGATCCCGGCGCAGGGTCGCGAGATGGGTCGGCGTGTGCTCGACGCACTCGGGTTCGAGAGTGGTTTCACGCACATGGAGTGGTTCCGAACGAAGGACGGAGAAGCGGTCTTCGGGGAGATCGGTGGGCGCAGCCCCGGCGGTCGTCTCGTGCACGTCATGAACTACTCGACCGACGCCGATCTCTTCACCGGCTGGGCCGAAGCCGTCTGTCACGGGCGCATCTCGCAGGACGTATCCAAGAAATTCGCGGCAGCCGTCATCTTCAAGAAGGCGCAGGGCGCTGGACCACGCATCACGGCGATCGAAGGACTCGAGAGCGTCTTCGCGCGGTTCGGCGAGCACATCGCCGCGATCGACCTCAATCGCGTCGGCGCGCCCAAGCGCGACTGGCGAAAGATCGTGCACGGCGACGGCTGGATCGTCGTGCGTCATCCCGATTTCGAAACCACGTGCCGCATGGCGGACAGCATCGCCACGGACCTGATCCTGAGGGCCGGTTGACCGGCAAGGCCATGACCACGCTCCACATTCCGGACCACGTCCATCTTCTCGGACCGCAGCGACTGCATCCGACGTTGCGTCCCGCACTCGATCGCGCGCAGATCGGGGATCGCATCGCGACGATCACGGGCGGCTGGGAAGAACGCGAAGGCGAGGACGAAGAACTGCGTTCGCACGTCGCGCGCGACGTCGTCGACCTCCGCATCTGGGGCCGACTCGAAGGAGTCTTCGCAGCGGACTCGGAACTGCGCGCGGCGATGCAAGAGCGCTACGATCGCATTCGCGTCCTGCGGCGCCTCTACCAGAGGCAGCTCGCCCATGCACTCGCGTCGGCGCGAGAACTCCTGACGACGCACGATGGCTGGTGCGAGGACCTCTACGAACTCGCGACCGAGGCGTCGATCGATGCCGTTCGCATCATCGATCGCAAGCATCGAGAACACGTCGCGGACATCCACACGGCGTTCCGCGAGCGTCTCGATCCATCTCGTCACCCGGAGCTCGAACGCCAGCGTGATGAGATCCGTGCCACTCTCGAGACCTGCAGCGCGCTCTGCATCGCCGGTGGCCATGTCGCGATCCTGCTCAACCGCATGCGAGCCCTCGGCGTCCTCGACCACTGGGGCGCTCGTCCGATCTTCGCATGGTCGGCCGGTGCGATGGTCCTCTGCGACGACATCGTGTTGTTCCACGATCGCCCGCCTCAAGGCGCCGGCGATGCGGAGTTGCTCGAACCGGGCTTCGGTCTCGTGAAGGACATCGTCGTGCTGCCACATGCCAAGCGGCGTCTGCGTCTCGATGATCCGATGCGGGTCGCCTTGTTCGCGCGGCGGTTCGCACCAGCGCGCGCGATCGCACTCGATGATGGAGCTTGCCTCGAAGCGCGCCAGAACGTCTTGACGCATGTCGATGGTTCGAGCCGGCTCGAGGAAGACGGTTCGGTCGTGTTGCTCCAGACGAGCGGGAGTGCAGCATGAACCAGCTCCTTCGCGAACTCGCCGAACAAGGCCGCAACGAAGCGGCAATCGACGCCTTCCTCGAACAACACGAGCTGCCGTTCGTCGACGGATCGAAGGTCACGTTCGTCTTCCACGGCTTCGTCGACGAGGTCTACCTCCAACACTGGATCTTCGGACTGCCGTCGAGCCAACAGTTCGAGCGCATGCCGGGGACGAACCTCTTCCACCTGACGATCGATATCCCCGAGCGCTCGCGCGTCGAGTACAAGCTCGAGATCCGCAAGAACGGGCAGCGGCGACTGATCGCCGACCCTCACAATCCACACTTCGCGCGCGATCCATACGGAGCGAACTCGGTCGTCCAAGGGGCCGGCTACGAGTTCCCGGACTGGGCGCTCGAAGACTCCGAGGCTCGGCGCGGCGAGACGCAGGACCACAAGATCGAGAGCCGGGTCTTCGGCGGCTCACGTGACCTTCGTGTCTATCTGCCAGCTCGGTATCGACCGACGCGACGCTATCCGCTCCTCGTCATGCACGACGGTCAGGACTATGAGCGCTTCGCGAGTCTCGTGACGATCCTCGACAACCTCACGCATCGCCTCGAGATTCCGCAGATGGTCGTCGTGATGACGCAATCACCCAACCGGCTCCACGAGTACGCCGACGATCCGCGGCATGCGGACTTCATCGCCGACGAAGTCGTGTCGTGGGCGGACGAGCGGTTCTCGCTCGTCGACAGTCCAGCCGCGCGCGGTCTCGGCGGCGCGAGCTTCGGCGCGGTCGCGTCCCTGTCGACCGCGTTGCGCAAGCCGGGTGTGTTCGAGAACCTCTTCCTCCAGTCCGGTAGCTTCGCGTTCACGGACATCGGGGATCACGACCGCGGGCCGCTCTTCGACCCCGTCGTTCAGTTCGTCAATCGCTATCGCGACGATCCGAAGCGGCCTGCGCAACGCATCTTCGTGAGCTGTGGCACCTACGAATCGCTGATCTACTACAACCGCTCGATGGTCCCGATCCTTCGCGACACGGGCGCCGAGCTGCGCTATGTCGAAGCACGCGACGGCCACAACTGGGAGAACTGGCGAGATCGCATGCGCGAGGGGCTTTCGTGGCTCTTCCCGGGTCCGCTCTGGCTCGTCTACGAATGATCGGCTCGCTTCTCGCTTTCTCTCGCCCGACTGACAAGGGGACTGCATGACTTCCACGACCCGGCGCATCGGGCTCTCTCTCGGCGCCGACATCTGTTGGCCGATCGCGTACGAGCACATCGTCAATCAACTCGGACTCGACGTGGCGATCGATCGCGTGCCGATCGAGCCCTTCGATCTCGAGCAGTCGATCGACTACGACGTCGTGATCGATCGTCTCACGCACTGGTACGGCGTGCGTCGCGAATGGATCAAGAAGGCACTGCTGCTCGACGACGTGTACGTCTTCAACAATCCGTGGTCGGTCCAGTCGATGGAGAAGCAGACCACCTACTGCGCGATGATGCGGCTCGGCCTCCACGTGCCCAAGACCTGGTTGATTCCGCCCAAGAGCTACAAGGACGTGCCCGACCTCGAGCGGACGCTGCAGAGCTACGCCAAGCTCTTCGATCTGCCCGCGATCGGTGAGCAGATCGGCTACCCGATCTTCATGAAGCCGTACGACGGCGGTGGCTGGGTCGGTGTCGCCAAAGCCGATGACGGCGAAGAGCTCGCCCAGGCCTACGACGAGAGCGGCAACCTCGTCATGCATCTGCAGCGCGGTATCGTCCCGCACGACGCGTTCGTGCGCTGCATCGGCCTCGGTCCGCAAGTTCGCTACGTGCGCTACGCACCCTCGGCCCCCCTGCACGATCGTTACACGATCGACTTCGACTTCCTCGAACCGGACGACGTGAAGGAGCTCGAGGACATCACGCTGACGATCAACGCGTTCTTCGGCTGGGACTTCAACTCGTGCGAGTCGCTGCGACAGGACGGGACGTGGTATCCGATCGACTTCGCGAACCCGTGCCCCGACAGTCAGGTCACGTCGCTGCACTTCCACTGGCCTTGGCTGATCAAGGCCAAGATCCGTTGGTCGCTGTTCTGCGCGATGACGCAGCGCAAGATGCGCCTCAATCTGTCGTGGGGCGAGTTCTTCGAGGTCGATCCCGATCTGCCGTATCGCGAGCGCCTCACCGCGTACGCGAACATCGCGCGCAAGCGTTTCGATGCAGATGCGTTCGAGTCGTTCTGCAAGTCCGAACTCGCCGACCTCGATTCCATCGCATGGGATTGGTTCGGCACCGAGGACTGCCACAACGCGATTCGCGCCAAGGTCGCAGCCCTGTATCCCGAGGACGAACACGACGAGTTCTCCGAACTCTTCTGGCGCCGCGTCCAACTGTGGCGCGAGCGTGAGCGAGACAGCAACCAACCGAGAAAGACTCGATGACGAAGGCGAAGGAAACCTGGTACTCGGAGCGCTTGTCGCGCGACTTGACGCTCTGCCGTTGGGGGGAAGTCGGACGCCCGGTCCTCTTCTTCCCGACCGCCGCCGGTGATGCGGAGGAATGTGAGCGCTTCTTGCTCGTGGACGCATTGTCCGACCTGCTCGAAGCAGGACGCATCAAGCTCTACTCGTGCGACTCGACGGCAGGCATGGTGTGGCTCAAGGAGGACGCGTCGACCAAGGGTGGTGCGCGAATCCAGCACGCGTACGATCAAGCGCTCGAACACGAAGTGCTGCCCGCGATCCGCAAGGACTGCGGCGACGACGCGATCGAGCTGGTCGTGACCGGTCCGTCGATCGGCGCGTTCCAAGCGCTCTCGATGTTCTTGCGCCACCCCTACGACGTCTCGCACGCGATCCTGATGAGTGGCACCTACGACCTGACGCAGAAGATCCTGCGCGGTCCGGTCGACGACGCGTTCGTCGCCGCGTCCCCCATGCACTTCTTGCCGCGACTCGACCCGCAAGGGCCGACGCTCACGAAAGCACGCGAACGCCTCGCACTGATCGTGACCGGCACGGGGCGCTTCGAGGACCCCGAACAATCGTGGCAACTCGCGGACCTCCTCGGTGCAGCCCGCATCCCCAACCGTGTGATCGAGTGGGAAGGCTGGGACCACGACTGGCCGCTGTGGCGACGCATGCTGCCGTACTACCTCGACGAGCTGTTTCCGATCGAAGCGAAGGAAACGGCGACGACCAGCGACGCGTGACCGAAGGTCACTGCAAGAATCCGGGCATGCGCACGAGCGCTTCGCGCAGTCGCCCGAGCGCACGCATGTAGCGGTTGCTCGCCGCCGTCTTCTTGAGTCCGAGCACGGCAGCGGCTTCGTCGTTGGTGAGTTCTTCGAAGTGCCGCAGCACGAGCACCTCGCGGTCGATCGGCTCCATCGCGTTCAGCACGTCTTGGAGCTGGATCTGAATCTCGGCACGCATGGCGCCGTGACTCGGTGAGCTGAAGCGACCGAACAAGCTGTGCGCGAGCGTCACGGACTCCGCCGTGGGCATCGAGCCGCGGTACAGCGAGACCTCGAGAGCGGCATCCCGCTTCTTGGTGCCGAGATGGCGACGGTGGATCTCCGCGAGACGCTCGCCCGTCACCAGCCGGAGCCACAAAAAGAACTGCAAGTCACGGCGCCGATCGTACGTCGGGAGCTTCTGCGCGAGATCGATGAAGGCTTCCTGGAGCACGTCCGATGGATCGACCCGTCCGGCGAGCCGGCGGTCGAGACGCAGGTCGACGAGCTTGCGGAGCCGCGCACGATAGCCTTCGAAGAGATGCGCGAGCGCCGTCGCATCGCCTGCCTTGGCGCGCTCGATGAGCTCCTCGGTGCCTGCGGGCCCTTGCATCATCCGGGCAATCGTAGCGCTGTCATTTGCCGACCGGACGAGCTCCGGGCATGACTCCGAGCTGTTGGAGCAGCTGTGCACTGTCCCAACTCACGATCGTCGTCACGATCTTGCCCTCGCGATCGAAGCGGGCCTGACACATACCCTCGACGCGCACTCGCTTCTCCGTCGCTGGAATACCGAGGAACGTCCCGGAGTGCGTGCCGGTCGCGACCCAGCGGTGCGAGCATCGATCCCCCTCGGCGATCTCGTCCGAGACCTCGAGACGCAGATCGGGGAAGGCCGCAAAGAGCGGCTCACAACGTCGCTGGAAGCCCTCGATGCCGCGGTACTGTCGACCGTTCTCGACGAACTCGTGATTCGCCGCGAAGATCTCCCTGGCGACGGCCATCGACTGCTCGTTGTGGACTTCGAGCGGCACGCGACGCAGCGTGAGCAGGTTGCGATACGCCTTGGGTGGCGGACACGGGTCGACCCCGAGTTGGCGGTAGAACTCGACCGCGTTCCAACCCGCGACGTCGTGCACGATCTTGCCGCCCACGATGACGAAGTTGTCGGAGCCGGCCAGCGCGAACGTCTTGTTGGTGGCGGGACCGTCCAACGTGCCCGTGTGCTTGCCGGTAACGGTCCACGTCAGGAAGCCGCCCGTCCTCGTCGCGACGATCTCCCCCGCTTCGACGTGGAAGCCCTCGAACTGCTCGTGGCAGCTCCGAACGAAGGCTTTGAAGTCGTCGCGCGAACGAATCACTTCATCGCGCGGATGGAAGCGCACGACGTTCTCGCCGAGGATGCGGTCCGCGATCTCCATGTCGTTGTCGTTGAACATGTCGACGAAGCCGCGGATGAGCGCTTCGTGGTCCGGGGCACCCTGCGCACGCGATTCCAGGCCGAAGTCGATGGCGAGCAAGAATGCGGCAGCGCCGCACGACAGCGTTCGAGGGATGTGCATGTGCTTCATGGTTCTCAGTCTTGTCCAGAGCCTGCGAAGTGATGAGGCGCGTCCACAGCCGATTCGACGAATCCGCTCCGCACACGATCGAGAGGAACCTGCGATACTCTGAAAACGCACTCGCGGTCTCGGTCTCTCGGTATCCGTGGGACGTCTCATCCCGGCGGTGCCCATGGGGAGGCAATCATGCATGGAACGTCGTACGCATGGCCCATTCTCTTCTGCTTCGTCACGAGCGTCGGTACCTCTCAGGATGCTGGCGATACGCACCCGACTGCGCGTGAGATCGCACGCCGCATCATCGTGGATTCCTTACAGGATCCGGACCCAGGGACCGTGTACATGACACTGCGGCTTGTCGGCTCGTACCGGTGTCCGGGGCTCTCGTCTCCGCTGAGCGCGATCATCCTCGACGCGTCCCAGACTGTCTCGATTCGACGATCAGCGCTCAGTGTGCTCACGCGCCTCCCACAAGATGCCGACAGTCGACGAGTCTGCCAGTCGTTGCTGTCGGAACAGACCTCGACGTCGTTAGGCCTCAACGCACTCACGGCGAGCAAGGACCTCGGACTCGACTGGCAGCACGTCAAGCAGTACGTCTTCGAGATCCTCGAGGCCGACACTCCGGACTGGTCCGCGATCCAGTTTGCGATGATTGCCGCGAACCAGCACGACGCGAAGGACCTCTCCGCATGCATCGCGCGATGCGTTCAACGCGCGACGAAGAAGCACGTGTCGTCCTACACCGACGAAGGTTCGGCGTTGAAGTGCATCCGCGCAGTCATGCCGGGCGTCCCGTTGATCCAGCAAGACGATGCGGGCTGCCTCTATCCTTTGCTCACGAACAAGGATCCGCGCGTTCGCCTCGAGGCGGCGTTGCGGTGGACCCAGTTGCAACAAGAGGAAGGCGCGATCAGCCATGACACTCGTCGTCAGGTGCAGCTTGCGCTCGGGGACACTGGACTTGCTGCCTCACGTGCCAGTCGCAGCATGCTCGCAGCTAGCGGATGGACTGCTTCGAACTGGACCGATATCGAACGCGCGGTTCGCGCTGCCGATTTGATCTTCTACGGCGAAACGCATCATGCACCCGGAAGTCCAGTGCGTCGCCATCAGAAGCGCGTCGTCGACATGATGATCCATGACCGTGAGGCGAAACGCATGTGGTGCGCCTTCGAGCCTTCGGTCGAACGCCAACAAGCAGGAGTGATCGAACACGCGGCATCGCGGGGCCTGAAGCCACTCAGCGCCGAGCAGAACTGGAACACTGGAATTGCCCTACGGCTCTTCGGTCCGCGGGATACCGAGTGTGCCGAGACCATCGCGCGCTGTTTCGCGGAGGAGCCAGCGAGCAAGATCCTCGTGCTTCGTGGCTGCGCTCACGTCTACCCTGGCTGCTGGCTTCAAAAGCGCGTTCCTGCCCAGCGCAAGACCGTAACGATCCTGTCCTCCTGCAACGGACTCGGCATTCCCGTCGACGTTGCGGCGACCGCCGTGCACGGGGACGAGCTCGTACTGCGGTCGAAACAGTTCGAGAACTGCTTCTACATCGCCGAAGAGAGCCGACTCCTCGGCAACCCGGTCTTCCGGCGAGTTCGTGAGGCAATCGCGGCCCGAGAGCCGGAACGACGCCGCTGAGCACGGCGCGACCCCGTCGCCTGCATCCGGCGAGTCGCATACGATTCGGGGATGGACGGCGACGCGCTACCGCTCCTGGATCGGCTCAGCGAGGACTACCTCGCGCGTCTGCGCACGGGCGAACGACCCGAGCTCGAGGAGTACTGTGCGCGCCACCCCGAACTCGCCGAGCAGATCCGCGACGTGTTTCCCACGCTGCGCTTCCTCGAGCAGTTCAAGCCGACGCCGGACGATGCGGCGCATGACGAACGCACGGGAGACATGCACGCGCAGCCGCGCCTCGAACACATCGGCGACTATCGCATCCTTCGCGAAATCGGTCGTGGCGGGATGGGCGTCGTCTACGAAGCCGAGCAGTTGTCGCTCGGACGTCACGTCGCGTTGAAGGTCCTGCCGGCGCGCGCGGCGCACGACGAGACCGCGACGCAGAGGTTCCAACGCGAAGCGCGCTCTGCCGCCCAGCTGCAGCATCCCAACATCGTGCCGATCATCGACATCGGATCCGATGGCGACGTCCGCTACTACGCGATGCAGTACGTGCCGGGTCGCTCGCTCGATGAAGTGCAGGACGAAGTTCGCCGCCTTCGATCCCATGAGGGACCGGATCGCGGAGAGTCCCTGATCTCGGACACACCTGAGCCCGGCTCGAATGGAACGTCGAAACTCGCCGGTCGACAGTATTGGTACAGCATCGCGAAGATCGGCGTGCAGGTCGCGAATGCGCTCGCCTTCGCGCACGAGCGTGGCATCGTTCATCGCGACATTAAGCCATCCAACCTGCTGCTCGATCCGAGTGGCACGGTCTGGGTGACCGACTTCGGTCTCGCCAAGGTCGAGGACAGCGGACTCACCAATAGTGGCGACGTCGTCGGAACGCTGCGCTTCATGTCGCCCGAGCGCTTCCGCGGACAGTGCGACGAACGTGCGGACGTGTTCGCGCTCGGCGCGACTCTCTACGAACTCCTGGTACTCCAACCCGCGTTTCATTCGCCGGATCGCCTGCACCTGATCGAGCGCATCACGAAGGAGGACCCCAAGCCTCCGCGGTCGATCGATCCGAGCGTTCCGGTCGATCTCGAGACGATCGTGATGAAGGCACTCGAGAAGGATCCGCGTCGTCGTTACGAGTCCGCGAAGGAGCTCGGCGACGACCTGCAGCGCTTCGTCGAGCATCAACCGATCCACGCGCGGCGCACGTCACCCCTCGGACGCGTTCGTCGATGGGTGGCACGCAACCGTGCGCTCGCGACGTCGATCGCGGTCATCGCCACGCTCGTCACCGGGACCGCCCTGTTCACGACCATCGTCGCCGTGCGCATGAGCGACCTCGCGACCCAGAGCGAACGCGCCCGCCAAGCGGTCGAACGACAGCTCTACCGTTCGCAGATCGACCGCGCCGCCACCGCAATCGCCGACGGCAGGATCGAGATCGCTCGTCCCCTACTCGCCGAAGCACCGGAACACTTGCGTGGCTTCGAGTGGTTCCATCTCGCGAGTCGATTCGAACGCAGCTTCGAATCCGGATTTCCGAGTTCGATGCTCGCGACCTCGTTACTACCGCTCTCGAATGCGCGGTGGCTCGTGAGCGGCCTCGTGACCTTTGGCAGCAGCAGGTTCACGGTCGTCGACGAGGCCGGTCTCGAACTGGCCAGACTCGACTCGGGTGTACGCCAATACGTGGCCATGTCACGGAGCGACGACTCGATCGTGCTGTTCGGCGAGACGCTCGAACGCTGGAAGCTCGACCCACTCGAGTGCGTGTTCCGCGGAACCCATGGCCTCTCGTGGGCCGTGGACCTCGGCAAGCATGGCTACCTCACGTACCGTCGGGGACACGCGGAGTTGCGCGACGGCGACGACGACCACGTCTTGATCGATGCACCGTGCTACGCGTGGTGGGCAGCCTATCATCCGGGACGCGATGCGTTGGCCATGGCCTACGACTCGAGCCTCGGCCTCTGTGATCCGACGACACTGCAGCCACTCCTCGAGAGCTACCCACTGCCCGACGCGGGACAACTGCTTGGAGGTACGTGGTCGCCGGACGGAAGTCTCTTCGGCGTCATGACCGCATCGGGGCGCATGTGGTTGATCGGATTCGAAGACGGCCGTTTCGTCCCATGCCGTGAACTGCATGGCAGCACCGGAACGGCGACCGTGTGCGCGTTCTCACCTGACGGACGGTTCTTCATCGTCGGTACCAGACAAGGTCGCGTCCATGTTTGGGACACCGCGAGTGGCGCGCACGTGGTCAGTTACAGCGATGACTCTTCGTGCATCAGCAGCATCGAGTTCGATCGCAAGAAGCCCGATCGCATGATCGTCTGCGACCGCAGCGGAAAGCACCGCGCCTGGCTCATCGCGCCGCCAGAAGGCGGCATCCTCCGCGGACACACGAGCTTCGTCTATGACGTGCAGTTCTCGCACGATGGAAGCTTGCTCGTTTCCGGTGGCTGGGACGGCTTCACGAGGCAGCCCGGTTCGCTCCGCATCTGGGACGCGACGACGGGCGAACCGATCGCTGCTCACCTGGCGCCCGAAACCTACGTCCGATCCCTCGAGATCACGAAGGACGACTCACGAGTCGTCGCTGCGATCTCCACACGCCAGGAGACGAGTGCGGTCGTCGTCTACGACCTCGCGTCCGGGCGCGAGCTGCGACGCTTCGACGAACACAACGACACGGTCGTCGGCGTGGCACTGCATCCCGACGGGCGCCGAGTCGTCAGCGTCGGGGGCCTCGAAGAAGCCATCCTCTGGGATCTCGAGAGTGGAATCGTCCAACATCGATGGCCGGTCCAAAGCGACATCGTCGATCCAGTGGGATGCGCGATCTCACCGGACGGACACACGCTCGCGCTCACGCGACGGCGCTCCCTCATCGCGCTCATCGACCTCGATTCGGGAGCAATCGAACGCGAGTGGCAGGCTCATGCGGGAGCCATCACGCAGCTCGCCTTCACACGCGACGGAACCAGACTCCTCAGCGCGTCGGAGGATGACACCACGGGAGTCTGGGACACGGCCACGGGCGAACGAATCGCGGTCCTCGGTCCCCAAGGCGCCGACGTGTTGTGCTGCGCAGAGAGTCCCGACGGCACGCGTATCGTGACGGGAGGCCGCGACGGCTCGGTGCTCTTCTGGGAAACCGAGCACCACGAACTCGTCGCGCGCTTCGTAGCTCATCGCGACTACGTCCACGCCCTCGCATGGAATCCACGCGATGCTCTCGTCACCGCCTCGGGTGACGGAACCTTGCGTCCTTGGACGACGCACTCGCTCCCGACGCGCATGCGTACGACCTTGGAGAAGGCACCGCGATGACTCAGAAGCCCGTCGACACGCAGTTGCTGAGCACGCGGATCCACGCACCGTCGAGCTGCAGCGTCTGCCAGTGGACGTCGCCGCGGATCCCCGCAGGGACGCTCAGCCGGAGCGTCGCGCGTGGCAGACGCGGTGTCGCATCGAGGCGCAGAGCGCCGAGGTAGATCATGCTGGACGGATCGAGGCACAGCGTACCGAAGGGCGGCACCGGAATGTTCGCCGTCGCGCCCGCAACGTAGAGCACGACGAAGTCCGAGGCGACGCCGACGCTGTCGAGCGTGAGCGTGCCCGGCGAAGCCCAGCCCGCTCGCGCACCGAGACCCGAGACCTGCGCGAGGCGCAGGTGTTCGTAGAGGAAGGGCACGACGTGCTGGACGTGGAAGTTCGCGTTGTATTCGCCCCACGGTGCGTGCCCGCCCTGGATCGGGTGGAGCTCGGACGGCACGCCGACCTGGCGTGCGCGTTGGTCGAGCTCCACGGCGTGGGTGTAGGGCACCGTCTGGTCGTTCGTGCCATGGATGATCTGCACCGGCGCTTCGCCCGCTTGCATCTCCGAGAGATCCCAGAGATAGCCCCAGAGGTCGATCACCGCGTGGACCTTCGACGAGAACCCGGGGTTGCCACTCGAGCCCTCACCGGGAACGTAGGCGGCCTCGCAACAGGTGATCGCACCTGCGGACGAACCGAGGCACGCGATGCGAGTCTCATCGAGTCGCAGCTGCGCACCGTTCTTCCGCAACCAGCGCACGGCAGCCTTCATGTCGTGGGCCGCATCGATCGCGTTCTCGCGGATGAGCGGCTGCGTCAGCGGCCTGAGGCGGTAGTTGATCGAGATCGCGATGTAGCCACGCCGCGCGAAGTCGCTGCACACGTTCACGAACTGTGCCGTTCCTTTGTCGCCGCTGCGGAAGCCACCGCCGTGCACGACGACGACCGCAGCGCGCGCGCTCGCTGTGTCCCCTTGCGGCGTGTAGAGGTCGAGGCGGAGTGTCTGCGTCTGCTGTGTGTAGCGGTTGACCGCGGAGCCAAAGACGATGTTGGTCTGGCGATCGACATTCGAGAAGAGCGCATCGCGGTAGCGCGCATTCTGCGCGGTCGCATCCACGGCAATCGAAGCAGCGGCGAGGCAGGCGACGGCGAGACGGAACGCAAGGGGGCGGGTCGACATCATGGCGAAAATCGGTTCGGTCGTTTCTTTGTGCGGGGAATCGGAACGCGGATCGACGACGCTATCGCTTGGCGTGGCCGCGGTCACTCCCGTGTGAGCAGGTGTTGCAAGCGCGTTACGAACGGGAACTACTGGCATGCAAGAAGATCCGATGCAGCGGCTATCGGCGCGCGGCGCGAAACTCGCGGGCGCCTCACCGATGGCACCCTACATCCTCGAACACTTCGCTCGGAAGGTAGACGCGTGGGATGCAAGCGACAACGCGGCGGGCTACATCGCGCTCTGTATCGCCGAGAACCACTTGATGGACGACCTGCTCGTCCCATGGCTCCATCGCGACGCGCAGCCGCCCGCGCGTGTCCTCGCGTACGACGCGATGGTCGGGGCGCAGCCGTTCCGCGAACAACTCGCTCGGTTCTTCGAGCGCACCTTCCTCGGGCGACGCTTCGGGCCCGAGCAGATCGCGACGCTGGCCGGGGCGGGGACCGTGCTCGAGGCGCTCTTCTACGCGATCGGCGATCCTGGCGACGTCGTGCTCGTGCCGACGCCGAGTTACGCGGGCTTCTGGACGGACCTCGAGACGCGCAACGCCTTGCGCATCGAGCCTGTCCCGTGCTCGAGCGAGGACGGCTTCGCGTTGACGATCGAACGGCTCGACCGTGCCCATGCGCACGCCGGCGGTCGTGTGCGCGCGCTGCTCTTCACCAACCCCGACAATCCGCTCGGCCGCGTCGCGAGCGCGGACGACGTGCGCGCGATCGCGCATTGGGCAGAATCGAGGCGCATCCATGTCGTCTTCGACGAGATCTACGCGCTCTCGGTGTTCGGCGAGTGCGCATTCACGAGCGTGGCCCGAGTGCGTGAGGAGCTCGGTCCGTACGTGCACATCGTGTGGGCCTTCAGCAAGGACTTCGGCGCGAGCGGCCTGCGCTGCGGTGTGCTCGTCAGCGAGAACGAAGCCGTCATACGCGCGGTCGATAGCGTCGCGTACTGGGGCGCTGTGTCGGGACACACGCAGTGGATGCTCGGGCAGATGATCTCGGACGACGACTTCGTCGCGCGATACACGCACGCACTCCACGAGCGTCTCGGCGAGACCTACCGCAGCGTCGCCGAAGCTCTCGATACTGTGGGCATCCCGGTCGTGCCCGCGGGCGGCGGGATCTTCGTGCTCTGCGACCTGCGCCGTTTCTTGGAGACTCCGAGCAAGGAGGCGGAGCACGCGCTGTGGCGGCGCCTCGTCGACGAGGCGGGGGTCAACCTGACCCCGGGCGGCGCGTGCCGGATCTCGGAGCCGGGTTTCTTCCGGCTTTGCTACGCGGGGCTGCCGCGCCCCGCCGTCCTCGCGGGAATCGAACGGGTCGGACGCATCTTGCGCGGCGCCGAGACTCGGTAGCACGACAACCTACGCTTCGCGCTATGCAACCGTGCCCTGTGGATTTCCATCGCGTCCCCAGGCACGTTGCTGACGACAACGTACGTGGAACCCCGTCAACGGCGCCCGTGTCGCTGCGACTCACGCAATGCACAAACGAGGCAACCGAATGAGCAGAGATGAAGGCCCACAGAAATGAAAGATCCGACTCGAACCACGAATTCTGGTGGATCGGCAAACAAGTAATGGATCTCGATCATCGCGGGCGCGATCCACGAGGCGAGCCACGAGGTCACGGCAACACCGATCCACACGCGTTTCTTCTTCCCGACGATCCACGCAACGACGCAGCTCAAGAAGAACAAGGCGCTCAGGATTCCCAAGGCAGCCGCGTGGGATCTGCGTTCGACCGGCAGAATCGGATTTCCCAGCGCGTACAGGAACGACGAGGCCGTCAGACTGAACAACGCCGTGGCGATCCACGGCCTATCGAGCCGTTGCCCATACACGATTCGGACTTCGGAAGATCGACACGAACGTGGGCTTCAGAACTCGAACCCGCTAGGGATCACGACGATGCCGGTATCACTGCGCGGATAGCGTGCGCTGTCGTCCTCTTCGTCGTAGCCGATCTCGACGCCGGCCGGGATGACGGTCCACTTGTCGACGATGCAACGCCGTAGCTTCGCGCCTTGGCCGACGACGACGCCGGCGAACAGGATCGCACCGTCGAGCTCGCTACCTTCTTGGATGTAGACGCGGTTGGACAGGATCGAGTTCTTGACCGTGGCGCCGCTGACGATCGATCCCGGGCACAACATCGAGTCGACGACCTCGCAGACGCGCCCGCGCGCCGCGACGGTCTTTGCCGGCGGTTCGTTGTGCCAGAGCGTGTACGTCTGCCACTCCTTCTGATAGAGGTTGAAGGATGGCGTCGGAGAACAGAGATCGAGATTGGCGTCGAAGTACGATTCGATCGTCCCGACGTCGCGCCAGTACGAAGGCCCGTCCTGTCGACCGAACTCCTGATACGGATGCGCGAAGACGGGCGACTCCCCGATCATGCGAGGAATGACGTCGTGCCCGAAGTCGTGTCCGGTTCCGATCGCCGCGTTCTCGCGCAGACGTCGAATCAACTCCCCGGTCTCGAAGATGTAGATCCCCATCGATGCGAGACAGCGACCCGGCTTGCCGGGGATCTCGGAGCCCTTCTCGGGTTTCTCTTCGAACGCGACGACACGGTGCTCGTCATCGACCTGGAAGATTCCGAAGCGCGGACTCTCCGACGCATCGATCTCGACCGCACCGATCGTGAGCTTGGCACCCGTCCGCACGTGCTGCCGCAACATGCGACCGTAATCCATCTTGTAGATGTGATCCCCCGACAGGATCAACGTGTGCCGAGGACGATCGTGTTCGAGCGTGTCGAGGTTGCGATAGATCGCATCGGCGGTGCCGAGGTACCACTTGGCGTGGATGCCGTGATGCGGCGGCCGCACGCTGATGAACTGCTCGAGCCGCCGCGGCAGGAAATTCCAACCGAAGCGGATGTGCTCCTCGAGACTCCGCGCCTGGTACTGCGTCAGCACGTAGATCCGACGCAGGCCCGAATGAATACAGTTGCTCAGCGTGAAATCGATGATGCGATAGGCGCCGCCGAACGGGACCGCGGGCTTGGCACGCGACTTCGTCAGGGGCATCAAGCGTTCGCCCTGTCCGCCAGCCAGCAGGAACGTCACCGTGTGCTTGAGTTCGTCGGTCAATGCCATGGCATGAGGATGCCGAAGGAGCGTCGCGCCGTCTACTTCACAATCGGTCGCGGAAAGCATGGACTGCCCGCCCCGATCGTGAAACATGACGGGCTCCACGAGGGGATCGATCTTGACTGCCGTCACGTTCTACTTTCAGGTCCACCAGCCCTACCGCCTCTTGCGGCCGGGACGCAAGCGCAAGGCACCGAGGCGGCCGGGGGACCTCTTCGACCGCAAGGAGAACGAGCGCATCTGCCGTCGCGTGGCCGCTCGTGGCTACGCACGGACCAACCGCATCCTGTTGCGGGCGATCGACGAGACCGAAGGAGCGTTTCGCTGCGCGTTCTCCATTTCCGGGACGGCCTTGCGCCAACTCGAGGAGTGGGCCCCCGAGGCGCTCGACACGTTCGTGCAGCTGGCGGAAACCGGTGCCGTCGAGTTCCTTGCCGAGACGTCCATGCACTCGCTCGCGTGCTTCGGGGATGCACCGGAGTTCGAAGAGCAGATCCGAACCCATCAGGATCGCGTCGAAGCGCTGTTCGGACGGCGACCGACGACGTTCCGCAACACCGAGTGCATCCTCAGCGAACCCATCGCGCGCACGGCCGAGAGGCTCGGCTTCCAGGCGATCCTCGGGGAAGGTATCGAGACGCTCCTCAAAGGCCGCAATCCGCACGAGCTCTGGCGACCGCGTGGGTGCGAGCGCATCGTCACCCTGCTGCGCGACTATCGCTTCTCCGACGACATCGCGTTCCGATTCAGCAATCGCGAATGGGAACACTACCCGATCGATGCGAAGCGATTCGCCGGTTGGTTGCGCGCGGTTCCATCGAGTGATCCGTTCGTCGGCCTCTTCATGGACTACGAGACCTTCGGTGAGCATCAGGGCGATGACACCGGCATCCTCGACTTCCTGGCCTGGCTACCACGCCACGTCCTCGAAGACGACGACCGTGATCCAGAGGACCGCGTGACCTTCGCGACACCCCACGAGGTCACGACACGGTTCGCTCCACTCGGCGAATTGAAGATCGACCGCCCCGTATCTTGGGCCGACGCCGAGCGGGATGTGAGCGCTTGGCTCGGCAACCCGATGCAGAACGACGCTCACAAGGCCCTGTACGCGGCGTTGCCGAAACTGCAGAGCGACGCGGAACTGGTCGATGCCTGGCGTCTGCTGTCGACGAGTGACCATGTCTACTACATGTGCACGAAGCGTCGGTCCGATGGGGACGTCCACGACTACTTCTCGCCCTACTTCGGTCCGCACGACGCCTACGTGCTGTTCGTGCGCGCGATCGAGGCGCTCTGCGATCTCGGAGGTGTATGAAAACCGCGCAGGTCTGACCCGCGCTTTGCCGATGTACCGAGCGATGTGGCGGTCCCGTGCGATACCCCGTGCACTGCAGCTCGCGTATGAGGATGCGCGAGAGAACCATCCTCGAATCGACGTCAAATTCTCGGACTGGCACGACCGCGTACGGTTGCTGTTGACGCGGCGCGCGGGCCGCGAGGACAGCGCACTGTTCGAAGCGCTCGTCGCCGCGACGTACACGTCCGACCTGTATCTCGCGATCGGCTGCGATCTCGGACACGCGGATGCGTGGACTCGCTTGCTCGAACTCTACGAGTCGCAACTCGCCGACCGAGCAGCATCGCTCACGGTCGGCCTTCCCAAACGCGAGCGGTTCGTCGCGGACTTCCTCGCAGCCATCTTTCGGGAGACGAAGAACGACGGCCCCTTCGCCACGAGGATCGGCACGTATGACGGCAGTGCGTCGTTGCGAACCTGGCTCCTCGTCGAACTCCACGACAAAGCGCTTCGTGCTCGCCAGCGTCTCGAGAGCGTGCACCACAGTGGCACGCGCGAAGCCGTTCGCCGCAACCAGAGCACGGACAGCGGAGCCTTGATTGCCACCGCGATGCGCGAGGCGTGGGACGCGGTTCCGAATGACATCCGACTCGTACTCGCGCTCCACGTGGGCGATCGACTCCAAGCGAGCACGATCGCTTCGATCACCCGCCAATCGATCTCTCGCGTGCGGAACAAGCTGCAGTTCGGTCTCGAGTCGATTCGCGGTCACGTGCAACAGCACCTCGAAGGCCACATCCCGCCGCAGTTCTTCGTCGACATCCAAATGTGGTTCGAACACGCACTCGACGCGCTACTCCGGAGTGCTCGCCCACGACCGCCGCAGCATCTCGGCATCCCCGAAGCTGCGAGCGGACAACGGGGAGGTCGTCCGTGAAAGCGCACGTCGGCAACAAGAACGGAGCAGGTCTCGATCGTGTGTTGCGCGCGAATCTGCCACCGGATCAACCCGATGACGACCATCGTCCGATCGACACCAACCGTTTGGCGAGTTGGCTCGACGGCGGAATGACCCAAGACGAACTCGAAACGTTCGGTGCGCGCACGGCAGTATCACGCCGGACGCGCCGCATCCTTCGCATGTTCGAAGGTCACGTTCCGATTCCCGCACCCGAACTCTCCGCGACGACGTCCAAGCGAACGTGGCCGTGGCTCATGCTCGCGACGGTCGCTGCGAGCATCGTCGTGTGGCTTTCGATTCGAGCATCCACGACGAACGGTCGGTCCGAGATGCAGATCCTCGCAGGCGAAGCACGCAGTCTCGGCTTCGAGGCGATTCCGTTTCACGAACTGCTCGAGAAGCCGCCCGCACTCGAAGTCGTCCAACAACCGGGCCAAGACCCATCCGAGTCTCGATCCGCATCGCGCCTGCGCGCGCTGTGGCCATCCGGACACGTGCTCGATCCGAACATCGTCTTCCATTGGTCACCGCCGCAGATGGAGGCACTCGTGATCGTGCGCCATGTTTCGGGGACCATCTTGTGCCAAGCGCGCGGCAAGTCTCCCCTGCGCCTCACGGCCGATCACGCGCGCCTGCTCGCACCGGGTCAGACCTTCATCTGGGAACTGTCGTCCCAGGGCGGTTCCTCGGAGGATGACCCCGCGGCTGGATTCCCGTTGGAGTCGTCGACGCCTCGCATCTTCACGATCGCGGGGGACGGCGAGCGTGCCCACTTCCGGGAGTTCCAGGAGCGTGCACGCAATCGCCCGCTCGAAGACCTTCTCGTCGCCCACTACGCACTGCGGCTCGATCACGTGCGCCAAGCCGAACAGCCGGCGAGGCGCTTCGTGGCGCGCGAGCCGGACTCGCGCCTCGGTCTCGCGACCCTGTGGCAGGCTCTGAGTCGCCTGGAAAGCCCGGAGGCGGACAGCGTGCTGCGGCGATTCGAAGCACTCGCAGGTCGTTCCCAGGCGACACCAAACCCCGATGCGAACGGACCGAACGACTCGGACCATCAGTCGGACTTCCCACCGGTCGATACGAAGTAAGTATTGGTGATCAAGTGATCTGGCTGCTGCTTTCCCTACCACTCGCCTGCGTCGTCGTCGCGTACACCGTCGTACGAGGGCGCGTGTCTCGCTTGCAGAAGGAAGAGCTCGCGCACGTCGTCTTCGCGCTCGACGAACTCGACGAACTGCTGCGGATCCGTCGCGATTGCCTACCGGAACTCCTCAGCATCTGCCGTGTCTTCACGGACTACCAGCGCGCGACGCTGACGAAGCTCCGCGAACTCCACGGGGCGCTTCTGAAGCAGCCCGACACGAAAGAACGCATCTTGATCGAGAACGCGATCAGTGAGTTCGTGCGGGATCTCGTCAAGCAAGTGGACACGCATCCGGGCCTAGCCAAGAACGTCTTCTTGCAACAATTGCTCGGTAAGATCTTCGATGCGGAGGCACGGATCGCCGATCGTCGGAGTCGTCTCAACTTGCGTGTCGACGAGTACAACGCGGCCTTGGAGACGCCCTTGCTCGCCAAGGTCGGAGCGTATTTCGCGCTCACGCCGTTCCGACGCCTCGAAATGACGGCGCAGGAGTTGCTGAAGGCGACCAGTCCCTTCAGCGGCGACGGTCCAGCAGACGAACCGCAGGCCGGAGCGAGCGCCGACGGCGACGAATTCGACTTGTCCGAGGATGTCGACGAGTTCGGGGGCGAGCTCGACGACATCCCGCAATGGACGCCGACGGACAACGGAGAAGAAGAATCGGACTACTCAGCCGCCACGCGAGCGGACGCGGACGACGAGCTGCGCTTCATCGAAGTCGACGACGACGACTCGCTGATCAGCGCCGAGTGACAGGGTCCGAACCGCGCATTTCCGCGGCGCCGCGGCATGCTGCCTCTTGTAGCGAGGCGGCAAATCGGGAAGGCTCGCCTCGTGATGAGTTCGAGTTTTGCTTGGTTCCGAGATCGATTCGCGCGTGCTCGACAAGCGTCCGCATTCGTCGCGGTGACGATCCTGCTCACGAGTTGTGCGGGAACGCCGTCGGATTCGCAGCGCGGAAACGAGCGTTTCGGTCTCGACTTCGGGTGCGAAGCTCAGTGCTTCCACGGGACGCGCCCGGTCTCGTTCGACACGATGATCGACGATCTCTCACGTCGCGGTGTCGTCGTCGTCGGTGAGAAGCACGATGACGCACTCACCCACCGCCTCGAGCTCGCGATCCTGCGCGGCATCGGCGAGCGACGTGCTGCGACGGCGAGCTTCGAGATGTTCGAGCGTCACGAGCAGGCCGCGATCGACGAGTATCTGCGTGGCAACATCGACGAAGCGACGTTCCTGAGCCGCATCGATCCTTGGAAGAACTACGTCGAGGCCTATCGACCGATCCTCGAGCATTGCCGCGAACGCGGTTTTCCCGTCATCGCCGCGAACGGCGAACGCAAGCTGCTGCGCAAAGTCTCGAAGGCGCGCTCGTTCGATGGACTGTCGGACGACGAGCGCTCGATGCTGCCGAGTGATCTCTATCCGGCGGAAGACGCGTACTGGCAACGCTACGACCGCATCTCCCGCGCGCACGGTCGCGAACCCGGCCCACCGACGATGGAGAGGCTCTACTGGACGCAGAACCTCTGGGACAACTGCATGGCCGACGCCATCGTGCGCGGACACATCGACGATCCATTGCGGTGCATCGTGCATTACGTCGGCGAGTTCCACTCGGCCTTCGGCAACGGAACCGTGCATCAGATCCGCGTACGCGATCCCGGCATCGACGTCGCGACCGTCAGCATCGAGCCGACGTTCGGTGTGCGCGCTGTCGATGCTCGCAGCGACGCCGATCGTGCCGACTACGTCGTCTACGTCGAACATCGAGCGCGCGATCGTTTTCGCAGCGACGGCGACTACGGCGTCACGATTCCGTCTTCGATGCCGTGGAGGCTCGTGCACAACCCGAGCACCGAGGCGCTGCCGCTGCTGATCTGGTTGCCGGATGCAGGCGTCGCGCCACAGGACGACCTGCCTTGGCTCCAGACGACGCTCGGTTCAGGGACGCGCATCGCCGTGCTCGGTGGACCGCGACTTGTGCACGGGCGTCATGGCGCGATCCAAGGTTGGTACGAACAACTCGAAGGCTCCACGGGCGGCATTCGTCAGGGCATCGAAGAAGTCCTGCGCTATCTGAGCGAGCGCGTCCCCATCGCTGGCGATCGGATCGTCGTCGCGGGTGAGGGGCAGGGCGCAGCGGTCGCACTCGCAATCGCACGCACCGCGCGCGCGCTGAGCTGGAGCACGGTCGCGATCGAACCGAAGGACCTCGACGACGTGGCGATGTCCGGCACGGCGTCCCCGCCGCTCGTCGATGCGCGCAGATCCCTCACCGTGATGCTCGCAAAGCCGAAGGTCTACGCTGCGCTCGCAGTTCTCGATCACGAGATCGGGATCGAAACCGCGGTCGTCGACGCGCCGAGCGATCCCGAGGGGGCTTCGATCACGCATGCGCTGTCGTCCGCGCTCGGAATCGTCAGCGCGAAACCAGACACGAACGTCGTCACGAGCGAACGCAGTCTGATCACGCGCCCGCTCGAGGGTGATCCGCGACGACGGTCGTGGACACGCAGCTATCTCGCTCGCATCGCACGGGAGCACCCGGAGGTCGCGACGACCGTTGTCTCGACGCCAGGCGCGGCCAAGGCGGGCACAGAGATGTTCGTTCTCGACTACGGCCCGCTGCGGATCGACGAGAACGAAATCGCACCCGCTCTCTCGATCGCCGAGTTGTTCGGCCGCGTGCCGAAGAGCACCGACCCGTTCGGCGGAACGACCGTCCTGGTCATGCCCGAACAGACAGACGATCAGGAACGCGCAGCGTGGCAGGCCCTCGCCCTTCGCGAAGCGAAACTCGGTCGGCAGGTGCGCATCGCCACGGGCGGCGACGACGGGGACGTCAACGACGTGCTGCGGTCCCTACCTGAAAGCCGTTCGGTCTTGATCGTTCCTGCCGAGTTTTGTGCGTCGGCCGAACGACTCGAAGACTTGCGACGCCGCATCGCACGCGATGACACGCTCGCGGATCGAGACATTGCCTATCGCCGCGGGCTCGGCGCGCCATCGAAGTAAGAGGGCGCCGGCCGGAATCGCACCGCGATCAAGCGCCCGCGAGCGCCTTGGCTGCGGCGAGTCGCTTGGCCGCGTAGTCCCAGTGAATCACGTCGAAGAAGCCGTTGACGTAGTCAGGGCGGCGATTCTGATACCGCAGGTAGTAGGCGTGTTCCCACACGTCGCAAACGAGCAGCGGGATGCTTCCCTGCACACCCATTTGCTGGTGCACTTCGGCGGCGAGCACGACGCAGCGATCGGCGAGAGGCTCATAGGCGAGGATCCCCCATCCGCTGGCCTCCGCTTGCGCGGTTGCGGCCTTGAAGTGTCCGCGGAAGCCGTCGATCGACCCGAAGCTCTTCTCGAGTTCGGTCTTGAGCTCTCCGGTCGGATCGCCGCCACCGTTCGGGCTCATCGAGTTCCAGTAGAGCGTGTGAAGCACGTGGCCCGACCCATGGAAGGCGAGGGCGCGCGAATGTGCCTTGACCGCCTTGAAGTCGCCCTTGCTGCGGGCCTCGGCGAGAGCCTCGAGCGCCGCATTCGCACCCGAGACGTAGCCTGCGTGGTGCTTGTCGTGATGGAGTTCGAGGATTTCGGAGCTGAGGTAGCTGTCGAGAGCGTCCTTCGAGTACGGCAGATCGGGAAGTGTGTACATGGCGTCGCCTTTCGTTCGAATGTTCGAAAGGGCCAGCCTTAGCTCATCGGAGGGCGAGGAACAACGGCGGCTTCGCGCCTTTCCTCGCACCTGCTCCACGGCGCGAGCCCGGGCGCCCCGGTTTCTGCTCCGCGCGCCTCAGTTTCCGCGCCGCGGGGCCACGCGATACGGCATCCAGCCCGCTGGAGCGGTATCGTCTCCCCCATGCGATACCGAGACTCGACTGCCAAACGACTCGCCCTCCCTGTCCTGGCCATGCTCATGACCGGAGCTCTCCTGCACGCGCAGCAAGCCATCGTGGTGCCGAGCTTCGCGGACACGCGCGAAGGCAACTCGATCCACGCCTATCCGCTCAGCTACACCCAGGCTCGCATGCAGATGATCGTCGATGCAACCGAGCTAGGATCGCTTCGCGTCATCAACAACCTGTCCTTCCGGCCCGATGGCGGCGGAACGACGAGCAGTTTCGCCGCAACGAGCGTGCCCCTTCAGCTGACGCTGTACCAAGTGCCGGTCAACGCGGCTCAGATGTCGACGACGTGGGCCACGAACATCGGCTCGAGCACGGGCACGCAGGTCTACAACGGCACGCTCAACCTGCCGGCATTCACGGTGCAGTATCCGCTGCCGAATCCGTGGACGATCTCGGTCGCGTTCACGGCGCCGTTCTTCTTCGTGCAGAACCAAGGCAACCTGCTCATCGACTGGCAAGCCAACTCGAGCAACTATGTCTTTTCGCGCTACAACATCGACGCGGTCAGCTACCCGGTGTCCCCGGCATCGCTCGTGACACGGGTTTTCCGAGACACGTCGTGCACGAACTCGCGCGGCGACTCACACTCGATTTCTCTGACTCGATCGACAGGAGTTCTCGGTGGACAGATCGACGTGAAGTCGACGCCGGTCCTCGGTGGAACAGGCAAACTGGACATCCAGTTGCTCTTCCTAGGCGCGACCAACAAGACCTTCGGAAGCATTCCGCTGCCGCTCCCGATCGGCGCATCGCATCCGGGTTGTTCGCTCGCGATCGATCCGCTGCTCGTGCTTCCCGCGAGTCCGGCAATCATGCTGCCCAACAACCCTTCCCTTGCTGACACGCACCTCTACTTCCAGGGGTTCGCGGCCGACTCGACGACCGGGGACTGGATCCTGTCCCAGGACGCCTGGTCGATCCGCATCCTCGACAACCCGCCCAAGGGACAGGGCTTCCAGAGCAACTTCCTCGCGCGCTACGTGAACCAAACGAGTGGTGCGATGAGCGTCGGCTTCTTCTACTCGCCGGTGATGAAGATCAACTGAGCCCCTGTCAGGCGCAGCGCGATCCCTGGAACTCGAAAACCGGTGAGAGTGAAACTCGGCGAGTTCCCACGACATGAGTACGAGCAGTTCCGACCCTTCCGCATGGCTTCCGACGACGCGCGCCGAGATGGACGCGCTGGGTTGGGATCGCGCCGACATCGTGTTCGTGACCGGCGACGCCTACGTCGATCATCCGTCGTTCGCGATGGCGATCCTCGGCCGTGTGCTCGAGCGCGAGGGCTTCCGCGTCGCGATCCTCGCGCAGCCCGACTGGCGCTCGAAGGACGCATGGACCGAGCTCGGACCGCCGCGCCTCTTCTGGGCCGTCAGTGCCGGGAACATGGACTCGATGATCAATCACTACACGGCGAACAAGAAGCGTCGCAACGCGGACGCCTATTCGCCGGGTGGTGCGATCGGCCTCAGACCCGATCGACCGACGCCGGTCTACGCGCAGCGATGTCGCGAAGCATGCAAGGACGTACCCGTCGTGATCGGCGGTGTCGAAGCGAGTCTGCGGCGCATCGCACACTTCGACTATTGGTCGGAGACCGTGCGCCCCTCGATGCTCGTCTCGAGCAAGGCAGACCTCCTCGCCTACGGCATGGGCGAACGCACGATCGTCGAGATCGCGCGAAGGCTCGACGGCGGTGCATCGGTGCACGACCTTCGCTCGTTGCGCAGCGTCGCCTACCTGCTCGGCAAGAACGAAGAACTCGCACTCCCGACCTACGACCTGCAACGCAGTGACGGACGGGATGTGATGCTGCCGAGTTACGAGCTCGTGCAGCACGACATGCGCGCCTTCGCCGACATGACGCGCCTACTGCATCACGAAACCAATCCATGGAGCGGTCGACGACTCGTGCAGGAGCACGGCGCTCGCCGCGTCGTGATCAATCCGCCGGATCTGCCGCTCTCACCGTGTGAACTCGACGCGTGCCACGAGCTGCCGTACACCAGGCGTCCGCATCCGCGGTATCACGACCCGATTCCCGCGTGGACGACGATCAAGGACTCGGTGCAGATCATGCGCGGGTGCTTCGGTGGCTGCACCTTCTGCTCGATCACGATGCACCAAGGCCGCGCGATCCAGAGCCGAACCGAAGGTTCGATCCTGCGCGAACTCGAGCAGGTCGCGAAGGACCCGGACTTCAAGGGGCACGTCTCCGACCTCGGCGGTCCGACGGCCAACATGTGGCAGATGAAGTGCACGAAGCCCGAGGTCGAAGCGATCTGTAGGCGCCTCTCGTGCGTGCATCCGACCGTGTGCAAGCTGCTCGACACGAGCCACGCACCGACGGTTCGCTTGATGCAGAAGGCCCGTGCGATCCCAGGGATCGAGCGCGTGCACATCGCCTCGGGAATTCGCATGGACCTCGCACGCGGCGAGGAGCGCTACCTCGACGAACTCGTCCAGCATCACGTCGGCGGGCACCTCAAGGTCGCGCCCGAACACGTCAGCGACCGCGTGCTGACCAAGATGAAGAAGCCGGCGCAGAAGACCTTCGAGGAGTTCGACGAGGCGTTCCGCGAGGCCTCGCAGCGCGCAGGCAAGGATCAATACCTCGTCCCCTACTTCATCGCGAGCCACCCCGGCAGCACGACCGAGGACATGATCGAACTCGCGATCTTCCTCAAGGAGCACGGCTACAAGCCGCGCCAGGTTCAGGACTTCATCCCAGCGCCGATGGACATCGCGACGTGCATGTACTTCACCGGCCTCGATCCGATGACGATGGAACCGGTCGACACGGTGACCAAACTCCGCGACCGCAAGGTGCAGCGCGCGCTCTTGCAGTTCTTCGCGCCCGAGAACTGGTTCGTCGTCCGCAAGGCGCTGATCGACCACGGGCGCAAGGACCTCATCGGCCGCGGCAAACAATGCCTGATCCCCGAGCATCCGCCCAAGGAAGCGCGCGAAGCACGCCGCAAGGCCGCGAAGGACTCCGTCGAGGACTCCATGTCCGGGGCCGAACCGCGCCCTCGCGCCGGCTATCGCCGCGCGTCCCGCACGCGCGGGAGCGGTCGCGGTGCACGGAGCAAGGTGCGTCCTGAGAAGCGACACCGCGACGACGTTCGCGAGTGACGAACGCTCTCAGCGAGCTGGACGCAACCGAAAGCTGCGCTCGAACGCGACGAACGGCGCCGAGTCGACGCCTTGCTGCGTGCCGATCACGCTGAGCAAGAACAGGCGGTTACCCGCAAGCACGGCCCGACTGCGATAGACCGCATCCTCGTTCGGATCCTTCGCGACGAACTCCAGGGCGGCATGACCATCGAAGGTCGTCTCGCGCTTCGACTCGATGGTCGCCCGTGAAGCACGGGCTGCGCCATCCGCGGCACCGAGGAGCAGCCCCCGCGGAGTCTTGCGACGGACCCATGCGTCCGGGTAGTCCGTCCACATCACGTTGCAGCTGCCCTGTGGTCCTGCGTACGTTTCGGAGTGAGTCTCGAGAACCCCCGCGTCGGTGGGCACGCGCTCGAGACCCTTCTTCGTCGGCCCCGGAAACGTCGCTTCATACGTCGAGGGTCGCTCGGTTGTCCGCGGCGACGCATTCTCCGATGGCGACACCTCCGTCGTTCCACCGGTTCGCGAACAACCGGCGAGCAGTCCGGCGATCACGGCCCATGCGCAGATGCTCGGCACGCGCACATGGACGCGATCGCTCGCGACGAGACGCATCGATCAGCGGCCGCGACCGCCCCGGCCACCGCCTGCACCGCGCTCCTTCTTGGCCTTGAATGCGTCGTGGCCCTGCTTCTTCATGCCGCCAACGGCCTTGAACGCCTTCTGCGCAGCGTCGACGTCGTGTTCCATCAGCGCGATCTCGAGGTCGAGCCAACCGTTCAGGAAACCCTTCATCGCCTTGCGGTACTCGATCGCGAACTTCATGCGATCGCCTTCGGGCATCTTGGCCATCTTGGCAGGGTCGTCGTTCTTGGCGGCGAGGACGTGCATCTGGGCTTCGCGCGTGAGATCGATCGCGCGAGCGTAGTCGCTGGCATCGCTGTCCGCGCCGAGCGTCTTGAGCACACCGCCGATGCCCTTCTGCGCACGGCCGATCGCCTTCATGTGCTGGCCGAGCGAGCCCTCGTCGTCATCCTCGTCGTGTTCGCGACCTTCCTTCCCTTCGTGCTCGTCCTGATCCCCGTCCTGAGCGACCGACGCGACGTTCGCCACGGGTGTCGTCGGCGAACCCGACGAGAAGAGCGAGGTCGACAAGAGCGAGCCGGCGCCGAGGAGCACGAGGGCGATGGCAGCGAGAGAAACGGCTCCGGCTTCCGGACGGAGCGAAGGCATACGGGAAGTGTGTTCGTTCATGGCGCGGAGTTTCGCTCACTTCGGGCCAGACATCCACTCTCACGCCCCCCGGATCGTCCCGTATAAAGGCCTTCTTCGTAAATCGTGAACCGGTCTTCGGCCCCGAGCGGACCATGCAGGCAAACACTCCCTGGCGGCGGCAGCCTCAAAGCCTCCTTTCTTCCCGATGTCTTTTTCTCGCGTTCGCGAGCCTGACCCTCGGGGCCCCCACGGGCCTCGTCGCGCAGGCCGGTGAAGTCGCGCCGAATCGCGAGGCCAAACCCGCGATCCCCGCGATCTACGCGGCCATCGCCGAGGAGGGCCTCGAGCACTCCAAGGTCATGGACTACCTCGACACGCTGACCAACTCGATCGGCGAGCGCTTGACCGGATCGGACAACTTCACCTTGGCCTGCAAATGGGCCAAGAGCGAGTTCGAGAAGATGGGCCTCGAGGCTCGCCTCGAACCTTGGGAGACCTGGGAGTTCGTCTTCAACCGCGGTCCGTGGTCGGGTCGCTTGCTCGCACCCGAGAACATCGAACTCCAGATCGCGACCGAAGCATGGACTGCCGGCACGCGCGGCGCCGTCACGGCAAAAGCCGTCCGTATCGAGGACGTCACGATCGACGCGGTCGAGGCGCTCACGGGCAAGGTCGAGGGCAAGTGGATCCTCGCGCGCCAACCTTCGCGTCGCTCCACGGATGCGCGACTCGCATGGCAGCACTTGCAGCTCTTCGCCGAAACGGAGGGAGCCGCCGGCATCGTCTACAGCTCGACGGGGGATGCGAAGTATCCGAACCGCATGCGCGTGTTCGGCGATCGCAACATGGCGCTCAAGGCCAACTCGAAGATCCCGACGCTGCCCTTGATCTGTGTGCGCAAGGATCAATGGGATCACATCGACGACATGGTCAAGGCGGGCAAGGACGTCGACTTGCAGTTCGACATCCGTAACCGGTTTCGTCGCGAGAAGGTCGTCCTCAACAACGTGATCGCCGACCTGAAGGGCACCGAGAAACCCGACGAGATGGTCATCGTCTGCGGACACCTCGACTCGTGGCACCAAGCGACCGGCACGACCGACAACGGTACGGGCGCGACCAGCACGATGGAAGCGGCACGCATCCTGAGCGCGGTCGGCGCGAAGCCGAAGCGCACGATTCGCTTCATCCTGTGGGGTGGCGAAGAGCAGGGTCTGCTGGGTTCGCGCGCCTACGTCGCCAAGCATCGTTCGGAACTCGCGAAGGTCTCGGGTGTCTTCAATCACGACACCGGCACGAACTGGGCCAACTCGCTCGGGGTGCCGGTCGACATGTACGACGACATGGAACGCGTGTGCGCACCGCTCGCCGCGTTGAAGTCTCCCGAACCCGACTACTCCGGCGAAGTCTTCCGGCTCGGCAAGCTCAAGTCGATCGGCGGCGGCGGACGCGGCGGAGGTGGCAGCGATCACGCGAGCTTCTTGACGGCTGACATTCCTGCTTGGTCTTGGGGCCTGCGTGGGAAGAGCGACTACTTCCAGTACACGTGGCACAGCCAGTGGGACACGTACGACGTCGCGATTCCGGAATACCAACGACACACGTCGACCGTGATCGCGACCGTCGCGCTCGGGGTCGCCAATCTGCCGAACCTCCTCTGCCGGGACTCGGTCGGGCGCAACGCGACGCGCACACGACCGGAAGGGATGCAGCCCGTCGAAGCGACGAACGGCGACGCGAAGAAGACGGGCGCGGCTCGAGGTGACGCGAATGCCGAGCCCTCCTCGGCAAGCAAAGCGAGCGGCACGAACGTCGTGCGGCGTCGCGGCTGAGCGGGCTTCCTGCCACGACTCGAGGGCTCGATGCGAGCGGCGCGTTGCACGTGGTCGGTGCATGTTCGCGTCGTTCCGCATGCTGCTAAGATCGAGTGCTCTTCGACCGACTGCCGGCGAGCCAATGCCGGCATGCCTCTCCCGTCCTCCTTCGACTTCTCGACGCTCTCCCTTCTCATGCGGAATCCCCTCGCGCGTCTCGCGGCTCTCGTTCTCGCCTCCGCCTCCGCGCTCTTGTCACAGCAGGCCGTCCACACATCGCAGACGAGCGGCGTCTACGAAATCCGTACGAACGACGACGCACGGAGCCTCGCGCTTCTCGAGAGTTTCGACGTGCTGGGCTGCTGCAGCGGACACGTGCAGGCTCTCGCACACACGCGCAACGGCGTCTACCGCGTCGTTGCGCATGGAGAAGAAGAGGCGCGCCTGCTCCGCGCCTTTCCCGCGGCTCGGCTCATGGAGCGCGGGCGTCCGTTCGCCGACATCGTGCGCGAGCGCGCGGCCGCGAGCCCGTCGAGTCCACCGGACGGCAACTACTTCACGACGAGCGAGATCGAAGCCGAGCTGCTCGCGCTCGAGCAGAAGTACCCCGCGATCGCGAAGCGCATCGATCTCCAGGCATTCACACAGACCGCCAAGACGCACGAGAACCGCACGATCTGGGCGCTCAAAGTCTCGACGAACGTCGCCGTCGAAGAGGACGAACCGCAGGCTCTGATCGCCGGGCAACACCATGCCCGCGAACTCAACTCGCCGTACATGGTCCTGCGCGCGGCGCAGCGGGTGCTCGAAGGGCAAGCAACCGACCCGACGCTCCAGAAGGTCGTGCGCGAAGGCGCGCTGTGGTTCGTTCCGACCGTCAATCCGGACGGCGTCGAAGCCGTCTGGAACATCGACAACTACTGGCGCAAGAACCGCCGCGTCGTCAACGGGGTCGCGCGCGGCGTCGATCTCAACCGCAACTATCCGTTCCGCTGGGGAGCTTGCGGTGCGTCGAGCAACGCGACGTCACAGACGTACATGGGACCATCTCCCGCGAGCGAACCCGAAACGCAGACGATGATGGCGTTCGCGCGGAAGCTGCGCTTCGAGAAGTACCTCGACTTCCACAGCTACGGGCAGGATGTGCTCGACACCTACAGTCCATGCACGTCGAGCAGCTATCCCGGCTCCAAGCTGCTCGCCTTCCACAACCTGTATCGGGACCGCCTCGCGCAGGCGACGGGCTACAACACGCGCACGCCGTCCGCGTCCGGCGAGGCACCCGAGTGGCATTGGGCGGAGAACGGCACGATGAGCTTCCTCGTCGAAGTCGGCACCGCGTTCCAGCCGCCGTTCACATCGACCGTGACCGAAGAGATCCGGGTCTGGCCTGCCGTGCGCGAGTTCTTGACGTGGACACCTTCGTTCCGAGGGCACGTGACGTCGTTGCGAAGCGCGGCTCCCCTCGAGGCGACGATCGCCGTCCAGGACTTCGCGTTCTCGTTCGGAGAAACGACGCGCACAGCGAGTTCGGGACGCTTGCACCTGTGGGCTCCCGAGGGCGCACGCTCCATCACGTGTGCCGCACCCAGTCACGACAGTGCGCCGCTGTCGGTCACGGCGCCGCGCTTCGGCACGACGTCGAGTCTGGATCCGGTGCTCGTGCCAACGCTGCCCGCGATCTCGGTCACCGCTCCCGCGACGCTCCCCGTCGGTCGCACGGCGAGCATCGATCTCGACGCCGGCGAACCGAATCGCGACTACTGGATGCCGATGGCCCTCGGCTCGTCACCCGCGATTCCGATCGGTCCGCGTAGCCTCGCGCTCGCAGCAGACCCGATCTTCTGGCTCTCGACGACGCCGCTGCCCGGCTTCTACACGGGCAACGTCGGACGCACCGACGCGTCCGGCAAGGCGAGCGCAACGTTCTCGTTCCCCAACGAACCAATCTTCATCGGCTGGCGCTTCTGGTTCGCCGCAGTCACGTTCGAGCCAGGCTGGCCGCTCGGTGTGCGTGCGATCGCAGCACCGACGTCGGTGCAACTCGTGCGATGACGGACGCGGTCCCGATCGCTCGACATCTTCGAGCGCTCCTCCTGGCGCCGTGCATCCTGCCCGGCTTCCAGTCACGCACGGACGATGCGGTCGGTGCGGACAAGGCCAGGCCGCCGAACATCGTCCTCATCATGGCCGACGACCTCGGCTACGAGAACCTCGGCTGCTACGGCAGCAAGGTCTACGCGACGCCCAACATCGATCGGCTCGCGGCGAGTGGCATGCGCTTCGACCATGCGCATGCGCAACCGATCTGCACGCCATCGCGCGTGCAGCTGATGACCGGCATCTACAACAACCGCAACTACATCCGCTTCGGTCTGCTCGATCCCGCGGCTCGGACGTTCGCGAGTGTGCTGAAAGAAGCAGGCTACGCGACGTGCATCGCCGGCAAGTGGCAGCTCGAAGGCGGCTTCGATGGCCCGCGCAAGTTCGGCTTCGACCACTACTGCCTGTGGCAGCTCACCCGTCGGCCGAGTCGCTATCCCAATCCCGGGCTCGAGATCGACGGCGTCGAGAAGGACTTCAAGGAGGGACAGTTCGGACCGGACATCGTCTGCGACTACATCTGCGACTTCCTCGAGAAGCACCGCGATCCGAAGAACGGACCGTTCCTCGTCTACTATCCGATGATCGCCGCGCACTGGCCGTTCGTGCCGACACCGGATCATCCCGACTGGGATCCGAAGATGTGGCGCGACGCGAAGGACGAACCCGGCGGCTTCCGGGAGCCGAAGTATTGGGACGCCATGGTGCGCTACACGGACAAGATGGTCGGGCGCATCGTGGACAAGCTCGAAGCGCTGGGGATTCGCGACGACACGCTCGTGATCTTCACCGGCGACAACGGCACCTACACGAGTATCACGTCCCGCTTTCGTGGCCGCGACTATCGCGGCGGCAAGGGCAGCCCGAAGGACAACGGCACGCACGTCGGTTTCGTCGCGAGCTGGCCGGCCGTCATCGAGCCGAAGACGGCGAGCGACGCGTTGGTCGATCTCGCCGACGTATTCCCGACGCTGCTCGATGTTGCGGGAGTCTCGCTTCCACCCGATCCAGCACCACGGATCGACGGCATCAGTCTCGCGCCGGTATTCCGGGGCAAGACGCGCAGACCGGCCAAGGACCACATCTACTGCTGGTACGAGCGCAACGGGGTGCGCGCCAAGGCGTCCCAACACGTGCGGGACCAGCGGTTCAAGCTCTATGCGGATGGCAGGTTCTACGACACCGTGGCCGATCCTCTCGAAGAACGGGATCTCGCCACCGAGGCCATCGATACATCGCATGCACCAGCCTACGAGGCCATGTTGCGGCTACAGGAAGCACTCGCCAAGCACGTCACGGTCACTCGGGCATGCGATGAGGAACAAAAGCGCAAGCGACAACGACACGCACGGTGAATACGTGCTGACCGAGCTCACACGCGCCGGCGCGCGTAGTGCAGCTTCGCCATCTCGGCTGGACTGAGCATGTCGACGATCTGTTCGTACAGGTCAATGCATTCGCAGTAGCGCCGCTCGCGAAACGCAGCGAAAGCCATTCGGCGAATCTCCACCGCGCGCTGCTGCCTGTACCATACATCGGCGGCTTCGGCACGCAGCACCGCAGCTCGCGCGAAGAAGCCAGGATCGCCGCGCAACGCACGTGTGCCGTGCGCCACGACGATACGCGCGACCTCGGCGACAGCGAGCTGGACGCTCTCCGGTGTGTGTCCGCTGGGATCTCGATAGCGCTTGGCTGCCTCGGGATCCGACACCCGCAGAAGGTCCGCCGGCGTACACGCGTACTGTTCCCACTCGACAGTGCAGTACACTTCATACGATAGGGTTTCGTGGCATAGCTTCACATCGACACCGAACTCTTCGTTGCGGAATCGAACTTCGAGTTCGGAGGCTTCCGCTTCTTCGTAGCCGATTGCAGCGAGGCCGAGAAACTGCTCGCGTACGACCTCGACGAATCGCAGACGCGCTCGATCCACGCTCATCGAAGTCGTCCAGCACCGCAGGGCACGAGTTCGCAGGCACACATGGGGCTCAGAACGTGTTCCCGAACGCGATCGTGAGCAGTCGATCCTCGTCCGAAATGCCGAAGTCGACGCGGAAGACCGCTTCGCGTTGGAAGCCGATCCGAAGGCCGAGACCGTAGCTTCCGAGAAAGCGCCCGTTGCCGAGGCGCCCGACGTTCGAAGCGACCGTGCCGAAGTCGTAGAACAGCGCCGCGCCGATGCGCTCGATGCGGATCGTGTCGGTGATGCGCACGCCGCGTGGGATGATCGCGAAGCGATACTCGGCGGATCCGTGCACGACGGCCTTGCCGGTGAACCGCCGCTGGATGTAGCCGCGCAACGTTTCTTCGCCGCCCAGCGTGGGGAGCGAATACCACGGCAACTCGCCGTACGTCGCACGGCCGAATGCGCCGATCGCGACGACGTCGGTCGGCGGATTGTCCTCGTCGTCACTGCCACCGTCGTGGAACAGAGGAGGCACGCGGAGCGCCGTGCTCGCGTCGAGCGACACGATCATGCCCGGATCGAAACCGCTCTGCAGGCCGGCCGCATCGACGTTGAGCCCGACACGCAGCCCTTCGTAGGGGTTCGCGAGGCTGTCGCGCGAATCGTATGCGATGCCGGAACCGACCCAGAGCTGCTGCACGCCGTCACCCTCGCGAAAGATCCTCGGGTAGACGTCGTTCGTGCTCGGCACGCGTTCGACCTGACCACGTTCGAGACCGTGGTGCTCGACGCGCGCACGAAGACCGTAGATCCAATCGTCCCCCGGATCCGGGAAGCTGCGAAGCAGCGCGACGCGCAGTCGAGCGAGTTCTTCCGTGTAGCTCGTCTCGTCCGCCGCACGCGTTTTGCTGTCGAAGCCGAAGAAGCGCCGCGTCAACGTCCGCGAATACTCGAACCCGGCCGACAGCGTGCTGCGCTCGTCCCGAATGATGCCGCCTTCGGGAACCGTCTGGTGCTCGAGCCAGCGCCGCCACGCGAACGAATACGTTTGTTGTCCCTCGGCCGACGCGGTCGCGACGATGTTCGCGAACTCCTGCCAGTCCTGGTTGCGGAAGTCGAGGTCGGTGAACGCGACCCCTCCACCGAACCCGATGTCCTCCTCGCGAAAGAAGAGCGGCGTGATCCATGTCGAGACGAGAAAGCGCTCGAAGATCGATCCGGGCTTGATCCGCCCGCCCGGCGTGTAGCGCCACCGCTCGGGGTTGGGCAGTTCGGCCGGCAGCTCCGGCTTGATGACCGTCGTGCCATCGGGCCCGAGATTCTTGCCGGGATCGAACACGCGCTCCTGCTCGGGTTCAGGGTCGCTCTGCGCGCGTGTCGTGGCCGCGACGCCAAGCGCGAAGGCCAAGAACGCGAGGAGCTGAGGCCGTGGACGAGCGCCGAGCAGCGCTCGTAGGAGGTTCCAGTCGATGGTCACACCGTGAACGTGGCGCCCGTCGAGCCCGAAGGCAACCTCGGCGATCGAATGCCACGAGGCGGCTTCCGTCTGGCCAGTCCAGATCGCACCCGAAACGCTCGCTCACTCTACGTAGCAAAGCAAAACGAGGAACGCACGCGTGCTCCTATTCGGCGTCCTCGTTCGCCGACTTCGGATCGGACAGCTTCCGCACACCGACCTGATAGTTCTTGAACAAGAGCTCGTAGTCTCCCGTCACCGCCATCAGGAACGCGTCAAGCGCTTCCTTCGGTCGCAAATGCCTGGGCTTGCGCTTGCGTTTCCAAAATCGACTGCGCCACCGGTAATCGTCCCAGATGCAGACCCCACCGACCTTCAGCAAGCGCCACGCGAGAACCGAATCCGTGAGCACGGAGAGCGCCCGATGGCAGCCATCGATGTAGACGAGATCGAAGGAATTCTGCGGCCAACACGCACTGCAGAGCACGTCTCGTGATTCGCCGATTACGAACTCGGTGCGATCGAGGAACGGCGCGAGATTCGCACGCGCCTTTGCCTCCGCACCGTCCCAGTTCCATGCGTCGATGCCGACATAGCGGCACGCTGGATGGGTCAACACGTTCTCGAAGAGCCATCGCGCACTGCGACCTTCGAAGACTCCGATCTCGAGACAGCGCAGCGGCTGGCCTGCGATGGGCTCGAGGTGACTCGCGGCGTTGTGCACGAAGTGCTTTGCCCAATCCGCGCTGTAGTTCGTCGCAGCCACCATGACGCGAATGCTAGCGCAATCCACTTTGCGTTGTAAAGCATTATCCGATCGTCGGTGTCAGCGGGATTGGTCTCTACGAGCCCGACTCGTCGCACGACCGGCCCTCGCTACCGGGGCACGAACACGATCCGCCAGCCGTTGGTCGTCTGCCACTTCGTCGTGTTGTTGGTGTCGGTCCAGCTCGCCAACGCTTGGAACCACAGCGGCAAGCCCGACAGATTCGGGTCGGTCGGCATCGGAAGGGGCACCTTCGCATAGCCCGCAGCGTCGAGCGGCAGCGGAATCATGAGCTCGGAACTCGTGTACCACTTGCACCCGTCGAGGTCCTTGTCGATCAACGGTCCGAGGTCCAACGGGAGGTCGATCGCTCCGAGCTTCGTCGACGAGAGGCCGAGCCCGAGGACGGCGACCGCGTTGGCTTGACCACGAATCTCGAGTTCGTAGTTGGCGCCACCGAGGATCGGCTTGGCACCGGAAACCGCGTCGAGTGTCGCTTTGCACCCCGCTCCGAACGCGCCGCTTTGGTAGCGCCACGCATCGATCTCACTCTCGGTCAGCGCACGCGCCGTGAATCGGAAGTCGTCGACGTTGTAGACGCTCGGCGATTGCAGCGTGTCATACGCACCGATGCGGAAGCCGTTCTTGCGCGGGCCGAAGGAAATCGGTCCGTAGAGGACCTGCGACGCCTTTTCCTTCCCATCGACGTAGAACTTCACGAGCCGCGCGCTGTCGTCGAGCACGATCGCGACGTGCACCCACTTCCCCCACGTCAGAATGCGCAGGTCCATGGGGAGATCGAGGTAGCCGAAACCACCCCACCCCGCGAGGGACAGGCCGGACTTCGCCCGCCCTTCCGTGAAGCAGCGGAACCCGTCGTCACCACCGAACAGATACTGCGCACCACCGGGCTGCGTCGCGATCTTCGATCGGACGAAGAACGCGATCGTGCAGCTTCCGGTGTGTGCTGCCGTCCAGCCGGTGTCGAGGTAGTTGTAGTTCTTCGCGGTGCGAGTCGCCGTATCCCAATCGTCGAACGAAGCGAGCGCGTAATCCAGCTGCTGCTTGTTGTCGGCGTGAATGCCCTGGAAGTACGAACCGTTCTTGTTGGTCGAGACGATCGTCGCCGTCGAAGGGCCGAGCGGCGCGCGATTCCGGACGGTCGTCCCGGTGTTCGTTTCGAACGAATACCAGAGGACGTCCTGGGCACGGGCAACGGGGGAAGCGATCGTGGCGAGCGCGAGGGTCACGAGGCTCGCCGAACACGCGATCCGGTGGGAACTTCTCATGCACTACGGATCGGCTGACGATGCGCCTCGACCTGAACCTCATCGCGGAGCGGGGCATCGAGATCACGCCTTCGTGCACGCCGCCGTGTCGAAAAACTCCACAAGACGTACGGCGAACGGCTATCTGGTGGCGCGCAAGACGACCGGTTCGTTCACCCCCGGCACGACCTGGAACTTGACCACGCGCAAGTCCTTCATCGTGGCGTCCTGCACGTGGACGGAGTAGTCGCCGGCGCGCACCAGGAGATCGACCTCGGTCTTGCCGGTCGAGCCATCGATGTGCGGGCTGAACGAGTCGTTCGCTGGCCGAATCCAGAGCGAGTAGTTCGACGTCGGTCGCCCGCCAGCGTCCACGACCCGGAGCTGAATCGACCCGACCTCCGCGAACAACTCGGTTGCGTCCACCGTGGCGCCAGACATGGGCAGGTGGACTCGCTTCTCGAGCTTCCGGCAAAAGGCATCCGCCGGAGTCAGGACGTAGTCCCCGGGTACGAGGCTGAACGTCGCGACACCGCCTTTTGGAACGCGGCGGATCCCGGTCACCTGACGACGCGCTGCTGACTTCGCCCAAATTGGAAACGGCGTCTTCACGCGCAGATCGGCGTGCGGTTCGATCTGATGCATCGTGTGGGCGACGGCGTCGTCGTGCGAGAACTCGAGGAGCGGCACACACGCCGCCGTGCCATTCCAATGGAGCGGATTCGCAGACTGAAGATGCAAGTCGTACTGCATTTCGTATCGCGGCAAGACTCCTCGGCCGGCGCGGTAGACATTGCAACACCAATACGATGCACCGCCCGACTCGAGGGAGAGTCGCCTCAACAGACTCTCTGTGGAAGTCCTCGCATTCGCGGTGAGTCCCGGTGGTAGATCGCCATCCAACTCCACCGGTGGCTTCACCCCCAGCGACATCGAGTTCACCGGCCACGGATGCCGCTCGTCATAGGCGGTGTTGGTCACGCCGACGACGATCGCGTAGAGGCGCGCCATCTCGATGCGAAGGGGCTCGTTGGAGGAACCGACCGGCCACGTCATCCCGTTCGACATCTCGGCGAACACATCCTTCGCTGGCAAGTATCCGAACGCATGGCAGGTCACGAAGTGATCCCCGGACGACAAGCCTCGGAACACGACCTTGCCGGCGCCATCCGTTCGCAGCTCGCGCGCATACGAAGACGCCTGCGCCCGGAGGTCGACGGTCAAGGGAACCGTGCCCATGGAAGCTGTCGCTCCCCCGTACGTGAGCGTCACGATCGCACCCAGGACGGGCGCACCGCGCTCGTCGAACACTTCGATCGTGAGGTCAGGGCTGTGCGCCAGCTCGACGACGACGGGCTCCGAGGCATGGATCGAGGCGAACGCGACCTGGTACCCCGACGCCCAAGCAGCAACCGTGTCGTCCGTCAGGGTTTCCCCGATCTGCGTGCGACCGGAGTCATCGGTCGCATGGACACCGTTCGCGGACCACACGCGAGCCCCTGCGATCGGCGTCTTCGATCTGGCGTCGACGACGGTCACGATCGCACCGAAGTCGGCGGACACGCGAACACTCACTTCGTCGACAGCGATCGTCGCAGTCGAATCGAGCACGGCTCTGTTGTTCTTGCGGTCGAGAGCTCCCCTATCGTCGGGCAGAGACGCGCTTCCGGTCCCGTGTTGGAGAAAAAGCACGAGACCGAGCAAGCCAAGGAGGCCTGCAACGAGCAGGAGTGGCAGTCGCTTGGAATTCATCGGAGCACCGCAACCTTTGCCGCATGGGTTGCGACGGCAAGGCCACGAGATGGAGCGACGTCGCGATATGCCGGGCACCCATCCCTGGAGCGCTCACGTTACGCCATGCCAGCTGCGCACTGCTCAGAAAGTCATGATGCGGACGAGTTCCCAGCCGGCATTGCGGCGCAGCAAACAGAACTCTGCGAGTGTTCCCCTGCCGCCGTAGCCATCCTTGCGGCGGATGTGCACAGGAATCGAGACGGAGGCCCAGCTTCTGTAATCACCGGAATACGTCGCGTAGTTCCGCATCTCCCAGCCTCGACCTCGCAGCTGCCAACGATCGAGTTCGGCCACGAAGCTCTGCAGCGCTTCGGCATCCCAGTCCTCGCCGTGCCCGAGGCCGCGGAACTCGTACTCCGGATGCTCGGGGGGAACATCGTCCGGGACGCTCTTCACCCTCTCCACCACGCGGCGCGACCCCGCTACAGCATTCCGCTCGAGCTCGCGCGCGATGTCGTGCATCGCTGCGTCCACGGTGGACCAACGGCGGACTTCGGGGTTTGTCTGACACGCCACGAGGAGGACAGAAAAGGCGGTGTGAATACCACGATGTCCCCATCTGCAACCGTCCTCCGCGCGAACGCCACTCATGATTGCGCCACCAACGCAGGAGGATCGTCGTCGTTCATCAGACGGCGCGCTGTGCGCACGGAAACTCGATGGATCACCTCGGCTCTACGTTCTTCGCAGTAGCGTCGCGCTCGTCTCCTCCGATCGTCACCGATGCTCCGCATCGGCGCCGTCATCGCCAATCTCCTTGTCGGTCGCGGATCCACCCTCGCTTCCCGGAGGATCGCCGCAGAATGTCTTCACAACGAGGACGACCAACGCGATCACGACGATCGGTCCAGCGCTGGCGACACCACCGATCCACGCGACACTCGACCACGAGTATCCAAGAACTCGCGTGCCGGAAAGCGCCATCGTCCCCACGAGCACGAGCAAGATCGGGAAGGGCACGAATGGCACTGGCATGATGCAAAAGCTACGATCTTCCTCAACACCACGCCGGACCTGCCAAGCGTAATGCAGGAAGAACAGTGGCCAAAGCATCGTGAAGACGAGCAAGAGAGCCAACGCATGACAAACCAACGAAACGAGCGTCAGCACTCTGCATCCTCACGGGTGATCCACGAAGCTCCGCTGCACCCCATGGGACGGAACCCCGCTCAACGCGTGATCTTCACCGGCAGCAACCCGCGCTCATCGAGGATGCGATACACCGCGTAGAACATCGTCGGCAGCGCGAAGCACGCGAGCACGAGGCCGACGTCCCAGTTTCCGATCAGCGGGATCTTCGTCAGGATCGTCAGCACGAAGACGAACGCCTGGAACGCGACGACGTAGCGATACAGGCGCCAGAATCGCTTACCGCCACCGGGTCCGATCCCCTGCAGGCCGAGCACGTGGAGCGTGAGCCCACACGCGATCGAAAGCGACATCAAGAGAACCATCGTGTGGCTCCAGCCGTTCTGACCTGGACTCCACGGCAGCGCTGAGGCACACAGGTAGACGAAGGCCGCCCACGTGAACATCTTGTACGAGAACGGCTGCTTCTGGACGCGATCCTTGACGTCCGAGAGCGAGATCACGCGCGGTTGCGTGCGGTCGTCGCGCGGTTCGCGACTGCGTGCGGGGTCCCCCATGTCGTGCCGAGCGTACCACGGTCGCGACGGGACGCGAGGGAGGGTTCGGGTTCCAGCGATGTTCCGGCCTCTGCGGATCGGTGTCTTTGGCTCGACACGCCGCGCGTGGAGCTCGTGTAAGGACTCCTCACCTCGCCTCTCCACGTCGGATGCCTGCACCATCAGCCCTTCCTGGGGCTGCTGCCAAACCCGCGCTGAGGAAACCCAGCACCCGTCCCCGTACCGGATCTCTCCATGCCGAAGCTGAGGAATCGTGTCTTCGTTGCGATCGCCAGTGTCCTGGTCCTCGCGTTGTTGGTTTGGTGGCTCCGAGGCAACGGCGACCGCAAGGCCGAAGACCCAGGCGTACCCTCGTCGACCGTCGAAACGACTCCATCGACCCCCCTCCAGACCGTCTCGACCGATTCGAACGACGCCGGGCGCATCACGCCGCCTTCGAGCGAGGAGGATGCTGCGCCGAGCGCGATGGTGGAAGGCCGCGTGCGCGACGCCCTTGGGACTCCCCTGGCGGGCGTGCAGATCGAGACTCGAAGGCCGTCTGGCGCACGAGGCGACGCGGATGCACATGCGAGTCGCGATCGCAATCCTCCTCTAGGTGACTTCGTGACCGATGAGACCGGCAGATTCGCGATCTCGTGGGAACGCGATGCCCGCGCGTCCTTGACGTTCTCCCTGCCTGGCTATCGGCCGAGGGATCTTCCAGTGCGGTCTCCGTCGAGCGGGCACGACGTGGTTCTCGAACGCTCACCGAAACTCCTGGGCCGCGTCGTACGCACGGATGACAGCCCCGTGGCCGATGCGCTCGTTCGGTGGTCCAACCCATTCCTCGCCCCGGGTGCAGGCGCAACCATCTCGACCTCGGCCGACGGACGCTTCGAGTTCGATGCTGTCCCGTGGACGGTGTATGTCGAAGTGCTCGCACCCGATGCGCTGCCGGCATTCCGGACTGTTCGCGTGAACTGGGGCATGCCAGAGGTCGTGATCGTCGTCGACGACGGGCGCATCGTGACCGGCAAGGTCGTCGATGCAGAGACGGACCACGGCGTGGAGAACGCAACGATCGAACTCTGGTACTACCGCAGTAGTTACGACAGAGACGGGAAGCGGAGTCCCCCTTCGCTGTGCGCAGAGACCACGTCGACCGAAGCCGACGGTAGGTTCCGACTCGAACGACTTCCGAGTGTTGCCGACAAGAAGCGACCGGAGACTTATCTGTGGGTCAGGGCGCCTGCGTATGCGCCGCACTGGCAGATCGTGCGCTTCCCCGAACGTGTCGACGCGCTGAAGGTCGCGCTCTACCGAGCGGGAAGCTTGCGCGGCAGGGTCGTCGACGAGTCGGGCACGCCGCTCGCTGGCCGAAGAGTCTGGGCAGAAGCCAAGGCCCAACCGCTGTGCGAGGATGGCCCCGACTTGGACCTCCAGCGCCACGACACGGGCCATGGCTCCGCGATGTGGAGCCTTCGACGGCCCGAGGATGTTGCTCCATGGCAAGTCGAGCGAGACATCATCACCGACTCGGCGGGTGCATACCGGATGGACGGCATCCCGTGTCCATCCAGTGGCGGCGACGTCACCGTCACGCTCGGTCTCGGCAGGCCGAGTGCGACCGTGATCACGAAACCCGACGACACCGTCGTGGTCCCGGACCTCGTGTGGCCTTCCGATGCCTTTCGCCACTGGCACGGCATCGTGCAGGATCCAATGCGTCGGCCCGTGGCTTGTGCGACGATCGACATCGGAACAGGCCGTACGATCTCGGACGCCGAGGGTCGCTTCGAGCTCGCGTTGGACAGCAACATCCAAGGTGCAATGTCGCTCGAGGCGCATGCGCCGGGATTCGCGACGCACCGAATCCAACTCCAACCCACGAAACGCGAGGCTCGACGACCTCACTACTGCGAGTGTCCGGTCGATGGCCTCACGATCACTCTCGCGCCGGCAGTCGACCTCGCCGTCTCCGTCGTCGATCGCGGTCAGCGTCCCGTTCCGAACGCTTCGGTGCAGGCTTTCGAAGCGGGCGCATTGCACGATTTCGAGAACGGAGCATCCAGGCCACCCGCGCTCGGACGAGGCATCACGGATGATCGCGGTGCGGTGCGACTGATCGGGGTCCCGAAATCGTGCGGCATCCTCGTCGAACATCCCCGCTCTGGCTCCAAGGAGCACCGGAAGATCCTCGCGACCATCGACGCCAGTTCGGGAACCTTGCGTGTCGTGCTCGACACACTCGACATCACTGCCGTTCGCGCCTCTCTCACCGTCCGTGTGGACGACATACTCACTGGCATGGGCATCGAAAGCCTCGTGCGAGTGGAAATCGCTTCCGGTGATCAAACGAAGCGAGCGTTGAGCCCCGGTCCGGAAGTCCGCCTCGACGACCTGCCTCTCGGGACGTGGGACGTGACCGTCTCCGCCGAGGGGTTCGGCTGTCGGAGCACGGGCGTCCACCTGTCCGAGTCGCGGCGTATCGAAGTCCACCTCGGCGAGGGTGCCGAACTCTTGGGAATCGTGACCTGCACCGAGGACAGGCTCTCCGAACCCGTGCAGGTCCTTGCCAAGGACATCGCACGCGAGCGCCTGACGATCGCGCGCAGCGACTCGTCAGGACGCTTCACGTTCCGCGGTCTGGCACCAGGCCAGTATCAGGTCCTCGTCGAGCCGTTCGAACACGCGGCCTTCGATCGCTGGGGCAGACGATTGCAACCGCAACGCAAGGCATCGCTCGCCCCCGTCGAAGTCACGATCGGAATGCGCTCACCGCCGCTCACGATCCAACTGCCGATCGTACGCTTCGAGCTGCTACGAGTGACGGTCGCCCCAGCGGCATCGACCCTCGAATCGCAGAGCCTGTGGTCCTGGGCGCAGGGTCTACGATTCGTCGTTCGCGACACTCAGAAGCGAATCGTCTACCAAGGAGGCGCGTCAACACTCGCCCGCGAACACGCGCAACTCGTGCGCAATCTACCTGCGGGGACGCACACGGTCACGGTCATGAACCGGGGCCGCATCGTCGCTGAACGCACGATCCTTTCGGGCGGGTCCGTCCACGTGGACGAACGTTGAGTCACACTGGCGAGTCAAAAACGCACACGGAGTCCGAGTTCGATGCTGTCGCTCACGTACTCGTCGTAGAAGTCGCGTCGCCCTCCCCTGAGGCTCGTCACGGTGTTGTCGAGATGACGGAAGGTGAGCGCCAACGACACCGCCTCGGAGTATCTCCAGGACAAGCCAAGGAGGCCTTGCGCTGCCAACACGAGGTCGCGCTCGCTAGGAACGTACGTTCTCGTCTGCACGTCCAGGTACGTCGTCCCGATGCCCAGCCCGACGAACGGACGGAGTGGCGTTCCTGTATCGATCTCGAACAGCGCGTTCGCCATAAGGGTATGCATCGTGACTTGCCCCTCGAGATCGATCACGCCACCGTTGATTCCCCTCGTCCGTAGCTCGTCATGCTCGTGGCGCCGCGTCGCCGCCTCGAGTTCGAAGCTCCAGGAATCGAACTCCGTGCCGACTGCCAAGGCGGCCGTCGGACCGACGTCGTGCGTCCGAACCTCCTCGATCACACCGTGACCGGAGACAGCCTGCACGTAGTCCCCGAGAACGCCCGCGCCGAGCCGAATCTGCGCGTAGCGAGCGGACGGAGTCACGCAGCCGGCCAATGTCCAGCAGAGGACTAGCCAAACGGGAACGCGCAAGCGGTCGGAGACTCGAGGCATGCACGGTTGCATACTCTGGAACACCGCGCGCGTAACGATGACCCGAATTGCGCGGATTGCAAACGCGCGTGGGCCCATGCGGAATGCCCCGATCGCTCCGCACGATCGCGCGCGTCACGGCAACGCAGTTCTTCAGCGCGCGACCGTCGACAGGCCGTTGGACAACACCGCGTTCCCCGCGTTGGCACCCGCGACGACGACGTACGACTGCCAGTAGAGCGGCACACCGACCAGGCTGCTGTTGTTGGGGATCGGGATCTGTACGCGCAACTCACCGGACGCGTTCGTCGCGTAGGCGAGCGACAGTGCAATGTCCTGCGTCAGGTAGCACTTCGGAAGCCCGAGTGGCACCAGCTCGAACGGCAGCGGGATCGCACCGAACAACTTCGTATCGTCGAAGCCGAGGAAGAGCACACCTGGTCCGTTCGCGGGATGGCGCGCGAGGTCCATCTGCAACGTCATGCCGATCGCCGGCGGAGACACCGCAGTCAGCCGCGGGAAGAACGTCTTGCTCCCGGCACACGAAGAACCATGGTGCACGGCAACACCCGCGAGTTGACCGAAAAGGCGTGCCGACCCGCCGGTGAACGTCGCGAACGGGCGCAGGTCCGAATGCTGCACGTACTGCTCCGCGCTCCCGCGGTGATCCGCGTGGGCCGACAGCTGCTGGAACTGATCTTTCGCCGTGCCAGCCTGCAGCGTCAGCGCGGACTGACCGTAGGGCGGCACGGGCCCGCTCGGCTGCAAGAGACGCATGTAGAGGTTCTGATTCTGCTCGGTCAACTTGCTGTAGACCGCCGTCAAGCCACCACCCGAACTGCGTGCGAGTTCGAAGAAGCGATACGTGCTGTTCCCCCAGCCCATCGCGGAGTCGTCATCGATCTGCATCGGCGCGCTGAACGTGTAGCTCCCGGCCTTCTGATAGACATAGAACAGCTTGCCTCCGCCTGAGGAACTCGTCCCCGTCGCATAGAGCACGGTGACGTTGCCGTCACGGTCGACAGCGACGTGACTCGCGTTGTTCGCGTGCAGCGTGCTGACGTTGCGCTTGGGATTGCTCGCATCCGGGACCACGGGGAGTTCTCCCTCGGCACCGAAGCTCGCAGTGACCGTATCGAAGCGCCGATACGCGACGCCGTAGCCGCCCGTCGTCACGCGATAGCACATGTGGAAGTCGTCGCCGTGCGCGACGATGCTCGCCTGCACGCCCGAGCTGTCGTCGTTGATGCGGTGCGGGGCGCTCCAGTTGGTGCCCTTCTTCCAGAGCAGTCCACTGTGCCAAGCGCCCGTTCCGCCGACCCAACCGTTGGGAACTCCTCGTGCGCACGCGAAGACGACACCGAGGACTCCCGATTCCGTGATCGCGATATCGGGTATCGAAAACGTCTGGTTCGATTCATCGAAGCCCTGCACGAGCATCGTGTCGTTGCCGATCCACGTGTCGGTGCGCGTATCGAACGCGGCATAGAACACGCTGTTGAACCATCCGACCGAAGTCTTGTTGCCGTTCCAGGCGTACCAAGCGATGTGCAGCGTGCGACCATCGGGGTCGACGACGAGCGAACCGTAGGCTTCGCCCGTCGTGCGTGCCTCGGTGACCCGCGACCACGTCTGTCCTGCGTCGTTCGAGGCGCAGAGCAACATGTGTCGCGCGAGATCACGCTTGGGGCTGAGCGCGATGTTGTCGTTCCAAGACCCGTCCTCGAAGTAGACGAGCGACCAGAGCCTGCCATCGGACGTCGCGGCGATCCCCTT